>JBIKJV010000089.1:0-10873 GCA_044360755.1 Phycisphaerales bacterium
CGATGTTCGCGTCGCGCTCGGCACGCGCGCGCTCGATCTGCGCGTTGGTCACCTCGCCTCGCTCGTCCAGCCAGGCCAGCCGGCGCCACTTGAAGGCCTGGTCGGGGCCCGTCGGCTTGGCCAGGCTCGCGGCCGGCGCCGGGCGCGAGCCGCCGGGACCGGGGCCCGCACAGCCCGCAGCGAGCGACACGATGGCGAACGCGAACGCTGCGATTGCACGACGGCTGGGCATCAGGGGAATCTACCCCCGTCCTGCGGGCGCGCGACGGGCATCCGGGTCGATCGCCGCACTTCCCGGACCGTTGGTCCGTGCACGCGCGCAGGCAAACCTGCGCGAACACGGGGCGAATCGCGACGTCGGCTTGACTCGGGCCCCTGCCGTACCGATGGTGTGCGGAGACCTGAACGGGCCGCGTTCCAACCTGATCTGCCGTTGGGGGATGTTGCCCGGGAAGGGCGCGGCGGTGAGCGCCGACGGAGGTGTGACGTGGCGTCGTTGCTTGCGAGGGCATTGGGAGGAAGGGGTCGCATGGTCGCGCTTGCGGCGGCGGTGACGGCCGTGGCGTGCGCGGGCGCGGCCTTCGTGGTCAGCGACCTGCGCATCGGCGGCGCGGCCGCGACCGAGGCGCGGCGCGAGGCCGGACCGCAGGATGCACCGGAGGCGGCCCGCGCGCTGCGCGCGGTCGCCGGCTCCGCGCGCGACCGCGTCGCGCAGGCCGTGCTTCCTGCCACGCAGCGCACGTCGCTGATCGCCGTGGATGCTGCCGTCGTCGACGCGTTCCGGCGCAACGACGCCGCCGCGCTCGGGCGCATCGCCAACCAGGAGATCCGGCGCGCCACCGAGGTCGACGTCGTCGTCCTGGTCGACCGCGACGGCCGCGTGCTCGCCCTCAACACCGTCGATGCCGCGGGCCAGCCGTTCGATGCCGCACGGGTCGCCAGCCTGGTCGGCCAGGACATCTCCGGACGCCCGGTGGTGCGCGACTGCATCCGCGGCGGCACACCCGGACCGGTGATCGAGTTCCAGGGAGACTGCGACTTCACGCGCGCGCTGTGGGACTCGGTGGGCCTCTCGATCGCATGCAGCGTGCCGGTGGTCGACCCGGCCACCCGCGAGAGGCTGGGCGCAGTCTCCACTCGCATGCGCTTCGAGCGCCTGGCGCCGCTCATGAACGCACCCGAGCTCCCCGAGGCACGCATCATGCTGGTCGGCGAGGATGGCCGTGTCTTCGACGAGGACATCCAGCGCGGCCGCGTCGGCTCCCCCGCGCGGCGCGAGTCGCTGGCTGCCCTGCTTGGCCCGTTCCGCAGCGGCGACGCCGACTCCGCATTCGTCTCGATCGGCGAGCACGTGGCGGCGGCGTACCCCGTGCGCGGCGTGCGAACCGTCCAGGGCGGATCGGTCGGCGTGGTCGGACTGGCGCCGGCGTCCGTGGTGGCCGCCGAGGCGCGCCGGGCCACGCTGATGGCGCTGGCCACGACGGCCACGATCGCCGCGCTGGCGGGGTTGAGCTGCGTCCTGTGGTGGCAGGCACGGTCGCAGCGACGCGCGCGCATCGCGCTGCTGACCGCGCGAAACGACGCCGACGCCGCCAACCGCTCGAAGTCCGAGTTCCTGGCCAACATGAGCCACGAGATCCGCACCCCGATGACGGCGATCCTGGGCTACGTCGACCTGCTTGCCGACCACGACGACGGCAACCCGAACGCCCCCAGCCGCGACGAGTCGGTCGACGCGATCCGTCGCAATGCGCGGCACCTGCTGGCGATCATCAACGACATCCTGGACCTCTCGAAGATCGAGGCCGGGCAGATGAAGGTCGACCGCCAGCGCGTGCGGACGCTGGACATCGTGCACGACGCGTTGCGCATGATGGACGATCGCGCCCGGCAGAAGGGCATCGCGCTGCGCCTGATGCTGGACGGCAACGTCCCGGAGGAGATCTCCACCGACCCGACGCGCCTGCGCCAGGTGCTGATCAACCTGCTGGGCAACGCGCTGAAGTTCACCGAGCACGGCGCCGTCACGCTGACCGTCCGCCGTCCTGCCGGCACCGGCTCGGAGCTGGCCTTCGAGATCGCGGACACCGGCATCGGCATGTCGCCGGAGCAGCTCTCGCGGCTCTACCGGCCGTTCGTGCAGGCGGATTCCTCGACCACGCGGCGATTCGGCGGCACCGGACTTGGCCTGGCCATCACGCGGCGCTGCGTCGACATGCTGGGCGGTCGCATCGACGTCCGCAGCACGCCGGGCATGGGCAGCACCTTCACGTTCACGGTGGACGCCGGCGACCTGTCGGGCGCGCGCGCGGCGAGGCTGGGCGACGCGGCGCCGGCCGACGGCCACGGCGACGGGACGCTCCCGGGCGCCGCACGGCAGCCGCTGGCCGGCGTGCGGATCCTGCTGGCCGAGGACGGCCCCGACAACCAGCGCCTGATCCGCTTCCACCTGGAACGCGCGGGTGCGGCGGTGACGGTGGTCGAGAACGGTGCACAGGCCGTCGAGCGCATGGCCCGCGCCACGCGCGTCGACGGGCACGACGTGGTGCTGATGGACATGCAGATGCCCGTGATGGACGGCTACGAGGCGGTCCGCCGCCTGGTGGCGTCCGGCGAGCGCGCGCCGATCATCGCACTGACCGCGCACGCGATGCCCGGAGACCGCGAGCGCTGCATGGAAGCCGGCTGCACCGACTACCTGTGCAAGCCCGTGGACGCACGTGCGCTGGTCGCGGCGATCCGCCACGCGATCATGCCCGGGGCGACCATCTGCGCGCCGTTCGCCCCGCGGGCGAAGGCCGGCTGAGCCGAGGCCGGGCGCGGCACGTTCCCCGTTGACGGCCCGCGGGCCCCATCGCTAGCCTCGGGGCCATGAAGCTGCTGCTCAAGGTTCTGGCCGGTCTTGCCGCGTTGCTCGTCATCCTGGTCGTCGTCCTCTATCTGGCGCGCAACACGATCGCCACGGCCGTGGTGCGCGCCGCCGCGGGCCGCGCGCTGGGCGTGCCCGTCGAGGTCGACGCGGTCGAACTGGACTTCTTCGAGGGCCGCGCGACCGTGCGCGGGCTGGCCGTCTCGAACCCGCCGGGCTTCAAGTCGCCGCTGGCGCTGAAGGCCGGCGAGGCCAGCGTCGACATCTCGTCCGATTCCACCTCGAGCGCGGTGGTCGTCGACCTGGTCGGCGTGCGCGACGTCGGCATCTGGTTCGAACAGAAGGGCACGACCAACAACGTCTCGGCGATCATCGACGGCCTGAAGTCCGGCGACACGGCCCCGGCCGAGAAGCCTGCCCCGAAGGCCGCCGGCCCGCAGGTCTCGCTGGTGATCCGGAAGCTCCTCCTGGAGCGGGTGTCGGTGCACGCATCGGAATCGACCGGGCTGGCGGGCGACGCGATCCCGGTCGCCGTCACCCTGGACCGCCTGGAGGTGAACGACATCCGCACCAACGCGTCGGGCGACGGCCTGGCCGAGCAGGTGACGTCGAAGGTGTTCGAGGCCACCATGGCCGCCGTCGTCCAGCAGGCAGGCAACAAGCTGCCCGCCGCGATCGGCCAGGGCGTGATGGACTCGGCCAAGGCCGCCGGGACGGCGCTCGAAGGCGCCACCAAGGCCATGGGCGAGGCCGGGAAGGCCATCGGCGACGCCTTCAAGGGGCTGGGCGACACGCTGGGCGGCAAGAAGAAGTGACCGATCGGGGCACCCGGGCCGGGGGCACCGCGCCCCTGGCCCGCTGCCCGGCCCCAGATTCACGGACCCCGGCAATTCCTGCCGATTGAGGGCCGGACGCCGCGCATGCCGCGCGCGCCCGAAAGGACACCCCATGCGCACGGAACCGCGCCGCACGAACTTCCTCGCCCCCGCACTGGCCGCCGCCGCGTTCGCCGCCCTCGTCGGCTGCAGCCCGACGATGCCGGACCGCATCACCCAGAGCATCGGCACCCTCTCCGAGGTGCAGGGCTCGGGCAAGCCGGTCGACCCCGAGGTCTTCCGGAACGCGCGCGGCGTCGCGATCGTCGACGGCTCGCAGTGGGGCCTGGTCATCTCCGGCCAGGGCGGATCGGGCGTGCTGCTCCGCCGCACCTCCGGTGGCTGGTCGGCGCCCTGCGCCATCACGCTCACCAGCATGAGCCTGGGCCTGACGATCGGCGGCGAGGGCCGCAGCGTCGTCCTGGTCTTCGAGACCGACGAGGCCGTCGACGCCTTCGTCGCCAAGGGCCGCTACTTCGTCGCGCGCGCCAGCGGTTCGTTCGGCGACGCGTCGGGCACCACCAAGGAAGTCTCGGCGGGCGACCGCGTCCACGCCTACGTCGTCTCGTCGGGGTGCTTCGCGTCGGCGGCCCTCGGCGGCGCCGGCTTCGGCATCGACGAGAAGCTCAACACCGAGACCTACGGCGAGGGCGTCACCGCGTGGGACATCCTGGACGGCAAGGTCAAGCCGCCGGTCGGGCAGACGGCGCTGGTGTCGCGGCTGGACCGCATCATCGCGGCGAACTCGGGCACGGCATCCGCCGCCGCCACGCCAGCGGCCGCGCGCACCGAAGCCACGCCGCCCGCCACGGAATCGGGCTCGCGCGCGACGACGCGCCGCATCGGCGGCACGCCCACGGGCCAGCAGCCCGACGTCTACCGCTGAGCGCTGCGCACGCGGGGCGCCCCGAGGAACGACTCCATCTCGGCCCGCACCGCGGGCCAGTTGTCGCTGAAGGCGACGTGCCCCGCGTCGGGCACGACCACGGCGCGGCATGACGGGACCTCGTCGGCGAACACCTGCCGCATCGAGGGGTCGGTGACCGCGTCGGCCGACCCGTAGAGCACCATCGTCGGTGCCGCGATCGCGGCCATCCGTCCACGCAGGCCGTCCTCCAGGAACGGCTTGATCGCTTCCACGATCGCCAGCGTGCAGGGCCGGCGGCGCACGGCCTCGGCCACGAACCATCGGCGGTACGGGCTGGGCACCGTGGGCGGCCGCAGGAACACCGTGCGCATCACGTCGTCGAAGGCGCGCTCGTCGGCGATGTCCAGCGGGTTCTCGCCGGAATCCACGCGGCGCATGAAGGCGTTGCGGATCGGCGGCTCAACGCCCGCCGGCGAGAGCAGAACCAGCGCGTCCACGCGGCGCGGGTCGTCGATCGCCAGCTCGGCGGCCACCGCGCCGCCCATCGACGTGCCGACGACCGTCGCGCTGGGCATGACCACCGCGTCCATGAATCCCCCGACGGCGGCCGCGTAGAACGCGCCGTCCATCCGGACTCCGTCGTGGCACGGGTGCTCGCCGAAGCCCGGCATGTCGGGCGCGACGCATCGCCAACCACGGCCGGCGAAGTGCGCCATCATCTGCATCATGGCTTCCTTGCTGGTGCCGAAGCCGTGCAGGAACACCATCGGCGCGCCAGCCCGCGGCCCCGCGGCCAGGTACGGCCACCGCACGCCGCCGGAATCGACCGTGCGCAGCTCGATCCCCAGCCTCCACAGCGCCACCTGCCGCAGCGGGACCACCAGGAACGCCGGGTCGACGAACCACCCGTACGCGAAGACGCCGCCCGCGAGCGCAAGCCCGGTCACCGCCACCATCGCTGCGCGCGCCACCCAGCGGCGCACGCGCGGACCGCCCCGCATCCACCCGCGGCTCGGGCTCACGGGGCCTCGCTGCGGATCGCGCCTGCCGCGGCGGCGTCCGCCACGCCGCCCGGCAGGCGACGGGCGTTGGCCGTCACCTGCTGCAGCAGCTTGCGGGTGATCCCACGCTCGGGATCCCGCGTGACGGCCTGCTCGAACATGGCGATCGCATGATCCCCCTCGCCGGCGGCATTCGCCGCGGCGCCCACGAACATGAAGCCCTCGGCCAGCTCGGGATGCAGGCGGACCAGCGTCTCGCCGCACTCGCGCAGGCGGCCCCAGTCGCCCAGGCGCCATGCGGCATGCCCCAGGAGCAGCGTGTTGCGGCCCTTGGCGTCCGCATCGCCGCGCAATGCCAGCAGCGCATCGCGCGCCTCGGCGTTGCGGCCCAGCAGCAGCAGGTCTCGGGCGCGCAGGCGCACCAGGTCGGGGCGCGTGCGGACCTTGGCCAAGGCCGGATCGTCCAGCGCCGCAAGCGAGCCCTGCCAGTCGCCCTTCGAGTAACGAGCGAAGGCGAGCTCCTCGATCACGTCGGGCGCGCTGGTCTCGCGCATCGCGGCACGCTCGAGCCTTGACGCGCAGCCGGCGTGGTCGCCCTTCACCTTCGCGACGTCGGCATGGAGCCGGTCGATCACTGGGCTGAACTCGAAGCGCTGCTGCACCGACGCCAGGCGTGACTCCGCGTCGTCGTGCTTGCCCATGATGGTCAGCATCTCGATCTCGGCGGCCACGTAGTGCAGCTTGGTCGGGTCCAGCTTCGCTGCCTCGGCGTACTCGGCCAGTGCCTGGTCGTTCTCGCGCCAGCGCTGGTGGATCACGCCCAGGAAGTAGTGCGGCTCCGGCTTCTTGGGGTCAAGCTCGGCCGCCTTGGCGAAGGCATCGCGCGCCTGGTCGACGCGTGCCATCTCGTGGAGGATCCGGCCACGCAGCAGGAAATACGACGACTCCTTCGGGAAGCGGGCGATCGCCTTGTCGATGTTGCCGAGCGCCTGCTCGAACTGGCCGGACTGGAACGACTGCCGGGACTGGTCGTAGGCGACCTGCGCCGAGGCACGGTCGTAGCGGTCACGCGCCTCGTTGCGCACCTGCTGCGAGTGAACGGGACCGGTGCATGCAGGCAGCGCCGCGACGCAGGCGGCCAGGGCGATGGCGGGGAGGACCAGGGTGCGGGGCATCATGGCTTCGGCTCCTTCGTGGCGGGATCGGGCTGCGCGGGAGCCGGCGCGGGGGCCGGCACGTCGCGGCGGAAGTTCCGCTCGCCGGGCATCGAGGGAGCCTCGAGGTCGGGCAGCGGAAGCGGGTCATGCGGACGGAAGTCGTTGTCCACCATCGGCGGGATGTCCCTGGCGCGGTCGGCGTCGGTGGGCGGCGCCACCCAGCCCCTCTGCCCCGCCACGGCGGGCGAGAGCAGCGTCATCGCGTCGAACTCGGTGGAGTGCAGGTCCTTGCGGTCGGTGCGGATCGCCTCGCGCAGCTCGATCATCGACGGCGAGGCCGGCTGCAGCCGGAGCGCGTGGTCGACGTAGTAGAGCGCGGCCGAGCGGTCGCCGGCCTTCCACGCCTCCATCGCCTGCACCTGGTAGGCGCCGGCCAGGTGCGTCTGCGAGAACGGCAGCAGGCCTGCGCGCGAACCGACGCGGGCCGCCTCGGCCACCTGCAGCGCCTTCTCGCCCTGCTGGTAGTCCTGCGCGTCCTCGATCACCGTCGGCGTGATCAGGAAGATGATCTCCTGCTTGATGACCGCCGAGCTCGCGCCGCTGAAGGCGCCGGGCAGCAGGTCGCCAAGGCCCGGGATCTGGCGGTTGGTGGTCACCGACTGCTCGCGGAACAGCCCGCCCAGCACGATCGTCTGGCCGCTCTTCACGCGCACGTTGGTGCGCAGCTCCTGCGAGATCTCGTCGGGGACGGTGGCCTTGCTGCCGCCGGCGGCGTCGATGTTCTTGATGCGCGCCGTGCTGACCTGCGGCGCAAGCTCCAGCCGCACCATGCCGTCCGGCGAGACGAACGGCCGGAAGATCAGCTTGACGCCGACGTCCAGGTACTTCACTTCCTGGGTGGTCGAGGTCTGCGTCTGGGTGGTCGAGAGGTACGCGATGCGCTCGCCGACCAGCACCTGCGCACGCTGGCGGTTGAGGGCGGTCACCGAGGGGCGCGCCAGGACGTTGGTGTCGACCACCTGGTCCAGCATGCGCAGGAAGACCGCCACGTCGTTGGTCACGACGCCGATCTGGCCCGTGGGCGAGGGCTGGCCGCTGGACGTCGGGTAGAGCGAGGCCGCGTTCGCGGTGGCCGGCGTGTCGGGCTTGACGGCACCGCTGAAGACGTCGTCGAACGCCGCGAGCGGCGAGGTGACGTCGTTGAAGTTGATGTTGCCGACGACGCTGATGTCCAGGCCGAAGGCGGTGTCGTCCGTCAGGTCCGCGGTCAGGATCGTGGCCTCGACGCGCACCTGCTTGGGCGGCGTGTCGAGCTCGGCCACCATCTTGGCCACGCGCTCGATGACGTCGGGATAGTCGCTCACCATCACCTTGGCCGCGAACGCGTAGCCGTCGGCGCCGCCGTTCTCGACGGTCGGCAGGTAGCCCTGCTCCACCTTGCCCAGCGCGACGGCGCTTCCGCCATCCGTGAGCACCGGCTTGACGAACGCGATCGCGTCGTCGGCCGACAGGAACTGCAGCGTGAAGATGCGCTGCTCGCGCGTGCGCTGCGCGTCGACCTCGGCCCTGGTGAAGACGTAGATGAAGTCGCCCTGCCGGCGCCACGCCAGGCCGTTGACGTTCAGGATCGCGTCCAGCGCGTCCTCGAGGGGCACGTCGAACAGGTTGACGGTCACGTAACCCTTGACCTTGTCGCTGGCCACGATGTTCTGGCGCGCCTTGATCGAGATCAGCTCGAGCAGCTTCGCGATGTCGATCGCCTGCGCGCTGAGCGTGAACCGACCTTCCTGCGTCAGGATGACCTTGGCGTCCGGGCGCGGCGCGCCGGCGGGCGCGGGTTGCGCGGCGTTCGCACCGGCCGCGGTCGGGCCGGCCGTGGGCGGGGTGCCAGCTGCGCCGGGGCCCGCGATGGGCGTGGAGACGCCGCCGTTGGCGGCGCTCGGACCGGGCACGCCCCACACGGCGCCGCGCGGCTCGGCGACGGGATCGGCCTGGCCGGGATCCGCGGTGGGCTCGGGTGAGGCGGGCTCGGCGGCGGGCGCAGGCTGCTTCTGCCGCGCACCGCTCGCGGTGACGGGGCCGGCAGCCGGCTTCGCGGCGGGAGCAGGCGCAGGCGCGCCGGGCACGGGCGGCTGCGCGGGTGCAGGCGCCTGGGCCGCGGCGGGCGACGCCACCGCAGCGGCAATCGATGCGACCGCGTTGGCGGCGAGAAGTGCCGCGAAGCGCGGAAGTCGGGCAACGACCGTGAAGCGTCGATCCTGATGTGCGGGTCGCATCGTGTCCTCCGGACTCCTCATGCATGCCCGGGTGGGGCAACGCCTGGAGTCCATCGGACCTCTTCGGCCTTTTCCGGCCGCGACTTCCATTCCACCGTCATTGTGTCTGGTAAGTCACGCTCACATCGCCGGTGAAGGCGTCGGGGACGACCGTGGCACGCTCGGTGCCGTCCAATAAAGAGAACGCCAGCGTCGGCACGGGGTCCATCACGCCACCGAACGGGCCGAACCGCAGCTCCGTTCCGCCGGAGAGCGAGAGCCGGACACCGGGGCACGTCTCTGCCCTGCCTTCGCCGAACGTGACGCGGATCGCCCCGTTGGGACCCGTGATCGGCGTCGTCGGCGCGCTGGCACGCGCAAGCCAGTACCCGGTGCCGCCGCTCGTGGGCCGCAGCACGATCGGGTCCGAAGGCGAGGCAAGCGCCGATGCGCGCGCGTACTCCAGGTCCGCGCGCATGATCCGCACCGCCGCGTCCAGCGTCTCCAGCCGCGTGTCGCGGAACAGGTCCGCGGCGAGTCCCGCGGCCACGGCGACGATCACCACCGTGATCAGCGCCTCGATCAGCGTGAAGCCACGCGCGACGTGCGGGCGACGGGCCGGGCCGTTCATCGCGCGTTCTCCGCGTCGAAGCCGTACGTGAGCACGCGCACGGGGAACATCGTCGATGGGTCGCCGCCGCGCGAGGGTGCGCGGCCCTCGGTGAAACCGGTCACCAGGTCAAGCGCGTGGTCGTAGTAGAAGCTGGCCTGGTCGTAGACCAGCAGGTGGTTGCACGCCACGCGCCCGTAGACCTGCGAGCGCCCATAGAGCCGGATCGGGTTCGTCGGCAGGAAGAGCGAGCCGACCACCGAACTGTCGCGGATGTCCCAGAGGAAGAAGCTCGAGAGGAACTGCGACATCGGGTAGAAGCGCACGCGCCACGGCTCGACGTACTGCGGGGATGTCGGCGCGGTCGCGTAGCAGGCGTTGGGCGCGAACTGCCCGAACCATGCCTGCTGGTGCGGGTCGCCGTCGTGCGAGGTCGTCGCGCCGGTCGCCGGGTTCGTGCAGGTGTACTGCCTGCGCCCGCCGACCCAACAGTTGCGGACGTCCATCGAGTATCCGTTGTAGATCTCGAGGGTCGAGTTGGGGTTGATCTCGACGCTGGAGTTCTGCCAGTCCAGCCCGGTGAGCGCCAGGTTGGGGTTGACCACGAAGCGGACATCGCCGTTGATGATGATGCGCGAATCGCGCAGCACCCACGAACCCCACACCTCGTAGGTCCCGCCGTTCAGCGTGACGGTCGAATTGCCGCGAACCTCGAAGTTCCGCGTGAAGAGCTGGGGGATGAACGTCGCCCGCACGCGGAACGGGTTCAGCGTCTGCGTGACGCCGGTCAGCACGTAGTTGCTCGTGTAGTTGGTGAAGCCGCCCGAGACGGAGGGCGATGCCGGCGGGCTGACCATGCGGATCGAGTCCTGCGGCTCCATCCGCTTGGCGGCCACCTGGCCGGCGGCGGAGCCCTGCACGATGATGCCGCTCGTGCTGTACGGGTAGTAGATCCAGGTGGACTTCATCGAGTCGGGGTCGGCCTGGCTCGCGCCCGCGACCTCGCTCTCGAAGCGGCATCCCGCCTGCAGCCAGATGCCGGTGCCGAGCCACGGGAAGACGCTGCTCCACGCCGCCAGGTCGGCCTGCGTGCCGATGTTGACGCGCAGCTTCTGCACACTCATCGGCGCATTCGGCCAGCGCCCGATGAAGTTGTACGAGCCGTCCACCACCATGATCTTGTTCGCGAAGATCGCGTACTCGCCCTTCACGACGCTCGGGATGCTCATGTTGGCGAC
>JBIKJV010000068.1:0-12190 GCA_044360755.1 Phycisphaerales bacterium
CACGGCGCGGCTGCAGCAGTTCCTCGAGCATGCGCAGCAGGCTGGTCTTGCCGATGCCCCAGTCACCCTGGATGCCGATCGTGACCGGAGTGTCGCAGTTGTCGATGAACTCGGCCAGCGCGTGCGCATAGCGCCCCAGCGCCAGCGAGTCCTGCTCGAGGCCCTTGATCGGGTTGTCGATCAGGCTGAGGCGCGGCACCGTGCCACCGGACGGCGCGGTGGGGGCGGCGGACGTCGCCGCGCCTGGCGGCGCGGCTTCCTGCGGGTTCTCGTTGCTCACGTTGTCGGTTCCTTCGTTCGGCCGCGACGCGTGGTCAGCGCCCGGGATACGCGAATGCCCCGCGGCCTTGCTCGGCGGCGCGGCGGTTGAGTTCGGACAGCGAAACGCTGTCCAGCGATGCACCGGAGTAGACGGGCTTGCCTTCCTTCATGTAGCAGACCTGCACGAAGAGGCCGTAGTCGTCGCGGAAGGCCGCTTCGAGCCGGCCGACCGTCGTGTTGCCGTGGATCGACAGGTCGCCCTTGGCGGCCATGGTCCGGACGCTGGCGACCGTCTGGTCGGTCGGGAGCGGCTTCATCGATTGCCCCTGCTCGGCCTTCTTCGCCTCGTCGAGCGAGAAGAACATGAGTCCCAGCTGGGGGAACTTGCCGGTGAACTCGGACTGGATCGTCACCAGCTTCTTCTGTCCGGTGACGGAGATTTCGCCTTGGGTCTCGGATGCCATCGGGGGGATGCTCGTCTTGGGTGTCTCGGGGCAGGGGTCGAGCGCGTCAGCGCGCAACCGCGTCGGTGACGTCGATATCGAGTTCGGGATTGCCGTGCACCACGGAAGCGACCGATGCGATGACCGCGGATGCGGGGATCTCCAGGAATGAAGCCAAGGCGCCCAGGCGCAGGCATTCGGCGTCCGTGAGTTCGCCATCGGCCACCAGCACGTGCGTCGCCGCCTCGAACAGGGCGGGTCGGTTGGCGCGGGACAGGCCGCGGCAGGCGGCGGCGATCATGTCCTCGGGGTTCGCGCCCGGCGCCGAGACCCGGGCGATGGCATCGCCGATCATGGTGCTTGCGGCCATCGGCTTCGCACCGAGGTCGCGCGCGACCAGGTGGAAGGCGGCGATCTCCGCGGGATCGACATCCCCGTCGGCATAACTCATCGCGGCACAGATCGT
The DNA here is from genome assembly GCA_044360755.1 of Phycisphaerales bacterium. Lineage (GTDB taxonomy): Bacteria > Planctomycetota > Phycisphaerae > Phycisphaerales > SM1A02 > UBA966. Next base: position 1,171 of record JBIKJV010000068.1, read on the forward strand.
CGCCAGCGCGTCAAGCAGCTTCATCGTGTCGTTCGCCATGGTCAGCCTCCGAAGAGCCAGCTGAAGAATCCCTTGCCCTTGCCACGCTTCGCACGCATCGCTGCCATCCGGTCGGCCATCTCCTTGCCTTCCTTCGTGCGCTGGTCCAGTCGTCCGTCCGAGCGTCGTCCGGTCGCCGGGGCCTGCTTCGACGCGGCGGGTTTCGCCGTGCCCTGCCCGCGCTGCCGCGCGGCTGCCGCGCGGGCCTTCTTCATGCGTGCGGCCGCTTCCTTGTACTCCGTCGTGCGGCGGTCCATCTTGCCGTCGGCTCTTCGTGCCATGTGCTCTCCAGGCGTGTGTGCGAATGCCACGGGGCGCCCGGCTCCGCGCGGTCACGTGGGGCGACCGCCCCGGGGCACCGAATGCGCGTTCGTCAGCGGAGCGACGACAGGCGCGCCGCGTTGTCGGCGTTCTCGCCGTTCTTGTCCAGGATCTGGACCTTGAAGCCCAGCGCATCCTTGATCGCGTTCTCGGCGGTGCCGACGCTCATGTTGCCGTGCAGGTCCAGTTCGCCGGACGCATCGCCCGCCTTGTCGCTGCGGATGGAGGCCAGCGTGGCGCCGTCGTCCGCGTAGCTGCCGGTGCTGAAGCCGTTGTGGACGTTGATCCCGACGCCGAACTCGTCGTGGAACGCCTTCTTGAAGTTCTTGACGAGCATCTTTCCGTGAACCTTCATGGACGCATCTCCTTGCGCAACTGGTGTTTACGCCGCGGCTCAAGCAGGCGTTTCCTGCCATGGATGAGCCGTGGCTCGCGTGAAAACGCCCGGCGTTGGCCGTGTTCCATCAGTTGCCATCCTGGATTCCGAAGAAGATCGTTGCCCGCCGGGTGGTCGCTGCCGTTCCCGCTGCGCCGGCTCTACCGTCACCAGTTCCTTCAACTCGGCCGTGGATGATCGCCCGCTGGTCCCGGCGCCTGGGTCGATGCCCTTCGGCACATGCGGCCAGTTGCCGACCGACCGCAATTGAACGGTCTGATCCCGAGCAAGCCGCTCATTCCGGAATTGCTGAGGTTGAGACTGAACGGCTGGCGGCCCGCATGGCTGCGAAGCGTCGGCCGGTCCGCCGACGCTGCGGACCCGAGTTGCCGTGGTGACGATTGATGCCTAGGGTCGACGCCTTCCCGGTGCAGCAACTGCTTCATCCCCATCCCGCATGATGATCCGGTCCGGCGGATCGCTCGTCCTGCGCCTTGGCGCTGATCGGCTGTCTGCGTCGTCACGTCCATTGCGTCGTCTGGGATGGCAGCGTGATTCGCCGGGTCCAGAGGAGCTCCCATCTTCGCCATTCGATCGTCCAACGACTGCTTCCTCGATCGCACCGAGCTGACCATTCGCGGATGGACCCCTGGGCTGATCCGGGCCCATCTTTCGACGCCGTGTCGAGCGTTTCCCGCCGGCATGCGCTGCTCGGCGCCGGGCGATGGCCATGCTGGGGCGCAGGCGGCATCGTGGCCGCGCGCGGGGAGCGGGGCAGGCCGGAGGCCGCCGCGCACGCGCATCCTGCTTCGTTCGTTCCTGGACCAGGACGAGATGGATGGCTTCTCTGAAGATCCGAGTGCAGGCCGAGAGCCAGCGCCCGGGTCGCGCGGTCGCCGCACGATCGTCCACGAGTGGCACATCCACCGCGTCCAGCTCGTCGAGTGCACCGAGCACTTCGTGCACGACTACGCGCGTTCGCTGCGCCGGCGTCGCGTGTATCGCACGCGCATCAGCCAGTTCCACCAGTGGCGCCTGCTGATGGCGCGCGCGTTCCAGGCGTACCGTGATTCACTCGAGGGTCCGCAGCTCGTGGAGCTGGCGTGCCTGATGATCGATCACCGCCAAGCGATCGAGTCCGCGGCAGGAATGCGATTTCCTGCGAAGGGGGGTTGACATGGTGCGCGGGGGCACTATCTTTATGCCTGCATACCGAACCCTGGGCACCTCTGAAAGCCCAGGTCGCAACCGAGCACGCGCAGGCCGATGCCTGCAACGCGCGCCACGGTGCGGAGGAACCCCCTCGCGGGGCATGCGGCGCGGATGCGCAAAACGGCCTGGAATCAGGCCATTTCGCCTCCGATCGCAAAGCCTGCGGGGACACGCGGCGGTTCGCCGCGCATGCTGCGTTGCGCCATCGGCGCGCGCGGGGTGCGCTGCCCGCGCCACGTGCCCCGCGCCTTCCACGGCGGCAGCGTTGCCGCCGGGCCGCGTGGGGGACCACGGATGCGCCAACCCGGGATCGTCGTCGCGTGGCGTGCATGCGCACGCGTGCGTCGTCCCATCGCCCGAAAGGGGTTCGCCCATGCACGCGCACGTCGCACCGACCGCACCGATCACGAACGGGGGCACGCCGTGACCCCGGACGACCAGCACTCGCAGCAGCCGCAGGACCCGCACCACCCGCCGCAGCCCCAGCTGCCGCAGCTCCCCGCCGACCCGCCGTCCGGCCAGGAACCGTCCCAGCCCGCGCCACCCGCGAAGCGCAACTGGTGGGACTTCTCGTTCGGCCTCTACCGCGAAGACCTCCACCGGCGCGGCTGGACCGACACCCTGATCCGCCGCTACATGCCCGCGCCGGACTGGGCCGACCGCGTGAACCACTGGCGGAACTTCCGCGGCAGGTACGTGTGGCACCTGATGCGCGTGCAGCGCATCGAGCTGCGCGAGGACTTCATCCACGATTACCAGCGCTCGCTCCGCGTGCGGAAGGCGTCCAAGGAGACGATCCGCGAATTCCACGCGTGCCGCGTCGCCGCCGCGCGCGAGGCGCGTGACTTCCTGGCGTCGCTGAGCGAGGAGGACCGCCAGAAGGTGGACGGCGCCTGCTCCCTCACCCGCATCATGTATCGCTTCACCCATCGGATCGGCTACCCCGGGACGCGTGTCCCGGAGGGGCCGCCGGACCCGAACGCCCGGCCGCGGCGTGGCAGAAACGCGTACGGTGGCCCGGAAGGAGGACTCGAATGACCGCGCTTCATCGATCGATCGCACTGTCCGCATTCGCCTTGCTGCTCGCCCCGTCGGCCCGCGCCGACTACCTCTTCCGCATCGGCCCCGGCTTCTACGTTTGGAACGGCGGCATGGCGTCGAGCATCGGCGACGGCAGCTGGGTCGGCACCGGCTGGGACACGTTCCCCGGCGTCAGCCCGCCGTGGGACCCGGTCGTGCCGGCGCTGCCCCCGGTGGTGGTGCCGCCGCCGCGCGTGGCGCCTCCGCCGGCGATCCGGCCGCACGCGTACGGCGTGCCCGTGGTGCCCGCCGTGCCCGTGGTGCCCAGCGTGCCCGCGGTTCCCGCCGTGCCGCGCCCCGCGCCGCCGATCGTGGTGATTCCCACGGTTCCCGCGCCATCGCCCGGCCCGTCCCCGCTGCAGCCGCCGGTCGTGTGGTGACCGCGGCGCCCCGTCTCCAGTGAGTGCAGGCGGGTGGTTGGCATATACGCTGTTCGCATGCCAACCACCCGCCGCACGTTCATCCTGGCCGCTGCGGGGCTGGCGCTGACGCCCGCGCTCGCGCGCTGTGTCGCGGCCCGCAAGGCGCCTGCGTTCCTGCAGCAGGTCTCGCCGCGCCGCTCCGACAAGCTGCGCCTGGCGTGCATCGGCACCGCGAACCGCGCGTGGGACAACATCCAGGAGGTGCGCGGCGAGCACATCGTCGCGCTCTGCGACGTCGACCGCGACTACCTGGCCCGCGCCGGCAAGGAGTTCCCCGACGCCGTGCGGATCGCGGACTACCGCGAACTGCTCGACTGGCGCCGCGAGCTGGACCTGGACGGCGTGGTCGTCTCGACGCCTGACCACATGCACTTCCCCGTGGCGGCCGCGGCGCTGCGCGGCGGCCTGCCCGTCTACTGCGAGAAGCCGCTCACGCACACGCGCGCGCAGGCGGTCGAACTGCGCCAATTGGCCGAATCCGCGCGCGTCCCCACGCAGATGGGCACGCAGATCCACGCCACCCCGAACTACCGCCGCGTGGTCGAGGCGATCCGCGCCGGCGCGATCGGCACCGTCACCGCGGTCGACGTCTGGCAGCAGAAGAGCTGGGGCGGCGGCACGCTGACGCCGGGCGCGGTCTGCCCGCCCAACCTGGACTGGGACCTGTGGCGGGGCGAGACGCCGCGCGTGCCGTACATCGACCGCATCCACCCCGCGAATTGGCGCCGCTACTGGGCGTACGGCACCGGCACGCTGGGCGACATGGGCTGCCACGTGATGGACCTGCCCGTCTGGGCGCTGGGCCTGGCGCCGTCGGCCGATTACGCCGGGCGCCCGTGGGGCACGCTCAAGATGACCGTCCAGGCCGAGGGCCCGCCGGTCGACGCGGTCGGCTGCCCCGAGTGGCTCGAGGCTTCGTGGGCGATCCAGCGCCCCGAGGGCGGCGACCCGCTGGTCCTGCGCTGGTTCGACGGCGGTCGCAAGCCGCCCTTCGTGCAGGAGATCGGCGCGAAGGATCGCCAGGACTACCACGGGCGCTTCAGCGTCTGCTTCATCGGCAGCCGTGGCGCGCTCTTCGCCAACTACGACGAGATGCTGCTCTGGCCCGGCGCGCTGGCCGCCGAGTGGCGCCGCCCCGCGGACGCGCCGCAGATCCCGCCTTCGCCCGGCCACCATCGCGAGTGGCTGGACGCCATCCGCGCCGGCAAGGCAGGGGGCACCGCCGCCGCGCCGCTCTGCAACTTCGGCTACGCCGGCCGGTTGACCGAATTGGTGCTGGCCGGCACCGACGCCTACCGCGCCGGCAAGCCGATCGAGGTGACCATCGCATGAGCCAACCGCTTCCGCCCGCGCTCTTGAAGGAGCTCGCCGCCGCCCTGGCCGCGCTCCAGTCCGCCGACCCGGCCGCAGCCGGCCCGCACTGGGGCGCGATGCACAAGCTGCTGCTGAAGGCGAAGGTCGACCCGCAGGCCCTGATGCGCGTCGTCGGCACGCGCGACGTGGCCGAACTCGCGCGCATGGTCGCCCGCGCCCGCGGCGAGGCCGTGCCCGACGCGCCCGCCGACGCCGCGCCCGCCGGCCTGCCCTCCGAGCACCCGGAATTCGACCAGGCGCTGCTGCAGGACGCGCTCCGCCTCTTCCGCAAGCGCCTCAAGCTGATGCAGCTGGACGCCGACAGCAAGCTCGGCCACGGCCCGATGACCGGCACCGGCCAGCACCGCATCCAATCGATGGTGCCCCCGCGCGACCACCCGATGGCCGTCTGGGACGCGCTCGCCCGCCTGGGCAAGCTGCGCCGCGACGGCGACGGCTTCTATTCGATCGTCGAGCAGCCTGGCGGGGCACAGTGGTAGGGGCTGCGGCTCAGGCCAGCACGACGCCCGCACCCGCGTAGCTCCCACCCAGCACCCCGTCCGTCGGCGCCTTCATCCACGTGCCCAGGATGTCCTGGTAGACGCCGCGGAAGTCGGTCGTGTGCTTCAGGTCGCCGCTGTCCAGGTCGGTCAGGCTGGGGTAGGTGCCCGCGATTCCAGGCTTCGCGCCCGGGCCGATCACGAACATCGGGCCCGCGGTGCCGTGGTCGGTGCCGTTGCTGGCGTTCTGCCGCACGCGGCGGCCGAACTCGCTGAAGCACATCGTCATCACGCGGCCTTCGTTGCCCTGCGCCTGCAGGTCCTTCTGGAACGCCAGCAGCGAATCGCCCAGCTGGCGCATCAGGTTGCCGTGGCTGCCGGGCTGGTTGGCGTGCGTGTCGAAGCCGCCCATGCTCACGTAGTAGACGCGCGTCTTCATGCCGTCGCGGATCATCGCGGCGACCGTCTGCAGCTGCTTCGACAGCTGGTTGCCGGGGTAGCGCACCAGCGGCTGCTTGGCCACGGCCGCGCGGATCCGGTCGCTGGTCACCTGCGCGTCCAGCGCGGTGCGCATCAGGAAGCTCTCCTGCGAACCAGGCTGCACGTCGGGCAGGGCGCCCGCGCGCACCATCGACTGGTATTCCTTGTTCAGCTCGCGGTCCATGCCCGCGCCCAGCCAGCGGAAGAGGTCCGGGCTCTCGAACGCGATCGGCCGGCTCTTGGCGCCGATCATCGCGAGCGGCGCCGTGCGCCCGACGCTCACCGCCAGGTCCGCCGCCGGGTTGCCGTTGCACGTCGCGTCCACGTAGCGGCCGATCCAGCCCGTGCCCTTGCCCTCGCGGCGGCCGGTCTGCCAGATGTCCATGCTGGCGAAGTGCGATCGGTTGGGGTTCGGGTAGCCGACGCCGACCACGGTGCAGAGCTTGCCCGCGTCGTGCAGTTCCTTCAGGCCCGTGAGGTTGGGGTGCAGGCCGATGCCGGCGTCCTTGTCCAGCACCAGCGCCTCGCCGCCGTTCTTCGGCTTGCCGGGCTCGCCCAGCCCGATGCCCGGCCGGTTGTCGTGGTAGGCCTGCTCGCCGTAGGGGATGACGGTGTTGAGGCCGTCGTTGCCGCCCGACAGCTGCACGACCACCAGGATCCGCTCGTCGGGCACGCCCGGCCGGTTGCCCGGCGCGGTGCCGTCCGCGGCCAGCATGCCGAGCGCGCCCTGCTGCAGGAAGTGCGGCATGCTGGCGGCCAGCGAGGCCAGCATCACGCCGTTCTGGATGAAGATGCGTCGGCTGTAGGGGGCGTGGTCGGTCATGGTGGTCCTCAGCAGAGCTGGTATTCGGGCAGGGCGGTGATCAGCGCCAGGAGGGCAAGCGTACGGTCGGCATCGATGGGCGCGCTACCCACGAAACCAAGCAGTTCCGCGCGCCGCGCGGGGTGCGGACGGCCGGCCAGCGAGATGGCCAGCAGCCGGTCGACGGCGGCCTCGGCGGGGATCGCGGGGGCGGCCGCCGCCGCGCCGGGTGCCGCACCCGCGCGCAGGTCCTCGACCAGCGCCAGTGCGTCGAACTTCTCGTCGTCGTTCTCCCAGTCGTAGACGTCCGGCCGGCGGCCCGTCAGCAGGTAGATCGCGACGTTCTGGCGCACGAACATCGTGGCCGTGTTGATCCAGGCGCGCCCGCCGTCCCAGCCCTTCACGTTGGGCGGCTGGAACATGTCCTGGCCCATCAGTTCGCAGGCGCCTGCCAGCGCGCTGAGTTGCCGCGGCGGCGTCCGGTACTGGCGGATGGTCTGCACCACCACCTGCACCGGGCTCTTGATGATCGACGCGCGGTTCGACCGGTCGAAGAAGTGCGCACTGCGGAAGAGCGCCTTCAGGACCGGCTTCATCGCGTACTGGTTGTCGCGCATGCACCGCGCCAGCGCCATCGTGAACGCCTGCTGCGCGGCGCGTTCGTCGGCGGGGCGGTCCGGCCCGTCGTTCATGAAGAACCGGTAGAGCTTGCCGCACAGGAACTCGCTGCAGGCCTTGCGGTTCAGCGCCAGGCGGGCGAATTCGTCGCCGTTCCAGTTGCCTTGCTGCCCGAAGATCGTCTTGGGCGCGGGGTCGTGGTCGCCGGCGCGGTAGGTGAATTCGTCGTCCCGATACGTGTAGCCGGTCAGCGCGCGGGCACCTTCCTTGATGTCCTGCTCGGTGTATCCGTTGCCCTCGCCCAGGATGAAGAGCTCCAGCAGCTCGCGCGCCAGGTTCTCGTTCGGGCGCGCCTTGCGGTTCTGGTTGTTGTCCAGGTACCGCAGCATCGCGGGGTCGCGGATCACCTCCAGCACCAGGTCCGCGAAGCTGCCCGTCGCGTGGCTCCGGAACAGCTGGTTCTGCTGGAACAGGTGCCAGCTGTCCTCGATCGTGCGGAAGCCGGTCGCGAAGTGCCCGTGCCAGAAGAGCGTCATCTTCTCTTCCAGCGGCCGCGGCGTCTCGATCATGCGCGTGATCCACCACTTGCGCATGTCGACAAGCTGGCGGCGGTCGGCGGCCTTGGCCTCGTTCTCGCGCTTCTGGAAGGCCTCGACGACGGCCTCGTCCTTCTCGCGGCGCGCGCGCGCGATCTCGGTGCGCTCGGCGTCGGTCAGCGGACGGATCAGGTCGCGGTCGAAGTCGCCGGGCTTGACGGCGGCGTATTCGAAGGGCTCGTAGTCGACCAGCGCGTCGACGGCGCGGTCCAGGCCCATCGCGGCGAGCGCGCGGGCCTGGTCCAGCGTGCCGCCGAAGCCGGCGCGCGCCAGCAGGTGCTGCGCGGCGCGGACGTCGAAGTCCTTCGCGGGGAGCGGGGCCAGGTCGGCGGCGGGTGCGGGGCGGGGCATCGGCATGGGCATCATCTCATCGCGGGGGCGAAGGACGAACGACGGGCGTGCGGTTTTGTTGCGCCGTCAGGCCATGGCCGGCCGCTTCGCGCGGTGCCAGGCGGCCAACGCCAGGGCGGCCACGATCGGGACCGGCATGAGTTCGGTTCGGAAATCGAACGCCCCCAGGAGGTAGCAGGGCAGGCCCAGCACCAGCACGCCGATCGTCACCGCCCGCGGCACGCCCTGGGCCTCCAGCAGGAAGAGCACCGGGAAGAGCAGCCCGTACGCCCCCAGGAACGCCAGGTAAGCCGGTTCGCCGGGCAGCAGCATCGTGCGCACGCCGCCCAGGAGCGGCAGCCAGCCGTCCGGCAGCGCTGGCCCCAGCGTGAACAGGCACGCGGGCGTGGCCAGCAGGACGGCGAAGGCCGCCAGCCCCGCCGTGACCTTGGCGGGGATGCGCACGCCGGGCGCGGCGAAGAGCAGCTCACGCAGGTGCGCGCCCACCGTGAAGGTCAGTTGCAGCGCCCACAGCACCACGATCGCGACCCCGATGCGCGGGGCGCCGGCCAGCGCGTCGTAGAAGCTGGCGATCAGGAGCAGCATCGCCGCGAACGAGAGCCCGAACGTCGCGAACGCGATGCGCGGCTCGGGCGCCTGCTGCACCGCGCGGTGGAAGGTCAGGTCGAAGTAGGGGCTCAGCAGGAAGCCGGCCGCAATCGTCGGCAGCGCCCACGCCAGCGGCATGCCGCCCAGGAGCGCCGGACCGCCGGCGTGCCCGGCGGTCTGGTCGCCCGCCGCGATCGCCGGATCGACGCCGCCCGGCAGCAGCACCACCAGCGCGCTGGCCAGGCTGACCACGGTGCCCGCGGTGCGCCAGAAGCCGTCGCCGCGCAGCGCCAGCACGAAGCCGGCCACCAGCACCACGATCGGCGCGCCGGTCGAGACCACCGTGCGCAGTGCGTCCAGTTCACCGCCCGGCGCGCGCGTGCCGATCACCAGGTACTGCGCCGCCCAGCCCGCGAAATACGCCTGGTACGCGATCGTCACCGCGCCGAAGAGCGCGCACATCCAGCCCAGCCGCGCGACCATCGCGCGCGAGCGGTCGCGGTCCAGCACGAACCCGAATGCCGCACAGCCCAGGACGTTCGGGACGAAGAATGCCCAGAACCCCGGCCAGCCCCACAGCCGCAGCAGGATGAACGGCAGGTACATCCCGATGCACCACGTCCAGCTGGAGGTGCAGAAGAGGCCCCACTGGATGGATTCAAGGGTGCGTCGCACGCCCGCAGTCTAAATGGGGACAGGTCCACGTGTCCCCATTTCGGCCGCGCCGGAAATGCGGGGCCGGGTGCACCTGTTCCCTGTTTCTGATCCTCACTACCTGATGGATCGTGCGATCCGTCGGGCGTTTGCTGGCGTGCACCCTCGAATTGCCGCCATCCATCGCGTTGGATCAGCGCCGCGGCGGCGCGGGATGCCGGGGTGGCGCGGTAGGCTGTTGTTGCTCATGGGCACCGACTTCGCCGCCCTGGTCGCTGCGCATTACGACGATCTCCGGGCCATCGCCCGGCGGGAGGCCTATCGCATGCGCCACGCGCCCGATGGGCACGCAGGCGGGACCTCGTTGCTTGGCGACGCGATGGTGCGCTTGCTGCGGCAGCACGCCGTCCCGGCGAACCGTGAACAGCTCCTTGGCGTCGCCACGATGATGATGCGTCGTGCGGCCTTGAATCGCGCCCGGGCGGCACGCGCGGCACGTCGCAGCGCAGCGATCACCGTCCCGCTCGGCCCAAGCGATGATGCGGCTGCGCCGGTGACCGACCGTGGCGGGATCCGCATGGACGAGATCCGTGCGGCCATCGATGACCTGCAGGTGCAGCATCCGCGCGCGGCCGAGGTGCTGGCGCTGTCGGCCGTCTGCGGGCTCACTTGCGAACGGATCGCGCATCACCTGCGGATCGGCACCGCGACCGTCGAGCGTGATCTGCGCCTTGCACGGTCGGCGATTGCGCGGGCGCTTTGCCAGCACGAGAATTCCGGAGGTGCTGGCTGATGGACGTCGCGGGAAGTCCCGGGGATCCCGAACGTGAGGTGGACGAGGCGCTGCGATCGCTTGCCGGTGCCGTCGATGGGCCGGAGGAAGGGCTTCCCGTCGCGATCGGCCCATTTCGCGTGTTGTCTCGGATCGACCAGGGTGCGACATCCGTCGTGTATCTCTGCGCCGACCCCGCCGAGCCTGGGCGTTCTCTTGCGGTCAAGCTGGTCCGTGACCTCGGCCTGGCGTCCGCATTGCGCCACCGATTTGCCCGCGAGCAGGACCTTTTGGCCGAACTGAGACACCCGGGCATCGTGCCCATCCGTGCGTCGGGCGAACTGGGGGACGGTCGTCCGTGGTTCGCCATGCCGTTCGTGCCGGGGGTTCCGCTCGACCAGTGGGCCGACGAATCTGGGGCATCAGCGCATGACGCGATCGCGGTATTGGACCAGGCCTGCGCCGCGGTCGAGTACGCGCATCGCAAGGGCATCATTCACCGCGATCTGAAGCCGAGCAATGTGATCGTCGTCGGCGATGAACCCTCGCGGGCGCGGGTCCATCTCATCGACTTCGGCCTCGCCACGCGCCGTCGTCCGGCCGGCGGGGCGTCGCTGCTGGGCGGCGCGGTCGGAACGCCCGGCTACATGAGCCCGGAGCAGGCGGCCGGGCTGCCGACCGACAGCTCCTCCGACATCTGGAGCCTTGGGGCGCTGATTCGAAGGGTGGCCCATTCGGTCGGAATGCCGGCTGCGACTCGCCGGGAATTCGACCTGGTCTGCGTTCGGGCCCAGCAGCCTGATCCGGATCGTCGCTATGCCTCGGTGGCTGCGCTGCGCGAGGACCTGGCGCGCCT
>JBIKJV010000298.1:0-4142 GCA_044360755.1 Phycisphaerales bacterium
GGCGAGAGAGTCAACACCTGTTGCGATTGTGAGAATGCCTGTTGAGAAAAAATCAGATGCAATGAGAGTAGCGGATTCTGTTGTGCTCAGTCTTGTTATAGTTGTGCTTCCAGCATAATAGAGTGTGCTGCCATAATAAAAGTTCTGTGTAAGGATTGATGACACAAACATGTTGCGTCCAAAGTTTGTCAAGTTGGAGAGTCCTGTTGCACTACCAATATATATATTGGCTGTAAAGGAAGAGGCTGCGATTGTGCTCGTTGTCAAATAGAGTGACGAAATCCCTGACTGAAAGCGTGATTCTACATTGACTGTAAAGAACCTGCTCACAGGGTCAGGAATTGAAATCTGACCATCACCCAGAGCAAGATTGTAGAGGGGGCTCGGAAAACTAAAGGGAACAGGTTGCCATACGATTCCATTCGGACTAAACTGCAGATTGCATCCCCCTGTGTTGCTTCCTACTCCTAAGAAAATCCCATAGACATCATTAAAGACAATGCGTTGGACACCTCCTGTAAACCCTCCTTGTGAAATCGGTTGCCAGTTTGCAAGTGTAGGAGAATAAAAAATAGAGTTTGTAGCACTTCCTCCAAAAGGAACTCCACCAATCACATACATGTTGTTTCCATAGGCAATCGTATTGAATGTTGTAATACCGTTCGAAATAGCAAAATTTAAGTTCGATGAGATATTGGACCAGCCTGTGGCATAGTTGCATTCCTGGGCTGTAAACAGTGCCTTTGTAGTGGGTCCAAATCCTGAGAGCGTTCCCACAGTATAGAGATTTCGAAATGCCCCAACAGTAATATCTGCGCTGTTAAATGGAGTTGGACCAAACCCAGATGTAGCTTGAGTCCACGTGATTCCATTCTGACTGAAGAGGACTCCAAAGGAACCTAGACCCATATCTCCTGCTGCAAGAAGGATGGCTCCATCAGTTGTTACATTGAACCGGTGGACGCAGAGACGATTCCCACCTTGGGTTGTTGTAGGAAAGACGGTTCCAGATGCATTCGACCAGTTCGAACCATCTCCACTGTATTGGATAGATTCTACATTTCCCATCATTCCTAGGTTTACCCCTCTCCCTATCGCCACCCATACAGGTGGTGTTGTATTTTGATATGTGGTTGACATATAAATCACATCGCGACCTACACCTGCTTGTAAGGAAGGTATCACGAGGGGTCCAGCGGGAGCAAATCCACCTGTGACAGCAGGCTGCCAGGTTCTTGTTTTGTCTGTGCTATATTGGATTGTTCCAGCTTGATTGGAGTTTTCACCGACAGAAACCCAGATTGAATTTGACGGACTGAAAGAGGCTCCCCAAGCGATTGTGCTAAACTGTAAGGTTTGGTTTTTGATGCTAAAATCAAGAGGTGTAAATGTATAAGCATTGCTTTCATTTATATTGCTTCCGAGGAGTAATAAACCACTGGCATCTACAAGGGGGGTTGTTAGATTTGAGGAGCCTATACGAAATGTGCTGAGAAGGTTCACTCCTGTAAGTGTAGAAATCCTTGTTGTGCTTACTGCCTTTCTATCACCCACTGGATTATAGTCTTGAAGTGATCCACGAAGATTCGCTGTATCTGCTTTCAAAAACCCTGTAAATCCTGTAGTAGGACCTATCTCGGTGGTAGTAGGAAAACTAACATTAGAAATCGATGTAAATATAGGGATATCCGCTGAATTTGTGACTGTAAGAGTGTTCGAAAGAGTCAATGTGCTTAATGAGATTTCGATCGGTGCGCCCAGAGCATTGAGAGTCGCAGTGCCTGGAATAGAGAAATTGCCCTTCACAAGCAAATCTCCTCCAATATCAAGGCTCGTTGTGGAGACATTTCCAAAGACAGCCAATGTAGAGACTCTTTCAACATTGAAGGCATAGGCCTCCTGTTTCACTGTCATAGAACTTTGTATATCGAGATTTTGTTCGACAGAGACGTCGAGAAGAGTTGACATGTTTCCACCAACAGTTGTGGCATTAAAAACTTCAAGTGACTTGTCAACAGTGGTAATCCCCGCTTGAAGGCTAGAGGTTTGAAGCGTTTGTGTTAGCAGAACGGATCCAAGAACATTCACCTCCCCCGTCGCTTGAATGCTTGAGAGTTCAGCATTTCCATTCACAAGCAAAGAGTTTGTTGTAACATTTCCAGTGACAACAACTGAATCTACATTCGTTTGATCACGAACCACAAGTGTTCCTCCTACAACAAGAGAGTTCGGTGTAGAAAGAGTTCCTGCCGCTTCCAATGCTCCCACCATCGTCTCTTGAAAGACAATGCCCGAGGAAAGAGATTCAAACGATCGAGTTGTAACCTGCTTTTGAACAGTAAGTGTGCTACGGATTGTTGTATTGTCAAGAATCGTAATAGAACTTCGTGCAACCAAACTACTGAGAGTTGTAAGAGAGCCACCGATAAACGCATTGCACCCCACACTCACTGCTCCTGCTGTAAAAAGACCTGCGCCAAGATTCATTGTCGTCATCGTCAGTGTCTGAACACTCAGAGTTTTAGGGACCAATGCAGCACGAACATACAAAGAAGAGCCAATATACAAATCCTCCCCTACATTCACATCATTGAGTGTGCTGATGGTTCCCCCAACAATCAACTCATTCCGTATAGAAAGGGTTGATTGAAGAGAGACAGCGCCCTGTATAACAAGACCCGATGAAAGACGAATATCCTCATTGACATTTAACGTGGAGAACAAATCAACAGTGCCATTGATAGTGACATTGCCCAAAATATCCACATTTCCCAACAATGTCAGAGATCGTGTGACATTTACAGTTTGCGCTTCACTTGAACTCACATATTCTCTCACGCTGCTGGTGATTTGTGTATAGGTATTCCCTGCTGTCAATGTATTCACAAACGCATTCGAGAGAGTTGTAAGATAGCCAATATTGTTTAAAATCTGCCAGGTTGTAGGTGTTTTGGAAGAGACCGTCAAATAACTGAAAGGGTCCACAAGAAGAGTTGAGACTGACCCATCAGCAAAGAATACACCATTCGTTGTGCTCACTACAATAGGATCTCCTTGACTTGCGACTCCTGTGAGATCTTTGATTGTAACAATATGACCCGGGTATCCCACCGAGCTCAAATAGACTTTGCTTTGAGGCGAACTCACCAGAACTACCGATGTGTTCCCAGTGACAGTAGAGGCTGCCATTCTAAGGCTACGCAAGGTTTTCATTCCAAGGTTTTTGACGTCGTGTAGGATCTAAGAGAACCTTTCTTCCAAGATAGAAAGAAGGTGACAGCATGTCATTTAATGTAGGAGGAGCAGCAAATCAACAAGGGTCTATGGTAGCCAGTAACTACTTGGTTAACATCATAGAACTTCAAAATACTGTAACATCAGCGACAGGATTATCGCCGATTCAGCAAGTTCAACTGGAAGTCAATCAACTCCAATCGATGGTAAACTTTGATCAAAAACGCATCTTTACCAACATTATCAGCAAGTTTGATACAACACCGATCCAAATCACTGATGACATTAACTTGAGCAACTCCTTCATCTTTCAAAATGGTCAACTGTTTACTGGTGGAGGTGGTTCTGCATCAGGAGGTGGGACTATCATCAGTTCAGGAGGAACCTCTATTCTTCTTTCCAATACCACAAGCGCCAGCACAAATGCCATTACATTCAATGTGGGGGGCAGACAAGTTTTTACATTTGATGGTCAAGGGCGAGCCCTGTATTATGATCCCAGTGGAACAGGGAATCGCTTTTGGGTGAGTTCGGCAACGCTGATTGCGGACAATGCACAGATTGGTGGTGCTGCGTTAGGGGCTGCTCCTGGAAAGTTTCTTCAAAGTCAAGATAGTTTAGGCACGAGCAGATGGAACTATGTCAGCACACTTCAATCAGGAGTTTCAACTGGTCCTGGTGTTTTCCTGAGCAGTTTAGGAGTGTATTTTCTAACCGGGAATATACAACGAGACGCAGGCCGTATTGACAGCAATCGAAACTGGTTCTTGGGAAATCCAAGTTTGTCAGGAAATGGTGATTTGGCCACCAGCAATGACTTTACGGTGATTGGTGGAAAACTCCGTTATCAAGGTGGAGGAACTCCTGCCGCAGGACAAGCCCTCGTTGTGACAGACGCATTGGGCACA
>JBIKJV010000058.1:0-14287 GCA_044360755.1 Phycisphaerales bacterium
CCGCCCCGCGCCGCCCGCGCGGCGTCCGAGCGCCCGATCTCCGGACCTTCGCCGCGACGCGTCCCCTGCGTTACTGGCTCGCGGAACGGCTTCTCGGAAGCCTCGAGGTGGAAATCGGACGTGCGACCAGCGAGGCCGAGCGCCTTGACACCGAAGCGGAAGCGCGTACCCTTCGCATTCCTGCCCTCGCCCGGTGAGCGCCAGGAAGACAATCCACGACCCCCTCGCGGCCTGCTCGGCCGCGTTCGGCAACTTAGCTCAGTTGGTAGAGCAGCGCATTGAAAATGCGCGGGTCCGCGGTTCAAGTCCGCGAGTTGCCACTGCGAACGCCGTCCCCACCGGGGCGGCGTTTCGCGTTCGGGGACCGCGCGTCGCGGCCCCCTCCCGCCCCGCCAGCCCGTGAACGCCCCGATCGACACCGCCCGCCTCCGCGAGGAGATCCTCGCCTGGATGAGTCCGCCGCCCGGCGACGCCGGCGGCCGCATCGCAGGCCGCCAGATCCGGCGGCTGATCGAGGCCCTCGAGCACCCCAGCGCGCGCGAGGACGCCTTCCTGGCCGCGGTGGCCGAGGCCGAGCTCGCACGCCGCCTCCTGGTGCACGGGTGCTCGCTGGCGGTCGAGGCCCCCACCGCCGGTGGCAAGCACGCCGACTTCCTGGTGACGCACGGCGATTCGCGTCTCTACCTGCACGTGAAGCGGCTCGGCGTCGGCGTGCCGGCCGAGTCAACCCTGCCCGCCGAGCTGCACGCGCTGGAGTCGATCACGCGGCCCGTCGCGGTGGTCGTCCGCGCCGCGCCGCTCGACGGCGCGCGCACCGCGCGACTGGCCGCCGCGCTCGAGCCGTTCGTGCGCGAAGCGAGCGTCGGCGAGGAGATCGCCGTCCGCGACGAGGACGGCACGTGGCTCGGGGCGGCGCGCATCGCGGCGCCGGTCGCGGGCACGCACTGCGTGCTTCGCGGCGGCCCGGATGCCGAATGGGACGGCGCCGTGCCGCGCGTGCAGCGGCTGCTGCGCAAGGCCTGCACCCAGTTCATGCCCGGCGCCACCAACGTCATCTGCATCGCCAGCGATTCCGACGCGGGCGCCGAGGCGGTGGACACCGCGCTGCTCGGCAGCTTCATCGAGCGCTGGGACGCATTCCCGCCGCGCGGCCAGCGCGTGGCGCACGGCCGGGCCGATGACGGCTTCTGGGCCGGCGGCCACTTCCCCGAGAGCACCGTCGTCTGCTGGATGCCCGTGCGGCGCGGCAGCCCGGGCCGCGTGTGGGTGCGCCCCGGCGCGCGCCCGGCCGCGGAACGTGCCGCCGCGCTGGTGCGCGACGCGCTGCGGTGAGCGGGGCCGGCGATCCGCCATGCGCGGCGATCAGTCGTCGCCGACGGCGTACGTGTCGTGCGGCGGCCTGCGGCGGAACCCCTGCGGCGCGGACTCGGGCCACAGCGCCTTCAGCGCCTCGTGCGGGGGCAGGCCGTTCACGGTCAGCTTCGTGCCGCCGGAGGCCAGCTGCTCCAGCTGACGGCGGCCGATCTCGACGGTCAGCAGAACGCTCCCGTCCTGCCACTGCCGGTCGCGCACGGCCATGCGCTTCTCGATGAAGTCGATCGCGCGGCCGTCCGAGAGCGGCAGGCCCAGCACGCACTCGCGCAGGTCGCCGCGCATCGAGTCCAGCACGCGCGCGGTCAGCACGTCGATGCCCTCGCCCGTCAGCGCGGACACCGGGATCGCGTCCGGCTCGCGCGCCAGCCAGTCGGCCAGGCGGCGGTCGGGGCCGTCGCCGGCGCGCCAGGTCTCGGCCAGGCGGTCGCACTTGTTCAGCAGCAGGATCCGCGGCTGGCCGGACGCACCGATGTCGTCCAGCACCTCGCGCACGGTGTCCAGCTGCATCGCGGCCTGCCGGTCCGAGACATCCAGCACGATCAGCAGGACGTGGCTGGCGATGGCGTCCTCGAGCGTGGCGCGGAAGCTGGCCACGAGGTGGTGCGGCAGCCGCTGCACGAAGCCGACGGTGTCCGAGAGCATCGCCGCGTTCCCGCCGCCGAGGTTCCACTGCTCGACGCGCGTGCCCAG
Source organism: Phycisphaerales bacterium (assembly GCA_044360755.1). Classification (GTDB taxonomy): domain Bacteria; phylum Planctomycetota; class Phycisphaerae; order Phycisphaerales; family SM1A02; genus UBA966. Next base: position 2,065 of record JBIKJV010000058.1, read on the forward strand.
CGTGGCGAACAGCTTGTCGGCCGCGTAGGCGCCACCGCGCGTCAGGCGGTTGAAGATGCTGCTCTTGCCGGCGTTGGTGTAGCCGACCAGCGCGGCGGTGAAGTGCTCGCTGCGGCGCTGCTGCACCTCGCGGGTGCGGCGCGCCTCGATCTCGCCCAGCTCGCGCCGCAGCTTGTCCAGCCTGGCCTTCACGATGCGGCGGTCGATCTCCAGCTGCTGCTCGCCGGGGCCGCGCGTGCCGACGCCCACCGGTGCGCCGCCCGTCACCTGCCCCAGGTGGCTCCACATCGCGCGCAGGCGCGGCGCGGTGTACTCCAGCTGCGCGATCTCCACCTGCAGTTGCGCCTGGCGAGTGGTCGCGCGGTTGGCGAAGATGTCCAGGATCAGCTCGCTGCGGTCGATGACCTTGACGCTGAGCGCCTTCTCCAGCTCTTGGATCTGGCTGGGGGCCAGTTCGTTGTCGAAGACCACCACCCTGGCCTCGAGCTCCTTGCACATCGCGGCCAGCTCCTCGACCTTGCCCTTGCCCAGGTACGTCTTGCCGCGCGGTGCCTCACGCTTCTGCTCAAGGGTCCCTACGGCATGGACGCCGGCGGTCTCCGCCAGCGCGCGCAGCTCGCCCAGCGGGTCGGCATCGTCCCACTCGACGCCCGGCAGCCGCACGCCGACGAGGATCGCCGGTTCCGTGCGGATGTCGACTTCGCCGTGGCGGCCTGTTTCCATCCCGCGATTGTAGGGACGCGCGGGGGGCGGGCCACGCGCGGAACTATGATCGCGCGCCGGATGATCGCCGCCTTCGCCATGCTCGCGCTGCTTGCGCCGGCCGCGCCACTGGCGCAGGTCGAGGGCGCGTCGCGCGCGCCGGCACCGGTGCCCGAGACCCCCTACCGGTGGTTCGACCCGGTGATCGACCTGCGTGCGCTGCTCATGCAGGGCTTCGTGGACGTGCCGGACGAGCGTGCCATGCAGCGGGCCGTGCTCGAAGCGATGGTGCGCGCACTGCGCGACCCCTACACCGTCTACGTGCCGCCCGACGACGAGGGCGACTTCAACAAGGCGATCTCCGGCACGTACGTCGGCATCGGCGTCGAGCTGGACCTGGAGGACGGCAGGCCCGTCGTCATCACGCCGATGGACGACAGCCCCGCCCTGGAGGCAGGCGTGCTGCCGGGCGACGTGATCCTGTCCGTCGACGGCACGTCGACCGAGGGCGCGGGCGCCGGTCATCTGGAGGAACTCCTGCCCGGCGAGCCCGGCACCACGGTCCGACTGCGCCTGCGCCGCCCGGACGGAACCGAGCGCGACGTGTCCGTTGCGCGGCGCCACGTCGAGACGCGCACCGTGAAGGGCGTGGCCCGCACCGCCGAGGGCTGGCGCTGGACGCTGGACCCCGACCGGCGCATCGCCTACGTGCGCATCACGCAGTTCACCGACCGCACGGGCGCGGAGCTGGACGCCGCGCTCGCCAAGATCCGCGCGGAGGGCGTCTCGGGACTGGTGCTGGACCTGCGCGGCAACGGCGGCGGCTCGCTGGACGCGGCGGTCGCGGTGGCAGACCGGTTCATGTCGTCCGGCGCGATCGTCAGCCTGCGCGGCCGCGGCGACAAGGGACGCACGTGGGACGCCACCGCCAGCCCCGAGGACGTCCTGGTTCCGATGGCAGTGCTCGTGAACGAGGGCAGCGCCAGCGCCAGCGAGGTGGTCGCGGGTGCGCTGCAGGAAGGCCGCCAGGCGCGCGTGATCGGCACCCGCAGCTACGGAAAGGGCAGCGTGCAGGAGGTGCGCTCGCTGCCCGACGGCATGGGCACCCTCAAGCTGACCACCGCGCGGTACCAGCTGCCCAGCGGCCGGAACGTCGGGCGCGTCGCGGGTGCCACGCGGTGGGGCGTCGAGCCCGAGAGCGGCTTCCACGTGCCGATGACCGAGTCCGACCAACTGGCGAACGCCGACGCTCGACGCGGGTGGGAGGCGATCGCGGCGGGCGGTCCCGGTGTTCCGCCACCGCAGCCCGACTGGCAGGCGCCGACCTCGATCCGGGCACGGGCCCACGACCCGCAGCTGGCTGCGGCGGTCGAGGCGATGCAGGGGTACCTCGATGCCGGCCAGTGGCCGATCGTCGGCGACCTCTCCGGCGACGTCGGCGCGGGCAACGACGAACTGCGCGCAAGCCTGGAGTATCGCCGGCGCCTGCTTGACGAGCTGCAGAAGACGGATCGGGCGATCTCGTCGCTGCGGGGCACCGGTGCCGGCATCGACGACCCGCTGCTGCGTGACGAGGCGCCCCTCATTGACGGCGAGATCGTCCTGCGTGACCGCGAGGGCCGCGTGATCGGGCGCTGGATCCTGAAGGACCCGGGCGCCCTGAAGCGCGGGCTCCGCGAGGGCGCTGAGCCGGCCCCCGAGTACACGCCCGCGCGCGAGCCGGAGAAGTGAGCGGGCACGCCACATGACCCGCGCACCGGTGATCCTCGGCATCGAGACCAGCTGCGACGAGACCGCGGCGGCGGTGGTCGCGTGGGACGGCGCGGCCGGCGTGCCGCGCGTGCGCTCAAACGTGGTGTCGACGCAGCACGCACTGCACGAGCGCTACGCGGGCGTGGTGCCGGAGCTTGCCAGCCGCGCGCACCTGGAGCGCATCGTGCCGGTGGTGCGCGAGGCAGTCGCCGCCGCGGGCATCGACCTGGACGCGGTCGACGCGATCGCGGTGGGCAACCGTCCCGGCCTCATCGGAAGCTTGCTGGTGGGCAACGCGGCGGCCAAGGCATACGCCTGGTCCCTGGGCGTGCCCGTGATCGGCGTCGACCACGTCGCAGCGCACCTGGTCGCCGGCACGCTGGATGCCGAGCCTGTGCGCTGGCCGGCGCTCGGGCTGGTCGTGAGCGGCGGCCACACGCACCTCTTCCGCATGGACGGCCCCCTGCGCATGCAGGTCATCGGCCGCACGATCGACGACGCGATCGGCGAGGCGTTCGACAAGGCCGCGACGATCCTGGGCCTGGGCTACCCCGGCGGGCCGCTGCTCGACCGGCGCAGCGACGGCGGCAACCCGCAGGCGGTGCCCTTCCCGCAGCCGCGCCTGACCGCGCGCAGCGTGCGGCGTGGCGAGGAACGCAGCGGGCCAACCACGGCCGGCACCCCCGGCACCCCCGCCGCCGAACCCGGCGCGATGGCGGACGCCCCCTCGCTCGACTTCAGCTTCAGCGGCATGAAGACCGCGCTGCTCTACCAGGTGCGCGGCGTCCCGCCGGTGCCGAACCGCCCCGCGCCGCCGCCCCCAGCTGCACTCACCGACCAGCGCGTCGCAGACCTCTGCGCCAGCTTCCAGACCGCCGCCGTCGCGCAGGTGATGCGCGGCCTGACCCGCGCCCTCGACGCATGGGACCGCGGCACGCACGTGCCGGCGGGTACGCCGCAGACGCTCCTCGTCGGTGGCGGCGTCAGCGCGAACCGCCACCTGCGCGCCGAACTGCAGGCCTTCGCCGCCGCACGCCACCTGGACCTGCGCCTGCCCGCACTCCCCTACTGCCTGGACAACGCGGCGATGATCGCCGCCATGGGCGCACACCGCTTCCTGGCCGGGGAATGCGACGACTGGACGATGGCACCCGCCGCACGATCCACGCTCGGCGCGGGGTGACCGCACGCCCGGGGCGCGAGTCGAACCCTCGAGCAAAACGAGCGCAGGCGCCGCGGCACTTCGGCCGGGCGCCTGCACACCGTCGTGCGGTTTCGCCGGGCGGGCTCAGTCGTTGCCCGCGCCGGGCTTGGGGGTCTTGGGGTTGATCGCGGTGGGGTTGGCCAACCGCTTCTTGAGGACCTCGCGACGGATCTCGTCCATGAGGTCGGGGTTCTGGCGGAGGAAGAGCTTGGACGCCTCGCGGCCCTGGCCCAGGCGGACGTCGCCGAAGCTGAACCACGCGCCGCTCTTGTCGACCACCTCGTCGGCCACGGCCAAGTCGAGCACGTCACCCGAGGTGGAGATGCCCTCCTCGAACATGATGTCGAACTCGGCCTCGCGGAACGGCGGGGCGATCTTGTTCTTGACGACCTTCGCCTTCACGCGGTTGCCCACGTTGCGCTCACCGTCCTTGATCGCGCCGATGCGGCGGATGTCGATGCGCACCGAGGCGTAGAACTTCAGCGCGCGGCCGCCGGTCGTGGTCTCGGGCGAGCCGAACATCACGCCGATCTTCTCGCGCAGCTGGTTGATGAAGATCACGATGCACTCGCTCTTGGCGATGGCGCCGGTCAGCTTGCGCAGCGCCTGGCTCATGAGGCGCGCCTGCAGGCCGACGTGGCTGTCGCCCATCTCGCCCTCGATTTCGGCACGCGGGATCAGCGCGGCCACCGAGTCGACGACGATCACGTCCACCGCGTTCGAACGCACCAGCATCTCGCAGATCTCGAGCGCCTGCTCACCGGTGTCCGGCTGCGAGACGAGCATCTCATCGAGGTTCACGCCCAGGCGCTTCGCCCACGACGGGTCGAGCGCGTGCTCGGCGTCGATGAACGCCGCAACGCCGCCCGTCTTCTGCGCGTTGGAGATGACCGTCAGCGCGAGCGTCGTCTTGCCCGAGCTTTCCGGCCCGAAGATCTCGATGACGCGGCCGCGCGGCAGGCCACGCCCGCCCAGGGCCAGGTCCAGGCTCAGCGCGCCGGTGTTCACCGACGGGATGACCGGGATCGACTCGTTGTCGAGCCGCATGATCGAGCCCTTGCCATAGCTCTTCTCGATCTGGCCGACGGCGGCCTCGAGGGCCTTCGCCTTTGCGGCGCGGGCGGCGGGATCGACCACCGGCGCGGGCGTGCGGGCGGGGGTCGAAGCGGCGGGCTTCACGTCGGTCTTGCTGTCGGTCGGGCGTGCCATGGTCGGCATCTTCGCAGAGTCGCCGCGGCCGGCCGGGACCTCGCGGGTCGCAACCGCGCTGGTGGAGGTGCGGGAGGTGCTCGCCCCGGTCGGGGTGCCGTTGTTCGTCGTCGTTGCCATCGTCGTTCCTTGGTCCTTCTCCCGTCCGGCCTGCGCCCTTCGGGGCGCCCAAGGCCGGGCGGGCTGCGATCCGTGCTCTGTCAGGGGCTTGGCCAGCGGAAGGCCTGATTTACAGGCTTTCCAGGGGGCCTGCTGCCGCCTGTTCGGTGTTTGTCAGGATCCCACCCTTCATCGGCAGCGTCAAGACCTGTTCGGTCTTTTTTCGGGTCCGGCGGACGAAAATCTCGTCCGGGCGTTCCCTGCGCGTCCGACGGCGGATGAGCCCTGCCGCCCACCGAGACCACGAACCGTTCGTGGCCCGATGACGCGAACAGTAAGGCCCCCCGGTGCAGCACCTGCTTCATCCGGCGGAAATTCTCATCGCGCCCGCGACGGAAACCACCCCCGGATGTCCCGGACCCAATTCCTCACTTCCGCTGCGCTTCGGGCTGCTCGAAGAACGGGCTCGGCGGCGCGTACTTGGACATGTCCAGCGCCCGGAACCACGCGATCGTGCGGCGCAGCCCCTCGCGGAGCGGCACCGTGGGCTCCCAGCCCAGTTCCTTCTTCGCCAGCGTGATGTCCGGCTGCCGCTGCGTCGGGTCGTCGGCCGGCAGCGGGCGGTGCTCGATCATGTCCTTCGCGCCCAGCTCGGCAGCCACGGCCTGCGCCAATTCGAGCATGGTGAACTCGCCCGGGTTGCCCATGTTCACAGGCCCGGTGAACCCGTCGCGTGAATCCATCAGCTTCCGGAACCCCGCGATCAGGTCGTCGACGTAGCAGAACGCCCGCGACTGCGTGCCGTCGCCGTAGATCGTCATCGGCTCGCCACGCAGCGCCTGGCAGATGAAGTTGCTCACCACGCGCCCGTCGTAGGGGTGCATGCGCGGCCCGTAGGTGTTGAAGATGCGCACGACCTTGATGTCCGTCCCGTGCATCCGCCGGTAGTCGAAGCACAGCGTCTCGGCGGCGCGCTTGCCCTCGTCGTAGCAGGCACGCGGGCCGATCGGGTTCACGTTGCCGCGATAGGACTCGGGCTGCGGGTGGACGGTCGGGTCGCCGTAGACCTCGCTGGTCGAGGCATGGAAGACCCGCGCCCCGCGCCGGCGACCGATCTCCAGGCAGTGCATCACGCCCCAGACCGAGGTTCGCAGCGTCTTCACCGGGTCGTAGCGGTAATGGCCGGGCGCCGCGGGGCAAGCCAGGTTCCAGACCTGGTCCACCTCGAAGTCGAAGGGCTCGACCACGTCGTGCTTGATGAACGTGAACGCCGGGTTCCCGCGCAGGTGCGCGATGTTGTCCAGGTGGCCCGTGAACAGGTTGTCCAGGCAAATGACCTGGTGCCCGGACGCGATCAGCGAGTCGCAGAGGTGCGAGCCGAGGAAGCCGGCGCCTCCGGTGACGAGCGATCGCGTGGGCTGGTGCGTGGCCATGGACCCGCAGTGTAGTGGCGGCCCGGCACGCCCCATGACGAACTTGACCGCCCCGCCCCGCCCCGGGACCATCCACGCATGCAGCGCGAACGACTGGTCCTCGGAGCAATGACCGGCACCAGCATCGACGGCATCGACCTGGCGCTCGTTGCGGTGACGGGCCACGGCCTGGCGATGCACGCGAACCTGGTCTCGCACCGCTCGGCCCCGCTCGGCGACCTGGCCGCGCGCCTGCGTGCCGCCGCCGAGCAACGCCCCATGTCCGCCGGCGAGTTCGCGTCGCTGGCGCTCGACTTCGGCACCTTCCACGCGCGCGAAGCACGCGCCCTGCTGGACGCCACGCCCGGACGCCCGCGCCCCGACCTGGCCTGCATCCACGGCCAGACCGTCTTCCACCGCCCACCCGCCAGCTGGCAGCTGGTGAACCCGCATCCGATCGCGCGCGCGCTCGGGTGCACCGTCGTCACCGACCTCCGCGGCGCGGACCTGGCGGCCGGCGGCGAGGGCGCACCGCTCACGCCGCTCGCCGACTGGGTCGCGTTCCGCGCACCGCACGCGCGCGCGATCCTGAACCTGGGCGGCTTCGCCAACGCGACGCTGCTGCCCGCGGACGACGGCACCCCCGCCGCGTCGCAGGTCGCCGCGATCCGCGGCCGCGACCTCTGTGCCTGCAACCACGTACTGGACCGCGCCGCACGGGTCGCGCTCGGCCGCGACTACGACGCCGACGGCGCCGCCGCGGCACGTGGCACGCCCAATGCCGCCGCCCACGCCGCGCTGGCCGCGCTCCTGGCCCCCGATGCCGGTGGCCGCAGCCTGGGCACCGGCGACGAGACCGCCGCATGGGTCGACGTCCACGCGCGGACGTGCGCACCCGCCGACCTGCTTGCCACCGCCGCCGAGGCCGTGGGCGGCGCGATCGGCGCCGCGCTGGCCGCCGCCAGCGTCCGTGATGCGATCGTCGCCGGCGGCGGCGCGCGCCACGCCCGGCTGCTGGCGGCCATTGCCCGGACCGCGGGAATCCCCGTGCAACCCTCGGACGCCGCCGGCGTCCCGGTCGCCATCCGCGAGGCGTACGATTGGGCCATCTTGGGCGCCCTGGCGCAGGATGGCATCGACCCCGCCCTGCCCGCCGTGACGCGGCGGACCGCAGGGAACCACGCGGCCGCCGGGTGCTGGACGCGACCTTCGCCCGAGCCTGCCGCGACCTGAACGAGATCTTCACCTCCCCGTGGCAGAATCCTCCCCGTGCCAAGCGCCCACGTCCTGATCGTTGAAGACGAACCCGACATCGCGGAACTCATCCGTTTCCACTGCGAGCGGGAGGGCCTCGAGACGCGGATGGCCCCCAACGGCAAGCTGGGCATCGAGTTCGCCAAGCGCGACCCGCCGGACCTGATCATCCTGGACCTCATGCTGCCGGACGTCGGCGGGCTCGAGATCTGCCGCCGACTGACCGCCGCGAACGAGACCCGCGGCATCCCGATCATGATGGTGACCGCGAAGGGCGAGGAAGCCGACGTTGTCGCGGGCCTGGAGGTCGGCGCAGACGACTACGTCGTCAAGCCGTTCAGCCCCCGCGTCCTGATGGCGCGCATCCGCGCCGTGCTGCGCCGCGCCGCGGAACTGCAGTCCACGCCGGTCGACAACCGCTTGGTCCGCGTCTCCGAGCGGCTGGTCATCGATCCCGACCGCCACATCGTGACCTGCGATGGCGCGGCAACCGACCTCACGGTCACGGAGTTCGGCATCCTGAACCACCTGGCACAGCGCCCCGGGTTCGTCCGCACCCGCGACCAGATCATCTCGGCGGTCCACGGACGGAATGTCCGGCTCTCCAGCCGCACGATCGACGTGCACGTCACCGCCCTCCGCAAGAAGCTGGGCGAGCTGGCGGGCTGCGTCGAGACGGTCCGCGGCGTGGGGTATCGTTTCAACGATGCGCCCGAGCCCACCGAGGCCTGAACACGCCGGCGCTGCCCCCCGGCATGGCTGAGCCCTCGCTCTTCTATCCCCTGGTCGTCGTCTCGATCGTCGCCGGGCTGTCGCTGGCGGCCTGCGCCGTGCTGGCGCTTCGCCACCGCACCGAGCGGCGGCGGATCTCGGCCGCGCTTTCCGCACTGGGCGGCTCCGACGCCGATCCGGTCCGAGCCTCGCGCCGCGCCGCGCAGGAGGCACTCCGGCTGGACAGCGCGCTGAACGAGCTGCGCGCGATCATCGAGACGGCGCCGGTCGGCATCGTGTCGCTGGACCATCTGGGCCGCATCGCCACGATCAACCCTGCCGCCGAGCGGATACTGGACTGCGCGGGCCGCCCCGCCGCGGGGCGCCTGCTCATCGAACTGGCCCGGTCGCCGGAACTCGACGCACTGGTCGCCGCCGCGCGCGAGACGGGGCGCCGCGCCGACGCCGAGCTCGCGTTCCAGTCGGCGGCCGGCAGCCGCACCGTCCGATGCGCGCTGGTGCCGATCACCAGCGGAAGCGCGGCGTCGCTCCTGGTGATGGAGGACCTGACCGAACTGCGACGGCTGGAGGCGATGCGCACCGACTTCGTGGCGAACGTCAGCCACGAGCTGCGCACCCCGATCACCACGATCCGTGGCTACGCCGAGACGCTGGCCGACGGTTTCGAGCTGGAACCCGCCGCCGAGCGCTTCATCGACATCATTCACCGCAGCTCGATCCGGCTGGGCGCGATCATCGACGACCTGCTCCTGCTCTCGTCGCTGGAGGACCATGACGCCCTCCGCCGCACGGGCACCTCGCGGTTCGCCCTGCGCGCCGCGGCTGCCGACGCGATCGAGCACCACGCGGTGGCGGCCAGGACCAAGCTGATCGCGGTCGAGCCGCAGCTCGACGCCGACGCGGCGATCATCGGCGACCTGGGCCTGGTGTCCCACGCCGTGGGCAACCTGCTTTCGAACGCGATCAAGTACAGCCCCGAGAAGACGACCGTCCGTGTGCACGTACGCCGCGAGGGCGACGAGGCCATCGTCGAGGTCATCGACCAGGGCCCCGGGGTCCCCGAGCAGCACCGCGACCGTCTGTTCGAGCGCTTCTACCGGGTCGACAGGGCCCGCAGCCGCGACTCGGGCGGCACGGGCCTGGGGCTGTCGATCGTCAAGCACGTCGCCCTGGTCCATCGGGGCCACGCCGAGGTGGACAGCGCGGTTGGCGCCGGCAGCACGTTCCGCCTGCGTTTCCCGGTGGCCGAAGCAGCAGCCCCAAGTCCCTGAGCTGGGGTGCTGAACGGAATCGCAACAAATCCTGAACGCGCCTTCACGGTTCCTTAACAATTCCTCCCCACACTTCAAGGCCTCCCGACCGCCCGCGAACGGGCCCAGCCACACAAGGACCCCCCCCATGCGACCGCACTTCCTCGCCACCGCCGCCCTCGCAGCCTTCGCGCTCCTGGCCGCCGCCCCCCACGCGCAGGACGCCAAGGCCCTGAAGGGCACCGTCCGGATCGACGGCTCCTCGACCGTCTACCCGATCACCGAGGCCGCCGCGGAGGAGTTCTCCAAGGTCGCCGAGAAGGTGAACGTCACGGTCGGCGTCTCCGGCACCGGCGGCGGCTTCAAGCGCTTCGGCGCCGGCGAGCTGGACGTGGCCGATGCCTCGCGCTGCATCAAGAAGGCCGAGATCGAGGCCGCCAAGTCCCGGAGCATCGAGTTCATCGAGCTGCCCATCGCCTTCGACGGCCTGACGATCGTGGTCAACAAGGGCAACACCTGGGTGAAGCAGCTGACCGTGGCACAGGTCAAGAAGCTCTACTCCGCCGCCGATCCCGCCAAGACCTGGAAGGACGTCGACCCCTCGTGGCCGGACGAGACGATCAAGCTCTACTCGCCGGGCACCGACAGCGGCACCTTCGACTACTTCCGGGAAGTCGTGGTCGGCAAGGACGGCAAGATCCGCGCCGACCTCAGCGTCAGCGAGGACGACAACGTCCTGGTCAAGGGCGTGAGCGGCGACGTCAACGCGATCGGCTTCTTCGGCTTCGCCTACTACACGGAGAACAAGGAGCAGCTGACCTGCGTGCCCGTCGTCAACCCCGCCACCGGTGCAGCGGTCGTCCCCACCCACGAGACGATCGAGAAGGCGACCTATGCGCCCTTCAGCCGCCCCCTCTTCATCTACGTCAACAAGGGTGCGCTGGACAAGCCGCAGGTGAAGGCGTTCGTCGACTTCTACCTGGCGAACGCAGCGAAGCTCGCCGAGGAAGTGGGCTACGTGAAGCTGCCGGGCGCCATCTCCGACCGCGCGAAGGCGAACCTGGCCGCCGGCAAGACCGGCACCCAGATGCTGGACGAGAACGGCAAGGAGCGCCCCGGCGCACTGGCCGACCTCTACAAGTGACCCCGGAACGGGTCAACATCCCGTGAAGATTCGCGGCGGGGTGGCCTCCGGGCCGCCCCGCCGCAACGCTTCCGGGGGACTTCCCCGGATACCCTGCACCCCGGCATGCCCCCCGCACCCGACGTCGCCGCCGCCGCCCGGACTGCCGCCGCCGCGTCACGCCGCGGCACCGAGCGTTCGCGGGCCGTCCGCGCCGGCACCGAACGCGTGGTCAAGCGTGCGCTCTTCGGCTGCGCCGCGCTCACGGTGCTGTCGACCTTCACGATCCTGGCCATCCTGCTGTGGCAGTCGGTCGGCTTCTTCGCGATGCCCGAGGTGAGCCTGGGCGACTTCCTCACGGGCACCGTCTGGTCGCCGCTCCTGGGCGACGAGAAGCGCTTCGGCATCTGGCCCTTGGTCTGTGGAACGCTGCTCGTCACCGCGATCGCCGCGGCCTTCGCGCTGCCGGTCGGACTGGTCGTCGCCGTCTACCTGAGCGAGTACGCGCCGCGCCGCGTCCGCGCGGTGCTGAAGCCCGTCCTCGAGGTGCTCGCGGGCATCCCGACCGTCGTCTACGGGTTCTTCGCGCTCGAGGTGATCACGCCGTTCCTGCATGGCCACGTCAGCGAGCGCTTCGGCACCTACAACGCGGCCAGCGCGGGCATCGCCGTGGGAATCATGATCCTGCCGATCGTGGCCAGCCTGTCCGAGGACGCCCTGCGCGCCGTCCCGCGAAGCCTTCGCGACGCAGCCTATGGCCTGGGCGGCACCAAGTTCGACGTCAGCGTCAAGGTGGTGGTGCCCGCCGCGCTCAGCGGCATCATGGCCTCCTGGCTGCTGGCGATCACCCGCGCAATCGGCGAGACGATGATCGTGGCGCTGGCCGCCGGCGGCCTGGCGCGCATGACGGCCGACCCCGCCGCGGAGGTCCAGACCATGACGGCCTACATGGTCCAGATCTTCCTGGGCGATGCGCCGGCAACGGGCGTCGAGTACCGCTCCAGTTACGCGGTTGCCACGGTGCTCTTCGCCATCACGCTGGGCCTGACGATCGCCGGGGACCTCTTCCTGCGCCGCTTCCGCGAGGAGTACGACTGATGGCGCAGTTCGTCGTGCCGCCCTCGGCCCCCGCCCCCCGCCGCCCCGCGGACATCGCGGCGGCCGCGCCGCCCGCCTCGGCGTTCGCGCGCGCGCTTCGCAACCGGGTCTTCCTGGCCGTGTGCCTGGCCTGCACCGCGCTGGCGGTCCTGATGCTGGTGGTGCTGCTCACGACCATCTGGCGCGAGGGTGCCAGCAGCCTGTCGTGGGACTTCCTGGGCCGCTTCGCCAGCCGCAAGGCCGCCGACGCCGGGATCAAGGCGCCGCTCTGGGGCAGCATCTGGGTCTGCGCGGTCTGCGCGCTCACCGCACTCCCGATCGGCGTGGGCACCGCGCTGTACCTGGAGGAGTTCGCGCCCAAGTCGCGGCTCACCCGGTTCATCTCGAT
>JBIKJV010000400.1:0-4358 GCA_044360755.1 Phycisphaerales bacterium
CGAAAACATCCCAATAAAACAAACCAACAAAAAGAAACACAAGTAAAATGAGCACTAAGAACCTCGAACTCGTTGCCTCCTTCGCTGGATCTGTCTTCCAGAGCGACTCCAACGGCAATCCTCAGTTCGCCACCAACGAGCGTCATGTCCGCAAGACTGCTAAGTCTCCGGAGCGTGTTGTCTCTTTTCAGTCTCCGATTCTGGCCGTTTCTGACCTCCAGTACTACATCAAGCGCGGCGAAGCTCTCGCTGAAATCCCGACGGAGCACGTGACGAAGGTCAAGAACGAAGACGGCTCTGTCACTGAAACGAAGCGCATCTCTAATGCCTTGTCTGATTTGGTCCAAGCTGAACTCCTCGACATCGCCGAAGACGCCTCTGAAGCCTATCTCAGCAAGGGCAACACGCCCGATTACTTCGCCGCCTTTATCTACGGCGTCAGCGCCGATCGTGAGACCGAAAAGTCTGTCCTCAAGAAGATCGAAGGCATTCGCTCTGAGATCGGCTCGATTGTGTTCGCTCTCGCTGGCGAGTGGAACGACGACACTGCTCGCTCTCTCGGCGTGTCCGACAAGGATGCCGCCGTGGCCAAGCAGGCTAACCTCATTGCCTCTCTGGCGCAGCTCCTCGCGAAGGCCAACGAACTCGCCAGCGCGAAGGCCAAGCGCGAAGCCAAGAAGAAGACTGTCTAAAACTAAGACAACAATCTACTCGATCCCGTGATCGAGAAGAAGTAATCAAGTCTAAATCACGAAGCCTCTGTTGGAGTAACATCCGACAGAGGCTTTTTCTTTGAGGTGTTTCAAGTATTGGCATCCAACATATGCCAAAACTTGGCACACTTTAGGCTCTATCGCTATTAGGATAAAACCAACCACCTCTTTATCCGTCATGAAAATTTCTATCTCCACGCAGCAGACTCAGTCTTTGATACTGAGTCCACAACTGCAACAGTCTCTCGCGCTTCTTCAAGCTCCACTTTGTGACCTGCGATCTATCATGGAGTCGTTCATCAACGACAATCCATGCGTCGAGATGCTTGACAATAATCAAGCAGAAGAAGACATATCCTACGAGAACGACAAAGCCGAACTCCCGGCGGATATGCAGTGGACTTCTCTCTCGGATAGTGTTCCATCATACAAAGAGCAATATCCGCTAGAGAATAATCCCGGCCGAGATGAAACACTAGAAGAATACTTAGAGAAAGAATTATCTCTCGCCGGGCATGATCTCTCTGTCATATCTCTTCTTAACGAGCGAGGATATTTCCTACATGATCCAGACATTCTCACGACAGAACAGAGAAAAGCTCTGCGATTTATCCGCACTCTCGAACCTCGCGGCCTCGGCGCTTTGAGTCTTGCAGATTGCTTATGTCTTCAATTAGATCCTTCTTCATTAGCTTATCAAATTCTCCAACAAGACGAAGATCTCTTCACTCGACGCCAAATCCCTATTCTCGCGAAGAAATACAACGAGACCTTCACAACCATAGAGAATCTCTATAAGCAACTCTCGAAACTAAACTATAATCCCGCTTCAGAGTTCGCATCTTCAACGCACACGCCAAAAGACGCAGAGATCTTTCTGCGCGACGACGGCACAATAGATATCCCGAACGAGAAACTTCCTGTCTACAAGATCAACGATCACGTTCTAAGCTATCTCCACAAGCTCAAGCCCGCCGAGCGGGAGTTCGTGCGCGAGAAAGTAAAGATGGGAAAGTTCCTCATTCGATCTATCATGCAGCGCCAGTCTACTCTCGGCCGCGTGTCTAATGCAATCGTAGACTATCAACAAGACTTCTTCCGCAGCGGCCAGATCAAAGATCTCAAGCCGCTCACGATGGCTCAGATCGCGACGGTCTGTGAGATCCACGAGACCACCGTGAGCAGAGCCGTCTGTAACAAATACATCTCTACTCCGCGCGGAACATATGAACTAAGATTTTTCTTCACCAGTGCTATCGTAAACCATGAACAAAACACCATGCAAAGTAACCTCTCAATAAAAAATCAAATCGCAGAGATCATCTCATGCGAAGACAAGTCTCGCCCACTAAGCGATGAGGACATTGTAACACTCCTCAAGAACACAATCGCCCGGCGCACAATCGCAAAATACAGAGCAGAACTAGGTATTCAACCATCTCATCTCCGTAAAGTCTATGCCTCCTCAAAATGAAGACGTCCAAGAAATCACTCCACAAGAACTCTGGGGATTGCTCTTCCCATCGTGCTCTTGTCATGTCGATGCAGAGCGAGGGCATTTCATCCGCCGAACTGGCGGGAATAATCTTGCCCATGCGATTGTTGCTACAAATGAAACAGCCGACTGGGTTAAGGCTCACTGCGCAAGTGAGCATCTCCATATTCAGAGAATCAACGAAGACGGATTCTCTTACTCTGTCATCTGGGATGCCACCGATTGGAACCTCAGCGACGAACGCAGAAGAATCCTTCGTGCAAACCACCTTGCCTCTGACATATCCTACATCCGGAAGAAAGCAGAAGATCTCCGTGTAGAGATGATCAGTGATGCACTCGCTAAAGCTAAGCTCTTCAACAGACAGAAGGCAACAGAGGTCGCCATCGCGATCACTTCACAAGGCGAAGAGATCTATCTTAACAAATCTCGCCAACTCAACGACGCCCTCAAAGGCGCATTCAACAACATCAACTGCTATTTCCCTCTCGAAGAAGTACTAAAAATCGTAGACACAAGAAACATCCTAAACTATGAACAAAGCCCTGCAACAGAAGACAATCAAAGAATCCCTGCGCCTGAAGAAAGCAATGGACAAAGCCACCAA
Organism: Phycisphaerales bacterium; assembly: GCA_044360755.1. Lineage (GTDB taxonomy): Bacteria > Planctomycetota > Phycisphaerae > Phycisphaerales > SM1A02 > UBA966. The sequence goes on from JBIKJV010000400.1 coordinate 2,816, forward strand.
GAAGAACGTCTTGATACGCCAACAGCTGGAGGATAAGATGCTTACTCTGCAGAAAAAGCTAACGCCCTTGCTTAATCAACGCGACAACATCAACAGATCCTATGTGCAACTTGACAAACCCACAGCCGAGAGTATCGTCTTCGGCGAATACGTAAGTCTTATCAGCAAAACCCCAACCGCATACGGATTCAAGAACGCTGAAGAAGTGATCTCAAAACTACTATAACATGAACATATTCGCTACTCCTTCGGGGATAAAGAAACCTGTCCAAACGGAACCTCAATACACAAGCAAAGAAGATCGCCTTCAACAGACCGCCCTCACGACCGCCCGGGCGCAAGCTAAGAAGCTTACTGATCTGTATCGCAGAGAGCCATTTGATTGGGACTTTCTCCAGAAGGAACTCTCTCTCGCCGTAATCCCAACAGTCAAGCTCGACTATGCTACATTGCTCGGCTTCCTTCAGGGCTGGGTTAATCAAGCCCCAGCGCGCCAGCAAAAGGAAGCTCTTCGTCTCGCGGAAGAACTCTCGCTTCGTGAGAAGCGCACCTATAGCACAATCGACATCAAGCTTCCCAACGGGCTAGAGTTCAAGCCTCAGCAGAAGAAAGCTATCGCCGCACTGCTTGATGTATTGTATAACAAGAACCTCAATGGCTCTCTTGTTCCACTCGGCACCGGTAAAGGTAAGAGTTGGATCGCAGCCGGTCTCGCGCTGTGGCTACAAAAGCATGACCCTCAGAAGTTCTGTAACTTTCTCGGCCTCTTTCCGCCTATCCTAATCATCACCAAAAAATCCGTGGTCCTTGACTTCCGCGATACCCTCAAGAAACTAGGTCTCGAATCTGTCGGACTTGCTGTGGATGTATGGTCTTACAACGAAGTCTTCTCTGCGAAAAACAGGAACTTCTTCAAGACCGAAACAGTAGAAGTCTTCGGCCAAGCTACAAGCGTCATACGCTTTAACCTACCAGCGTCTGCTGCGCCCAAGCTTATCATCCTCGACGAGTGTCAGGAGATCAAGAAGGAGAAGTCTAAGCGTACAAAATATCTCGAAGCCTTCCTTCAGTTCCCAGAAATCACTTGGGTCTTTACTTCCGCGACGCCCGCCGTGACAGTATGGGACACAATGTTCATGTCTATCGCGATGCGTTTACAATATGGCGCTCGACCTTTAACGAGAGAAACCTTTCCAGAATTCGCACGCACTCTCACACTCGGCGCCGATCCTCGTCAAGCTAACGCGGCCGCTCTCGAACGCTGGGGCGCTGCGATCGGCGACCGCTTCGTCAAGCCGCCCGGCGATCCTCAAAAGGTCAAGGCTCTTAACAAAGTCAAGCTCTTCGAGATCACTGACCCCGCGAACAAAGCGATGCTCAAGAACGCGATGAAGAATTATCTTGAAGCTCTCGAACGCACAGGCCGCTCAATAGATCCACAAGGTCAAGTCATGGTTGCCTTCATGGTCATGGCCCGAGCGGCCGAGCTTGCCACTGTAGACACATGGGTCGCCGACGCAATTCATGCCCATCAAAACGGCTA
>JBIKJV010000197.1:0-4350 GCA_044360755.1 Phycisphaerales bacterium
GTCGGTCCGGAGACCGAAGGAGCGCCTGGCGGCGGGGGTCCCCGCCGCCAGGCGCTCCGGGAAACGAGTCTCGATTCAGGTCACTGGCACGGGCCCCAGGCGCCGAGCACGATGCCCAGGTCCGCGCCGTTGGTGAGGCCGTCGCCGTTCAGGTCGCCGGTGGCGGTGCCCCAGGCGCCCAGCACGATGCCGAGGTCCGCGCCGTTCACGACCTGGTTGTTGTCCAGGTCCGCGACGCAGCTGCTGACGCAGACGCCGGCAGGCTTGATCACGTAGCCGAACGCGTCGGCCGCGGTCCAGCCGCACAGCCAGTTCTCGTTCGGGCCGAACGCGCCGCGGTAGGTCACCGGGACGAACCAGCCGTCGGCCGGGGCCGAGGTCGTGGCGGTCACGGCGTTGTTGTTGGCGCGCGGGTCGAGGCCGATCACCGGCTGCACGATCAGCGTGCCCGACGTCACGTTGGCGCCACGGACGATCTGCTTGATCGGCGAGACGGTTGCCTGCACGTTGTTGTTGGCCGCCGCGAAGACGCCGCGGGCGTTCGCCTCGGTGTACGCAGCCGCGTTGTTGTTGTTGAAGAACACGTTGTCCGTGAACTCGATCAGGGTGCCGCTCTTCTGGGCCTGGTACGCCTGGGCCGGGTTCGCGAACGGGTTGACCGTGGAGTAGACGTTGTACGCCGTCGTCCAGGTGTTGGCCCAGCTCAGGGTGCCGTTGAAGCCGTAGCCGGTCTGGCCGCCGGTGGCCTCGCCGTCCGTGTTGTTGTTCTGGATCACGGCGTTGCCGATGTCCATGAAGATCGACGCGTGGAACTGCGCACGCATGTTGTCACGCCACTTGGTGGCCACTCGGCCGCTCAGGGGCTGGCCGATCACGGTGAAGTTCCAGAAGTTGGTGGTGCCGACGGGCTGGGCATCCGACTTCTCGGCGCCGTCCAGCTCGATCGCGCTGTCGGGGAAGCCCGAGCCCGACGCCGCGCCGGGGATCGAGTAGCCCTGCACGATCAGGCCGAACTGCGCGCGGCCGCGCCATCCCTGGTCGACGTCCAGGCTGTCGTCGCCGATGTTCCAGATGCTGAAGTACTTCAGGTCGACGGTGCCGCCCCAGATCTCGATGCCGTCGTCGACGTTGTTCATGATCTCGATGTGGTCGATCGTCGTGCCGCGGCCGATGCCGCCAAGGGACAGGCCGTTCAGCTCGTTGCCCAGGCCCACCACCTGGCCGCCGTAGCGCAGCGAGACGAAGCGGAACGTGCCGCTGTTGTCGTTGTCGTCGCCGCCGCCGTAGAACGTGCGGGTGTCGGTCAGGCTGCTGGCGACCAGGCCTTCCATGTTCGCGTAGTTGCCCGCGCTGGGAGCGGCGGTGTTGGTGGTCACCGCGCCCTGGCCGTACTTGCCGATGTAGGCGCGGCCGCAGATGGTGACGTTGCCCCACTCGTTGGCGACGGCGCGCCAGGTGCCGGTCTTCGGGTCGCCGTTGGTCCAGGTGTTGTAGTCGTTCTTCGAGGTGAAGATCACCGGCTCGGTGTCCGTGCCGTTGCACACCAGGCGCGCGTCGCGGGTGACGGCCAGCGAGCCGCCGGAGTTGCTGGCGATGACCGTGCCGGCCTGGATGGTCAGCGTCGCGCCGGGCCGCACGTAGATCTGGCCCTGCAGGTTGTAGACGTTGTTCTTCGTCCAGGTGGTCGAGGTGGTGATGTCGGTCGTGACCAGGACCTCGGCGGCATTCGCGATGCCTGCGAGGGTGGTGGCGCCGAGCACGGCGATGATGGCGTTGCGAAGCGTCTTCATGTGAGTGCCTTTCTTGGGGAACCGTTGTCCACGTTTCGCGGCGACGTCGGAGGTGCACCGCTCGAGAGGCCCAAATCTAGCCCTGCAAACCCTGCGCGCAATCACCGTTGCGCGAAGCATGCGTTCAGGTTCCATCAGCGCGCGCACGCTTGCATCGCCCCGAACGCCGCGCAAACACGATCTGAACGAAAGCCCCGCGCGAAGCCAACAGACGGCCTCAGCGCTTGCTCTTCGACGCGCGCTCGACCTGCTCGATGTAGCGGGCCACGTCCTCGCGCGGCTTCAGCGCCTGCGCGTCGCGCAGGAGCGGGAGCGCCTCGGCGAAGCGGCCCTGGCCCACGTACACCTGCGCCATCTTGACCTTCGCGTTCGCCGCGAAGTTCTCGATGCGCGCCGCGCGCTCGTAGTACAGGATCGCCTTGTCGGGCTGCTGCTGGCGGTTCCAGTGCTGGCCCAGGAGCATCAGCGCCTCGCCGTCCAGCGGGTCGATCTGCACGACCTCCTCCAGGATCGCCGCGGTGTCGGCATCGCCACCGCCCTGCGCCATCGAGAGGCGCGCCTGCAGCTTCAGCAGCTTGCGCCGGTCGGCATCGCCAAGGCTGTCGCCGAAGGTCGACTTCACCAGCGCAAGCAGCTCACGGGCCTGCGGCATGCCGCCCTTCTGCGAGAGCACCTCGGCCTCGCGGATCGGGCGCGATGCCGGCTGCGATGGGTTCTTCTCGATCGCGCGGCGGAACGCGCCCAGCGCCAGGTCCGGCAGCTGCTCGGACACGTAGACGTCGCCCAGCAGGTACAGGCTGTCCACCGTCGACTTGCCGATCGAGTCGACCGCCTCCAGGTTCACGGCGGCCTTGAGGGGCTGCTTCAGGCCCAGGTACGTGTGCGCCTGCAGCATCCAGAAGTCGGCCTTGTCCGGGTAGGCCGCGATCAGCACGTCCAGCAGGCTGGCCGCGTCCTCGAACTTGGACTGCTTGAACACCGAGCGCGTCAGGCCCAGGCGCCACTCGACGTTCTCCGGCTGCAGCAGCAGCGCGTTGCGGTACGACGCCTCGGCCGGCTGGTAGTCCTGGCGCTGCGTGTGGCAGAAGCCGAGCAGCCCGTACGAGTACGCGTCGGCGCCGCCCAGCTCGATCATGCGGTTGAAGGCGGCGATCGCCGGCTCCCACTGCGACTTGCGCGTGCAGATCAGGCCGATGCTGCGGTAGGCGCGACGGAAGTTCGGGAACTTGGCGGTGGCCGTGCGGTAGCTCGCCAGCGCGTCGTCCAGGCGGTCCTGCTGGAACTGCACGCCGCCCAGCGTCAGGTCCAGCACGGCCGACGCGTCCTGGCCGATCGAGCCCTTGAGCAGCGCCTCGGCAGCCGGCAGGTCGTCCGGCATCAGCTGGCGGACCAGCTCCAGCAGCGCCAGGTCGTCCGGCGAGACGCGTGGTTCGACGTCGGGGCTGATGCCGTATCCGCCCACGAACGAGCGCTGGAACGAGGGGTCGTCCCACACCGCCGAGAGGCTCGGCGGCGCCACCTGCATCGAGGGCGCGGGGGCGTCGTCCACGGCCAGCGCGGGTGCGGCGGCAAGGGCGGCGGTCACGAATGCGGCAACGTGGGGACGGCGGGTCATTGGATCACCTCGGCTGGAACCGGACGGAGACGCGCATGCGGCAGCCCACGCGCTTGCCTGCCTTCACGGCGGGCTCGAACTTCCACTGCCGGACCGCGTCGAGCGCCGGCTTCTCGAATTCGGGATGCGACGACTTCTCGACGCGCGGGTTGGCCACGCGGCCGGTCTCGTCGACGATGAAGATCATGGTCACGACGCCCTCGACGTTGCGCGAGCGCATCTCGGACGGGTACGCGCCCGCCACCTGGTGCACCGCGCGCGGGCGCTGGTCGATCTCGGACATGCTGAAAGCGGCGTCGACCTGCTCCTCGGCGGAGCCGACCTTGCCGGTGCCGCCGATGCGCCCGCCGCCCTGCAGCGATGCCGCGCCACCGAAGTCGCCGGCACCCGCCGATGCGCCGCCGCCGTTCAGGGCGGCCTCGATCGCGCTGAGGCTGGCGGCGTCCAGCGCCGGGGCGTCGTCGCCCGGCACGGCCGAGTCCACGCTCTTGATCGCCTGGTTGGGGTCCGGCGGCGTCTCCTTGTCCTGCTTGATCTCTTCCTTCGGCCGGTCCTCGGGCTCCTGCTCGTCGGCCTTGTCCTTCTTGACGTCCTCGGCCACCAGCTCGACGTCACGCTTGCTGGCGTGGGCTTCCTCGCCGCGCATGAACAGCACGCCGCCGAACAGCAGGATCGCGGCATGCACGACCAGCGCCCCGACGATGCCGACGACGGTCCAGGCCTTGCTCATCGCTTGTCCGTGTTGATCCCGACCTTGGCGATCCCGATCTTGCGGACCTCGTCGAGCACGGTGACCACGTACTTGAAGTCCGCGGCGCCGTCGCTGTTGATGATGACCTTCGGGTCCTTCGAGGTCAGCTTGTACGTCTGCAGCTTCATGGGCAGCTGGCCGGGCAGGATCTTGTCCTTGTTGAAGAACATCTCGCCCATGTCGTTCACGCTCAG
>JBIKJV010000196.1:0-4350 GCA_044360755.1 Phycisphaerales bacterium
CACGCTGATCGACCCCGTCGGCCTGGGCCAGAGCTTCGCCGGCTTCATGCATCTGGCCGACGAGATGGAAGCCCTGGTCACCGACCGCATCTGGACTGACGTGCGCCACATCGAGCAGCGCCTGGCCGACCTGACGGAGCACATGGAGACCGTCATCCAGAAGTACCTGCGCAACGAGTACGCCAGCATCGAGGCGTACAACGAGCAGGCCGGCGAGATCGCGGAGCCCTACCGCATCCTGGTGATGGCGGACTTCCCGACGAACGTCTCGGACCAGGCCGCCAAGCGCTTCGCCAGCATCCTGCAGAGCGGCGCCCGCTGCGGCGTGCACGTGCTGCTCCTGCGCGACCTCCGCGCCCCGCTGCCCCCGGGGCTGGACGTGTCGGACCTGCGCCGCGGCTCGATGACGATCGCGTGGAACGAGAAGTCCGGCGGGTGGCGGATCGACGAGGGCAAGCTGGCCGCACTCCCCTTCTGGCCCGACTCGCCGCCCGACGACGCGTTCCTGCAGCGGATCACGCGCGTCGTGGGCCGCGCGGCCAAGGACACCAGCCGTGTCGAGGTGCCGTTCTCCAGCGTCATGCCGCGACCCGAGGAACGCTGGACGCTCAGTACCTCGAAGGTCTTCCGCGTGCCGCTGGGCCGTTCGGGCGCCAGCCGCCTGCAGTACATGACGCTCGGCGAGGGCACCAGCCAGCACGCGCTGATCGCGGGCAAGACGGGCTCGGGCAAGAGCTCGCTGCTCAACGCGCTGATCGTGAACACGGCGCTCTGGTACTCGCCCGACGAGGTCGAGTTCTGGCTCATCGACTTCAAGAAGGGCGTCGAGTTCAAGGCCTACGCGAGCAGCGGCCTGCCGCATGCCCGCGCCGTGGCCGTCGAGAGCGACCGCGAATTCGGCCTGAGCGTGCTGCAGGGCCTGGACGACGAGCTGCGCCGCCGCGGCGAGCTGTTCCGCGCGGCCGGCGTGCAGAACCTCTCCGACTGGCGCGCGCTTGGCCGCGCCGAGCGGATGCCCCGCTGCCTGCTGGTGATCGACGAGTTCCAGGAGCTCTTCATCGAGGACGACAAGGTGTCGCAGGACGCGTCGCTGCTCCTGGACCGCCTGGTGCGCCAGGGCCGCGCGTTCGGCATGCACGTGATCCTGGGCAGCCAGACGCTGGGCGGCGCGTACAGCATCGCCCGCAGCACCATGGGCCAGATGGGCGTGCGCATCGCGCTGCAGTGCACCGAGACCGACAGCCAGCTGATCCTGTCCGACGACAACACGGCGGCGCGGCTCCTGAGCCGCCCCGGCGAGGCGATCTACAACGACGCTGGTGGCCTGCTGGAGGGCAACAGCCCGTTCCAGGTGGTCTGGATCGGCGACGAGGAACGCGACGCCCGCCTGCGCGAGGTGACCGACGTGGACCGCGCCCGGCGCTCGCTGCCGCGGCCCCGCCCGATCGTCTTCGAGGGCAACCAGCCGGCCGACGCGATGGCGAACGCCCCGCTGCTGGCCGCGTTGGCCGAGCCCACGACCGGCCGCGCGGCGTTCGCGCCGAAGGCCTGGCTGGGCGACGCCGTCAGCATCAAGGAGCCCACGCACGCCACCTTCGTTCGCCGCACGGGCGCCAACGTCGCGATCGTGGGCCAGCGCGACGAGGGTGCGGCCGCGATCCTGGGCATGGCGATGGTGGCGATCGCCGCGCAGACGCCGGTGGCCGGCACCCGCATCGTGGTGCTGGACGGCACGACCCCCGACGACCGGCTGTACGGCGCGCTCGGGCGCATCCGCCAGGCGCTGCCGCACGACGTGCAGATGCCGTCGTTCCGCGAGCTTCCGGAGGCGCTCGAGGCGCTTGGCAAGGAACTGGCGGAGCGCACGGCCAGCGGCACCGCCGACGCGCCGGGCATCTTCCTGCTGATCAACGGCGTGCACCGCTTCCGCGCACTGCGCCGCAACGAGGACGACTATTCGTTCAGCGCCTCGGAGGGGCCGCCTTCCCCCGACAAGATCCTGGCGCTCCTCCTGCGCGAGGGCCCGTCCGTGGGAATCCACACCATGCTGTGGGCCGACACCGTGGCCAACCTGCAGCGCACCGTCGACCGCGCCGGGCTGCGCGAACTGGAGAACAAGGTGCTCTTCCAGGTGAGCGTCAACGACTCGAGCACGCTGATCGATAGCGCCGTGGCCAGCCGCCTGGGCTTCCACCGCGCGCTGCTGGCCGTCGAGGAGACCGGCCTGCAGGAGAAGTTCCGCCCCTACGCACTGCCCGACGACGCGTTCGTGGCGATGGTCGCCGAGCGCCTGCGCGCGCGGGCGTGACCACGCGACCGCCCCCGCGCAGCCCTTCCGTTCCGGAGGCCCCCATGAGCACGAACCACGAGCTGGCGCGCATCTTCACGCAGATCGCCGACATCCTGGACATCACCGGGGCGAACGCGTTCCGCGTGAACGCGCACCGCAAGGTCGCGCGGACGCTCGAGGAGATCGCCGAGGACGTGGGCGCGATCGCCCGCGCACGCCCCGAGGCGCTCGGCGAGATCGAGGGCTTCGGCAAGGCGACGGTCGAGAAGATCCACGAGTTCCTGCGCACCGGCACCGTGAAGGAGCGCGACGAGCTGCTTGGCCAGGTGCCGCCCGGGCTGCCGGCGCTGCTGCAGGTGCCCGGCCTGGGCCCCAAGCGCGTCCGCACGCTCTGGCAGGATGGCGGGGTCGACTCGGTCGAGACGCTGAAGGCGAAGCTTGCGGACGGGTCGCTCGCCGGCCTGCCCGGGATGGGCGAGAAGACGCTCAAGGGGATCGCCGAGAGCCTGGCGTTCCTGGAGCAGTCGCGCGGCCGCGTGCGGCTCGGAGAGGCGATGCCGGTGGCGCAGGCGTTCATCCAGCTGCTGCGCGCCGTGCCCGGCGTGCACCGGATCGACGTCGCGGGCAGCCTGCGACGCGGGCGCGAGACGATCGGCGACATCGACCTGGTGGCCAGCGCCACCGACCCGGCCGCGCTGCACGCCGCGATGCGTGCGGCGCCCGGCGTGGCCAAGGTGCTGGTCTCCGGTGACACCAAGACCAGCGTGCGTACCGACTTCGGAATGCAGGTCGACCTGCGCACGGTGGACGACGCGCAGTTCGGCGCGGCGCTCCTGTACTTCACGGGCAGCAAGGAGCACAACGTCCGCCTGCGCGAACGCGCCCAGCGGAAAGGCCTGCGCCTGAACGAATACGGCCTCTTCCCCGACGACCCGGCGGAGAAGGCGCCGCCGCAGGACCGCGGCGTGGCGCCCGTCGCCGCCCGCACCGAGGAAGACGTCTACGCCGCGCTCGACCTCTGGTGGGTGCCGCCCGAACTGCGCGAGGACCACGGCGAGCTGGAGCGCCGCCCGCCGGCCGACCTGGTCACCGTCGCCGCGATCAAGGCCGAGCTGCACTGCCACACGACCGCCAGCGACGGCACGCTGTCGATCGCCGGCATGGTGGAGGAGGCACTGGGCCGCGGCTTCCACACCATCGCGATCACCGACCACAGCCGCGGCCAGGCGCAGGCGAACGGGCTCTCGATCGAGCGCCTGCGCGAGCACGCCGCTGCCATCCGCGACGTCGCCCGCACCTACGCCGACCGGATCACGGTGCTGGCCGGCAGCGAGGTCGACATCCTGGCCGACGGCAGGCTGGACTACCCGGACGACGTGCTGGCGGAACTGGACTGGGTGGTCGCCAGCCCCCACAGCGCCCTGCGCGCCGCACCCGAGGCCGCCACGGAGCGCCTGCTGGCCGCGATCCGCCACCCGCTGGTGCACGTCATCGGGCACCCGACCGGGCGCATCGTGAACGCCCGAGAAGGGCTCTCGCCGGACATCGCCGCGCTGGCCCGGGAAGCCGCCGCCCGCAAGGTGGCGCTGGAGGTCAACGCCAACACCATGCGCCTGGACCTGCGCGACAGCCACGTCCGCGTGGCCGTGGACGCCGGGTGCCTGGTCTCGATCAACACCGACGCCCACGGGGCGGGTGACTTCGACCAGCTGCCCTTCGGCGTCGCCACCGCCCGCCGTGGATGGCTGGGGCGCGACCTGTGCGTGAACGCGTGGGACCGCGAGCCGCTCCTGCGCTGGGTGCGGTCGAAGCGCTAGGCGACCCGGGCACGCACGGCACGCGCCGCCGCCCGCCCGGCCTCACTTCCGCTTCTTGAACCGCGCCTTGGGGCTCTCGGTGGCCGTCGAGCCGCGGGTCAGGAACCCGGGCATGCCGCCCATCCCGCCCATGCCGGGCATGCCGCCACCCTGCTTGGCCATCTGCTGCAGCGCGCGCATCTTGCCCATCGCGCCGGCGCCGGCCATCTGCTGGGTCATCTTCTGCATCATCTCGAACTGCTT
>JBIKJV010000198.1:0-4347 GCA_044360755.1 Phycisphaerales bacterium
GCGGGCTTCGGCCTGGCCGGCGAACTGGGCGCGGGCATCACGCTGGTGGCGGAACTGCTGCCCACCGCCAAGCGCGGGATCGGCACCACCATCGTCGCCACCATCGGGCTCTCGGGCGCGGTGGCGGCGGGCGTGGTGGGCACGTACGTGGCGTGGAACCACTGCTACCTGATCGGCGGCATCATGGGCCTGGCGCTGCTGGCGCTGCGCGTGGGCGTGGCCGAGAGCGGGCTCTTCGCGCAGGCGCGCGCGCACGACGTGCAGCATGGCAACCCGCTGCAGCTGCTGTGGCCGCCGCGGCGGTTCGCGCGCTTCGCCATGGTGGTGCTGAGCGCCATGCCCATCTGGTTCGTGGGCGGCGTGATGTTCATCTTCGCGCCCGAGATCGGCCGCGCGATGGGGATCGCCGAGCCGATCGTGCCCGGGCAGGTGATCTTCTGGGCATACCTGGGCGTGGTGGCCGGCGACGTGGCCAGCGGCACGGTCTCGCAGCTGGTGCAGAGCCGCACGCGCACGATCCTGGCGTTCCTGGCGCTGCTGGCGGCGGCGATCGCGCTGTTCTTCGCGGTGGCGCCGCGCGGGCCGGGCTGGTTCTACGGCATGATGTGCGTGGTGGGCGCGGCCACGGGGTACTGGGCCATCTTCGTCACCACCGCCAGCGAGCAGTTCGGCACCAACCTGCGCGCCACGGCGGCCACCAGCGCGCCCAACTTCGTGCGCGCGATGGCGGTGCCGATCACCAGCATCTGGCTGTGGATGAAGCCCGGGATGGGCGTGGTGCAGGCCACGCTGGTTCTCGGCATCTGCTGCACCGCCATCGGCATCCTGGCCGCCCTGGCGCTGGACGAGACGTTCCACCGCGACCTGGACTACCTGGAGCATTGATCCGCGTCCGGCGGTGCTAGCATTTTCGCCATGGGCACCACCTACGTCGCCAAGCTGGACATGCAGCATCGCCTCTTCGCTGAGCTCTCGCGGATGTTCGCGGAGGAGGTGCCGATGTACGACCGCTCGCTGCTGGTCAACCGCGAGTGCAACCGCGCGGTCTGCGCCTTGGTGGGCCGCCTGCACCGCGGCTTCGCGATCGACGACGCGCAGCTGGACCGCACCAGCGGCGAGCGCCACGGCGCCATCCGCATCGGCCGACCCGACGAGTACCGCTGGATCGCGCGCTTCTTCGCGCAGTTCGGCATGGAGCCGCACAACTTCTACGACATGACGGCCGTGGGCGCGAAGAGCCAGCCGATCATCGCCACCGCGTTCCGGTCGGTGCACCGGCCCGAGCACCGCGTGTTCTCGTCGCTGCTGATGACCGACTACTTCGACCCCGCCACGCGGCAGCAGATCGAGACGCTGCTGGCGCCGCGGCAGGTGTTCGGCCAGCGCGCCAAGGACCTGATCGAGAAGGCCGAGCGCCAGGGCGGGCTGGACGCCGCCGACGCCGACGCGCTGGTCGCCGAGGGCACGCAGCGGATCTTCAAGTGGACCGGCCGCGCGCGCGGGCACGCGCTGTACAAGCAGCTCTCGGCCACCGGCTTCAAGATCGCGGCGGACATCGCGTGCTTCGAGTCGCACCACCTGAACCACCTGACGCCCAACACGTTCTGCATGGACCTGTACGTCTCGGCCATGAAGCACTGCCTGGGCGAGATCGACGAAGCCGCCTTCCGCACGCGCGCGCGCACCGCGCTGCAGCGGCTGGGGAAGCAGGCCGACCGTGACTGGCTGCGCCTGCACTTCAAGCACCTGCCGCACGCCGAGATCGACTCGTACCAGCCCGGCGCCGCGACGGCGGCGGACGTCGACGCGGTGATCGACGGCCTGGTGCGCGCGTTCGCCCAGCCGGCGTTCCAGCTGAAGGGGCTGAACCACGCCGGCTTCAAGGACTTCACCGAGGGACCGTCCGAGGACACGCCGGTGCTGCTGCGGCAGGATGCCTACAAGGCGCTGACCGAGCCCGTGCGGTTCACCGAACCGGACGGCAGCACGGTGGACGCGGTGCACACCGCGCGCTTCGGCGAGATCGAGGAGCGCGGCTACGCGACCACCGCGAAGGGTCGTGCGCTGTACGACGCGTGCCTGGCGAAGGCGGACGCGATGCGCGAGAAGGACGCCGGGCTTCCGAAGCGCGACTGGGCCGCGTACGACGCCGCGTATGCGAAGGAGTTCGCGGCGTTCCCCAAGACGCTGCGCGAGCTGGTGGCCGCGGGACTGGTGTTCGCGCGGTTCGCGCCCACGCTGAAGGGCCTGGCCGCCGCGAAGGCGGGCACCGTGGGCACCACCGACCTGCTGGCGCTCGCCGCGGATGGCCTGGTGCAGTTCGAGGGCCTGCGCTACGAGGACTTCCTGCCCGTCAGCGCGGCCGGCATCTTTGCCTCCAACCTGAACCAGTACGGCACGCAGTCGACCGCCGCGGTGCGCCCCACGTACAGCCAGCGGCAGCTGGAGGAGGTGATTGGCAGGCCGATCATCGACTCGAGCACGGTGTACGCCGGCGTTGATGCCGAGTCGCGCCTGGCCACCTACCGCGCGCTGGGCATCCTGGACCGCGTGCCGGCGCCCGAGCGCGCCGCGCTGGAGCAGGCGGTGTCGGCGTGCCCGCCGGGAACGGTGCATCCCTCGGGTGCCCACCCGGTAGGTGCGGGCACCTGACCCACGGAGCCAACCGATGCAGACCCGCCGCGAGATGATCCGAACCACCACGATGCTCGCCGGCGGGATCGCCGCGGGCGGCCTGCTTGTACCCTCGGCGCTGGGCGCCGGCGGCCCGGCCGCGGCCCTGCGCCCGGCGCGCCGCAGCGCCAACGGCAAGCTGCAGCTGCTGCAGGTGGGCGTGGGCGGCAGCATCGCCCCGGCCGACCGCGACCAGCTCAAGGCGCACCCCGACGTCACGTTCACCGGGTTCTGCGACGTCGACTCGAACGAGCTGGACGCCGTCCGCAAGGACTTCCCCGACGCGTTCACCTGCCGCGACTTCCGCGAGGCGTTCGACAGGCACGCCGGCAAGTTCGACGGCGTGGTGGTCTGCACGCCCGACCACAACCACGCGCTGGTCATGATGACCGCGCTGAAGGCCGGCAAGCACGTCTACGGCCAGAAGCCGCTGGTGCAGCAGCTCTCCGAGGTGAAGGCGATGCTGGACGCCGTGAAGGCGTGCCCGCAGCTGGTCACGCAGACCGGCAACCAGCGTATGGGCTACGAGGGCCGCCAGCGCGCGGTGGACATCCTGAAGCGCGGCCTGCTGGGCAAGGCCATCGAGGCGCACGTCTGGGTCAATGGCCCCAACGAGGGCGTCGACTACTTCTTCTGGTACGGCGGCCTGAAGGACCCGATCACGCCGCCGGAGAACGTGGACTGGACGCTGTGGCAGGGCGCCGCGCAGGACGCGCCGTGCCGCCCGGGCCTGATTGGCCGCCAGTGGCGTTCGTCGTGGGACTACGGCACCGGCCAGCTGGGCGACTGGTGCACGCACCTGCTGGACGTCCTGTACTTCGCGTACGACCTGCCGGCGCCGGCCTCGGTGCTCTCGCAGACGATGAAGCCCTCCGACTTCCACCACGCGCTGTGCGTGCACTCGACGCTGACGTACCCGGTGGCGGGCCCGCTCTTCGCCAAGCCGTGGTTCCCCGTGCACTACTGCGACCGCGGCCAGGCGCCCTCGCGCGCGGCGCTGGGCATCCCGGCGGGCACGTTCCCGAACACGGGCACGCTGGTGGTCTGCGAGGACGGCATCCTGCTGGTCGAGCCCGAGGGCAAGATCGAGGTCTGGCGCGGCGGCAAGCCCGTCGATCCGAAGACGATCCCCGGCCAGGGCGAGGTGAAGGAACGCAACCACTGGCACTCGTGGGTCGACCGCATCGTGGGCAAGAAGGACGCGTTCGTGCAGACCCCGTTCGAGTACGGCGCGCGCCTGGCCGAGGCCGGCGTCCTGTGCTCGCGCGCGGCGCGCTTCCCGAACGTCGAGCTGCTCTGGGACCGCGAGAAGTGCGCGTTCACCAACCACGAGGACGCCACGAAGACCGTCGTCCGCCGCGAGTACCGCAAGGGGTTCGAGCTGCCGACCTTCGCGTAAGTGGTGTCCGGGGTAGCCCCGGACCGATTTCGCGACGTGTCGAAAGGCACTTGGGGTCTCCGCGCCCTTGCGCTGTGCTCGGGGCCTTCCTCCGCGACCGTCGTCGCTCCACCAGGTTCCGCTCCTCCTATTGTTCGGCTGGCTCGGCACCTGTCACGACCCGGGAGTAGTCGGTACCGCAGTGCGTGCCTCGCGGCCTCGCGATTCGCTGCGGAAGACCCCGATGCTCGCTCCGGGCGCTCGCATCCGGACGTTCGAACGTCGGCGGGCGAGCG
>JBIKJV010000028.1:0-22386 GCA_044360755.1 Phycisphaerales bacterium
CTCCCGGGTCGCCCCACGTGCCGAACCGGCCGACGACGATGACGAGCGGAACCTGGTGGAGCGAGGAAGTTCGCGGAGGAGGGGGCCAAGCGCAGCGAAAGGGCGCGGCAACCACGCACCGCCTTTCAACACCGCGGAAATCGATCGGGGGCTACCCCCGGACACCATTTCTGACAGAGTTTCTAGCGCGCGCAGAGCCGGTCCAGCATCACCGCGCTGGCGACCGCGACGTTCAGGCTGGGCGGGTCGTCCGCCAGCGCGCCGCGCAGCGTGGACATCGGGATGCGTGCGACCGCGTCGGCGCCGGCCAGGATCTGGCGCGACACGCCGGCCGCCTCGGCGCCGAAGACGACGATCGTGCGCGCGTCCCGCGGCAGGTCCGCCACGTCCACCGCGCCGGGTGCTTCCTCGGCCGCCACGATGCGCCAGCCGTGGCGTTCGCGCAGCTCCCACAGTGCGTCCGGCCAGCGCGCGGCGCGCGCCCACGGCACGTCGAACACGCGGCCCATGCTGACGCGCACGGTCTTGCGCAGCAGCGGGTCGCTCGAGTGCGGCGAGAGCAGCACGCCGGCCGCGCCGAAGCTGGCGGCGTTGCGGAAGATCGCGCCGACGTTGTCGGTGTGCACGATGCCGTCGCATGCCGCGATCACGCCGGAGAGCCCGGCCAGTGCGGCGGCGTCGGGGTCGTCGCAGCGGACGCCCAGGGCCAGCGCGCCGCTGTGCAGGTCGTAGCCGCTGATCCGCGTGACGGTCTCGGCGTCCGGCGCCACGTGGACGGGTGTCCCCGGCAGTGCGTCCAGGAACGGTGCGAGCGTCGGCAGCGTCCGTTCGTCGCACAGCACCGAGTGCGGCCGCAGCGGCGGCGGGCAGGGCAGCAGGCCACGCCGCGCGCACGCGGCCAGGAACCGGCGCACCACGCGCGCGGTCTCGACGCAGTGCAGGCCGTCGCGGCCGCGCAGGTCGGCGTCGCGGACGCCGCGGTACGGGGCCAGGCGTGGGTCGTCGGGGTCGGCCGGCAGGCGCTCGGGCCAGCTCATGGGGTGCGCGCGGGGGGCGCGGGCGTCGCGGGGACAGGCGCCGGCGCCACCGCCGGCTGCCCGGGTCTGCTGCCCGCCGCCGGTGCCCCGATCAGCATGTCCATGAAGCGCCGGGTGTGGTCCTCGAACGTCCGCGTGGCGGCGTCCACCTGCGTGCGCAGCAGTTGCGCGAGCGCAGGGGTGCGCTCGAGCAGCGCTGCATCGCGGACGAGCGACTGGCGCACGGCCGCCATCGCGCGGTCGAAGTCGACGGCTGCCTCGGCGTACACCCGTGCTTCGCCCAGCCGGGCCTCGCGCGTGCGCTGCGCCGCGTCCGGCGAGGCGAGCAGGCGCCAGGGCGACAGCAGCGCCTCGCTCCCGGTGGCTGCCAGTTCCTGCGAGGCGATCGAGAAGTCGGCCAGGCCCTTCTGCAGGCCATGCTCGGCGTGGTCCAGCGCAGCCGCGAAGTCCTTGCCATGCGCGCGCAGCGCATCCACGGTCCGGATCGCGGACCTGAGCGTTCCCGCGGTGAACTCGGCACGCATGCGCTCGGATTTGCCCGCCGCGGGCAGGGCGTCCCGCACGGCGCGCAGCTGGGGCATCACGCTGTCGGGCGCGGGGTCCGCGCCGGCACCCAGCTTGGCGATGGCGGACTCCGCCGCGTCGCGGGCCACGCCGAAGTCCCGGCGCCAGTCGTCCCAGTCCGTGCGGGCAGCCGCCGTCAGCGCGTCGAACGCCGACCGCAGCGCCTTCACGCGTTCGGGCAGGTCATCACCGATCTGCGCATACTGCTCCTTCAGGGCCGGGATCTGGTCGATCAGCGTGCGCAGGTGCCGCGAGCCCTTCGTGCCCACGAAGGTCCTGTAGGCCGGCGCGGGCGTCGACTTGATCCGCGTCCCCTCGGGCAGCGGCTCGGGGCTCTCCCCATCTCCCATCGCATGCGGGCTGCCGGCCATCGGAAAGTCGCCAAGCGCGGAGATCTCGATCGCACCGTCACCCGAGACCGGGTCGGCGGCCGCCTCGATCCGCACGCCCCGGTACAGGCGGATGTCGGAGCGAATCGCGATCTGCACGTCGTAGGCGGCGATCTCGCCTGCGGCGAAGTGGGCCGCGACCTTGCGCACGCGCCCCATCGTCAGGCCGCCCACCCGCACCACGCTGCCTTCACGGATGCCGTAGACGCCCTCCTCGGGGGTGAACCACACGACGTAGTCGAGCGTCCGCGAATCGTTCCAGGCCATCCCCGCCCACAGCAGCGCGGCACCCGCGGTGATCGCGCCGATGACGGCGATGCCGGCCCGCACGTTCGCCTCGTTGCTTCGTGCGTCGGGCACGGCGGCTCCTGCTCAGCTGCCCTTCTTGGTGCCGTCCGCGGGCTGCGGCTGCACGACGGGCGCAGGCGGCGCGACGAACGGCGGCGCGGTGATCGCCGTGCCCGGCGGCAGCGGCTTGCCGTCCAGCAGCACCTCGAACAGCTTGCGCTGCGCGGTCTCGTAGCGGCCCAGCGAGTCGACGACCTGCATGCGGATCGCCTCACGGAGCTTCGGGTCCTGCTCGAAGCGCTCGGGCGCGTCACGCAGCGCCGCCTGCAGCGTCTCGCCGGCCACTCGGAGGTCACTCGAGGCGATCGCGAACGCGCGTGCGCTCTCGTAGAGGTTCTCGCGCGCCAGCTCGTCGCCGGTGGGGCGGTAGAGCAGCTTCCAGGGGCTGCGGCGGACTTCCATCGTGGCCAACTTGACCTGCGCCGCGGACTGGCGCAGGTCCCACAGCATCGCGCGGATGTCGGGCAGGCGGGTCGCCAGCTCGGTGTCCAGTGCCTGCATGCTGTCGGCGAACGCCTTCGTGCCGGTCTCGGCCTCGGTCAGCAGCTGGTCGACCTGCTTCAGGTTCACGTCACGGATGTGCGCGACGGCGGCGCGGGCGTCCGCGGCCATGGCCTTCGCGTCGTCCATCGTCGTGTCCAGCTTCTTGGCGGCACTGGACGCCGAGGAAAGCGTCGAGCTGACGTCGGTGCGCCAGGTGCCGTAGTCGGTGCGCAGGTCGCGCACCACGGTGCCCGCGTCGTCCAGCATCGGGACCACCTTCTTCGGGTACTGCACCGTGGCGAAGTCCGACAGCGACGCCGTGAACGACGTCAGGTCGGTGAACATCTGCGTCGCGCGGCCGGCGTTCTGCGGGCCGACGATGGTCGCCAGCAGGCCGCCGCTCGGGGTCGCGTCGATCCACTGGTCCTCGGCCTTGCGCGACTTCAGCGGCTCGCCCGTGCCGAGCGTCTGGAAGTTCAGCCACGCGTAGTTGCCCAGCAGCGACTGCGACCGCAGCACGACCGCGTCCGCGCAGACCGGCACCGAGGCTTCCATCTCGACGCCGACGTCGATGCGGCCCTGCGTGAAGTACTCGGCGATCGACGTCACGCGGCCGACCTTCATGCCCGCCACTCGCACCTCGCTGCCGATGTCGATGCCCGCGACGCCCTCCGCCATCGGGAACCGCACCGCGAACCGCTGCTTGGCGGCGAAGGAGGTCTTCGAGAGGATGATCGCGACGATCAGCCCTGCCACCAGCGTGGTCACGAGGAAGACGCCGGCGCGGACGGTGTTCGAATGGGCCTGGCCATCAGCCATGCGCAAAAGGTAGCAGGAACGGCCCCCGGCCGGGCGCCCCGGTGCGGGCCGGTCAGCCCTTCAGCATGTCCTCGTTGGTGGGGTAGCGCTTGAGGGCGCCCAGGAGCTGCTCCATCTGCACGTGCGGCGGCGCGTTCATCAGGCGGCGGCGCAGCGCGGTGATCGTCTTCAGTTCGCGCTCGGGCATCAGCAGGTGCTCCTTGCGCGTGCCGCTGGCGCCCAGGTTGATGGCGGGGAAGACCCGGCGTTCGGCGATGGAGCGGTCCAGGATCAGCTCCATGTTGCCGGTGCCCTTGAATTCCTCGAAGATCACCTGGTCCGCGCGGCTGCCCGTGTCGACCAGGCAGGTGGCGATGATGGTCAGGCTGCCGCCCTCCTCGGCCTTGCGCGCCGCGCCGAAGAGCTGCTTGGGCACCTCCAGCGCGCGGCTGTCGACGCCGCCCGACATGGTGCGGCCGCTGCTCCCGTAGCGGCGCGAGTTGTTGAACGCGCGGCCCAGGCGCGTCAGGCTGTCCAGCAGCACGACGACGTCCTTGCCGGCCTCGACCATGCGCTTGGCGCGCTCGATGGCGAACTGGCCCAGCGAGAGGTGCTTGTCCAGGTCCTGGTCGTTGCTGCTGGCCAGGACGTGTGCGGGCACGTTGCGCTTGAAGTCGGTGACCTCTTCGGGGCGCTCGTCGATCAGCAGCGCGATCAGCTCGATGTCCGGGTGGTTGTGCTTGATGCCGAACGCGATGTTCTGCAGCAGGATGGTCTTGCCGGCCTTCGGCGGGGCGACGATCAGGCCGCGCGTGCCGTAGCCGATGGGGCAGAACATGTCGATCAGCCGGCAGGCGGGCGGGCAGTTCTTGTACTCCAGCGTGATGCGCGGCTGCGGGTCCAGCGCGGTCAGCTCGGCGAACGGCTTGCGGCGCTTGTACTCGTCGGGCGCCATGCCCTCGACGGCCACCAGCTTGTGCGCGACCATCCGCATGTGGTTGCCGCGGCGCGAGCGGCGCGGCTCGACCTCCACCGTCAGGTGGACGCCGGGCGCGACGCCGTTCTGGTGCATGAACTCGGGGAAGACGAACGGGTCATCGTCGCGCGCGACGATGCCGTCGTTGAATTGCCTGATCCGAGCCTCGGGGGAGCCCTTGGGGGCCTCGAGGATCCCGCTGACCGTTGTCATGGATTGAGCCTGCAAACCAGACGCGCGCGGCGCAGCGGCGCCACGAACCGTGTTCGGTCTCTCGAACGCGTCCGGAAGTGTGGGTGTCGCGCCGGAAGGCGGGACGGATGGATCCTAGCCCGGAACCGGGGGGTCAGGTCAAGTGGCGGCGGAAATGCGCAAAATCAGGCTTCCGCCAGGCATGCCGCCAGCCGTGCGCCCAGCGCCGCGTTGGACTGAAGCACGGCCACGTTGGCCTCGACGGTGCGGCCGCCGGTGGCGCGCTGGACGCGGTCCAGCAGGTACGGCGTGACGGCGGGGCCGGCGATGCCTTCGCGCACCGCGTCGGCCAGCGCGGCCTCGATGACGCCTTCGACCTCCTGGCGGGGGATGGCATGCGCCTCCGGCGGCGGGTTCGCGACCAGCACGCCGCCTTGCGGGACGAACGCGCGGTGCGCGCGGATGGCGCGCGCGGCGGCTGCGGCGTCGTCCACGCTCGCGCTGCATGCCAGCGGTGCGGCGCCCGGCGAGAAGAACCGCGGGAACCAGCGCGTGCCCACGCCGATCACGGGGACGCCAAGCGAGTCGAGCGCCTCGACGGTGGCCTCCAGGTCCAGGATGCTCTTGGCGCCCGCGCTGACCACCGCGGTGGGCGTGCGCGCGATGGCGGTAAGGTCCGCGCTGACGTCGGGGCGCTGCGCCCAGCCGCGGTGCACGCCGCCGATGCCGCCGGTGGCGAACACGGCGATGCGCGCGATGCCGCACGCGGCCAGCGTGCCGGCCACGGTGGTGCCGCCGCAGGCGCGGTCGGCGGCGGCGGGGCCCAGGTCGCGCGCGCTCAGCTTGCGGGCGCCGGTGTCGCAGCCCAGGCGCGCCAGCTGCGTTTCGTCCATGCCCACGTGCAGCGCACCGTCCAGCATGCCCACGGTGGCGGGCACCGCGCCGGCCGCGCGCACGGTGCGGTCCAGCAGCAGGCTCAGCGCCAGGTTGGCGGGCAGCGACTGGTCCCAGTGGCCTGCGGCGTGCGTGCACGCGGGCGCCTTCGCCAGCGGCGCGCGCGGCAGGCCGTGCGTGAGCACCGCCGTCTCCAGCGCCACGACGGGCCGGCCGGCGGCCAGCGCATCGCGGACCTCGGGATGGATGACGACCGGCGCCTGCATTGGCGTCAGCGGCTGCGCCCGCGCACCACACCGCCCAGGCGGCGCGGCGGCAGGGCCGTCGGGATCACGCCGCCGGGGAAGGCGTTCGGGTCGGCAGCAGCCGGGGTCGGCAGTGCCGTGGGGCCCATGAGGCGGGCCTTGGCAGCGGCAGCGGCCTCGCGGCGCAGGCGCTCGGCTTCGCGGATGCTGCTGACGTCCGAGGGGATCGGGCCCGGGGTGAAGTCGGGGTAGACCTTCTGCGGGATCTCGATGTTGGCCAGCATCTCGACCGCGCTGAGCAGGTCGCCCTGGTCGGGCTGCACGAAGGACCACGCCACGCCGCCGCGCCCCGCGCGGGCGGTGCGGCCGATGCGGTGGATGTAGACCTCGGGGTCCTCGGGGATGTCGTAGTTGACGACGTGGCTGATCTCGTCGACGTCCAGGCCTCGGCTGGCCAGGTCGCTGGCGACCAGCACGCTGAGCTTGCCGCCGCGCAGCTGGTCCATGACCTTGTCGCGCTTGGTCTGGTACATGTCGCCGTGCATGGGGTGGGCGTCGACCCCGTGCTTGGACAGGTAGTCCGCCACCTGGTCGACGGTCTTCTTCATGCGGCAGAACACGACGGTCAGGCCGGGTTCCTCGTGCTGCAGCAGGTGCAGCAGCAGGCGCTTCTTGTCCCAGGGCTCGACGGTCAGCCAGCTCTGGTCGACCGCCGCCACCGTCAGGCTCTTCTCGGTGGTGACGATCTTCTCCGGGTTCTTCATGTAGCTGCGCGCCAGCTTCTCGATGTCCGGGCTGATCGTCGCGCTCACGAAGATGGTCTGGGGGCCCTGGCGCATCGCGCCCAGGATGCGGCGGATGTCGTCGCGGAAGCCGATGTCCAGCATCCGGTCCACCTCGTCCAGGACCGCGATCTTGACGCCGTCGTAGGGCAGGTAGCCGCGGCCATGCATGTCCATGACGCGGCCGGGGGTGCCGACCACGATCGCCGGCCGCCTCTCCAGCTGCTTGGCCTGGGTGTTGATGGGCTTGCCGCCGTAGACGGGGATCGCCTCGAGCTGGGTGCCGCCGCCGAGCTCCTTGATCTCGCGGCAGACCTGGATGGCCAGTTCTCGGGTGGGCACCAGCACCAGCGCGGCGAAGTGGTCGCCGGGCTTGACGCGGGCCAGGATGGGCAGCGCGAAGGACGCGGTCTTGCCCGTGCCGGTCTTGGCCTGCCCGAGGACGTCCTTGCCGGTCATGGCCACTGGGATGAGGGCGGCCTGGATCTTGGTCGGGTGCTGGAACCCCGCGGCGGTGATGCCCGCCAGCACGTCGGCGGGCAGGCCGAGGTCGGCGAAGGTCTTGGAGGTATCGAACGTCTCGTGGCTGGCCATTCCGGGGTGTCGTCTTTCGGTCGTCGGTCGCCCGCCCTCGGGGTGGCCATCGGGCCAACTCGGGCAAGCAGCGGCTTTTATGGTACGGTGCCGCGCGAGCCGATCCTAACAGGCGGAAGGCATGGATGCCGCCCGCATGACCGACAACAGCGTCATCTCCATCGATTTCGACGCGATCGCCCACAACATGGCGGTCCTGCGGGGGTTGGTCGGCCCGTCCTGCGAGATCAATGCCGTCGTCAAGGCCGATGCCTATGGGCTGGGCGCGGTGCGCGTGGCGCGCCGCCTGGTGCAGGCCGGCGCCTCGATGCTGACCGTCTACAGCCCCGCGCAGGCGGAGCAGCTGGAAGGCATGCAGGTGCCGATCCTGGTGCTGCAGGCCGTCCGCAACCTGGAGCGCGGCGGCGCGATCCACTCGATGCTGGTGGCCGGCCGCCTGCACCTGGTGGTGCATGACGTGCACCACGTGGCCGAACTGATCTACGCCGCGCGCGAGCACGGCGTGCGCATCCCGCTGCACCTGGAGCTGGACACCGGCTTGGGCCGCGGCGGCTGCCTGCCCGACGAGGCCGCCAAGATCCTGCAGGCGATCGCCGCCAGCCCCGAGCTGCGCCTGGCGGGCCTGATGACGCACTTCTCGCACGCCAAGTCCAGCGCGCAGCGGTGCGCCGCGCAGCAGCGCGCGTTCGAGCTGTTCGTCGACCAGAACCGCGCGCTGGTGCCGCCGGAGTGCATCTTCCACGCCGCGAGCACCTACGCCACGCTGCGCACGCGCGACGTGCACGCCGCGATGGTGCGCGTCGGGCTGGCGTGGACCGGCTTCGCGGCCGACGGCCCCGAGGGTGAGCAGCGCCTGCCCGGCATCGAGCGCTTCCGTCCCGCGGTGCGCTGGGCCAGCAGCCTGATCCACGTGCGGCGCGTGCCGCGCGGCGAGGGCGTGGGCTACGGCTGGCAGTGGACCGCGCGGCGCGACTCGACCATCGGCCTGGTGCCGGTGGGATACGCCGACGGATACCCGACGCTGAGCGCGCTTGCGCCGCAGGCCGCGCGCGACCAGGCCGAGCCGACGCGCTGGGTGCGCGTGGGCGCGCCGGACGTCGGCGGCGGCACGCGCTGGGCCGAGGTGCCCGTGATCGGCGCCGTGAACATGGACCAGCTGTGCGTCGACCTGACGGGCCTGGAGCAGATGCTTGGCGGGCTGCCGAACGGCGGCCTGGGTGCCGAGATCGAGCTCTACGGCACCGACCCGACTGCGCGCAACTACCTGCCATCGGTGGCCGAGCGCACCGGGATCCGCCCGTACGAGCTGCTCTGCCGCCTGAACCCGCGGATCCCGCGCGTGGCCGTCGAGGCCGCCGAGCCGATCGGCCGCGTGGAGCAGTCCGCGCCGCGCATGGCGGTGCGCGCGGCGCCCGACGCGCCCTGAGCGCAGGGGAGGTGCGCGGTGCCTCCCGCCCCACGATTCCGCACGCGGGCCATCGCGCAGCTGCGCGAGGAGACGCGCTACGCGCCTGCGCGCACGCAGGCGCGCATGATGGCGGACGCCGAGCGATTCATCGCCGAGGTCGACCCGCTGCACGGCTACGCACCCGCCGAGGTGACCGCGCGCGTCACGCGCTACCGGCCCGAGCTCGCGCCCGACGACGGAGTGCTGGCGGGCGGCGCCGTGATCGCAGACCTGGCGGCGTTCATCCTACACGCCAGCGCGGACGCACCCCTGGACGCGGCCGCGCGCGGCGGCGCGATGCGGCTGGCGGACGTGGCGCGTGCGCTGCGCGTGGACGCGCGCACCGTCACGCGCCTCCGGCGCGAGGGCCTGGTGCTGCACCACGTGCGGATGCCGGACGGCCGCGTGCGCGTGGGGTGCTTCCCGGATGCGCTGGAAGGGTTCTGCTCCAGGCATGCCGCGCGTACGGAGCGCGCGGCGCGCACCGGGCGGATCGATGCTTCGGCGCGGAAGGACCTGGTGGTGCGTGCCCTGGCGATGCTCGCTTCGGACGAGCGCCCGCGCGCGTGGAGCCTGCATGCGCTGGCGGTGACGCTGGCGCCGACGTGCGGGCGCAGCGTGCGTGCGGTGCGCGCGGCGCTGGAGGCCGACGGCGCCGTGGTGCGTGCGCTGGAGGCGGCGGCGCGCCGCGGCAGCGCGCGGCGGGCGCCGGTGCGGGCAGGCGCAACGGTTGCGGCGGCGATCGAGCGCCTGATGCGTGATGGCGCGACGCCTGCGGAGGCCGGTGCCGCACACGGCGTGGGCGCCGCCACCGCGCAGCGCGCGGGCCTGCGCGTGCGGGCGGACGCGCTGCAGCAGGCGCTGGGGGGGTGCCCGGTGATGGAGTTCCCGATCTTCGTGCTGCCCGGCGCCGAGCGCAGCGTCCTTGGCCCGGCGTGCGTGCGCGCGGGGCTGCCGGTGGGACCGGTGCCGCCGGCGACGCTTGCCCCGGCTCCCGTCGCGCGCGTGCGCGGCGCGGACCCGGCGTTCGCGCAGCTGGTGGCGCACCACTTCCTGGCGTGGCGCGCGCGGGCCGCGCTGCGGGTGCGGCCGCGCAGCCCCGGGCTTGCGTGGATGGATGCGGTGGAGCGCGACCTGCGCTGGGCGCACGCCCTGAAGCGCGCGATCGTGCAGGCCGCGATGTCGGCGGCCGTGGCCGCGTGCGCGCAGCGCGCAGGGCGGTCCTGGGCGGAACTGCCGCCGCGGGTGCGTTCGGCGTGGGCCGCGTTCGCCGCGGCCGAGTGCGTTCGCGCCGTCGATGCGATCGCGGCGCATGCGGAGCCGCCCGGCGATGAGCTGCGGCCGTTGCGCGTGGCGACACTGGGCGTCGAACGCGCGATCGCGCGTGCAGGCCCCGAGTTCACGCCACCTGCTGCCGGCGCGGACGGCGTGGACCGCGTGCTGGCACGGTGCGTGCCGTGGTGGGAACTGGTGCTGGCCGGGGATGCGTGCAGCGCGGCCGGTGGGCCGGACGGCGCGCCCGCGGCGCTCGTGGCCCGCTTCGGCCTGGACGGCACCGCGCCGCGGACGTACGCAGAGCTCGCCGCGGCGTGGCGCGTCGGCGTGCCCACGGCGGTGGCCCGCGTCCACGCGGCGATGCGCGGGCGTTGAGGGCGGCACGCCAAAAGCACAACCACCCGCGCGGGGCGCGGGTGGCTGGTGGTTGCGGAGGAGCGGGCGCAGTGGCCGCCGCTGCAGTCCCGATGCGCGTCAGCGCTTCGAGAACTGGTAGCGACGACGGGCGCCGGCCTGGCCGTACTTCTTGCGCTCGACCTTGCGGGCGTCACGGGTCAGGAACCCGTTCTCGCGCAGGATCGGCTCGAGGCCGCCGTCGTAGCACATGAGCGCACGGGCGAGGCCCATGACCATCGCGCCGGCCTGGCCGGTGAAGCCGCCGCCGCACAGGCCCGCGGTCACGTCGACCTTGCCCTTCATGCCGGTCTTCTCGAGCACCGCCAGGACGGCCTTGCGGTCACGGTCCTCGGTCAGGTAGTCGTCGAGCGGCTTCTCGTTCATCTTGATGTCGCCGTTGCCCGCGCGGACGCGGACGCGCGCGATCGCGGTCTTGCGGCGGCCGGTGCCCCAGAACCAGCCCTTGCTGTCGGGGCCCTTCATTGCCTTCATCGTGGTCGTTTCGGTGGTCATCGTCTAGTCCTTTGCTTCAGGCGCTCAGCGGCGGGCCTGGGGGAAGTCGAGCGCCTTGGGCTGCTGCGCGGCCATGCCGTGCTCGGTGCCCTTGATGACGCGAAGGTTGCGGCGGATGCGGCGGCCAAGGCGGCCACGCGGCAGCATGCGGGTGATCGCCTCTTCGACGACCAGTTCCGGCTTGGTGGCCATGAGCGTCTCGTACGAGCGGACCTTCAGGCCGCCCGGGTGGCCGCTCCAGCGCTTGATGCTCTTCGCCGCCAGCTTGTTGCCGGTCAGCTTGATCTTGTCGGCATTGAGCACCACGACCGAGTCGCCCATCACGTTGGGCGTGTAGTCCGGGCGGTGCTTGCCCATGAGGACGGAGGCGACCTCGGTGGCGAGGCGGCCGAGGATCATCCCGTCGGCATCGACGACGTGCCACGAGGGCTGGTGTTCGGCGGCCTTGAGATGGGTGGTCTGGCGACGCAGGAGGGGCATGTTTCGGAAGTCCTTTGCCGGCCGGGGAATCCGGGCGGAGAATCGCGAAAGATAGGGGATTTGCCGTTTCTGTCAAGGGGTGGGGTAATCTGCGTGGCACCCATGGCACGCACCTCCGCCCGCAACGCGCTCGTCTGGATCATCATCCTTGCTCTTGCCGGCATCTCAATCTGGGAGCTGGACGCGGGGAAGGGCGCGGCTGGTTCCGAGAAACTCGCGGCCCGCGCGCGCGTGAGCGCGCAGCAGGGGATCCTGGCGCGCCTGGTCAACGCGGTGAAGGGGGCCGAGGTCGCCGCGGCGTCCGACGGATCGCAGTTATCGCCCAACGATGCGAAGGCGAAGGACGCGGCGTCGGCTGGTGCGTCAGAGGGGAAGGCGGGCGCCGGGGCTGACGCAGGCATGGGCGCGATGCTCGACCCGTTCGGTCAGTTGCCCGAGCAGGTTGAGAACTCGGCGCAGCGGTCGGATCCCGGTTCCGAGCTTCCGGCGGCCGCGATGCTCGCGCGCCTTGGCCAGCAGGATCGCGCGGAGGCGCTGCTCGACCGGCTGGACGGCGAGATCACCGCAGGGAACGTGACCGCGGACGAGCGCTTCCGGGCGGTGTTCGACGCGGTCGAGTTCGCGGTTGGCGCGACGCGCGCGCCCGGGCCGGGCATGCTCTCCGACGCGCAGGCGACGCTCATCGTCGATTCGCTCGGCGAACCGGGCCGGACGCTGGTTGCGCAGGCGCGCGGCGATGCCGCCGAACTGGACCGGATGTCCAATGGTGCGATGGGTGCCGTGCTGCTGCTGACGCTCGTCGGCGTCGGCGCGGTGGGCCTGGCGCTCGCGGGCTTCGTCGTGCTGGTGCTGTTCCTGGTGCTGGCCGCGCTGGGCAAGACCCATGGCGTCGGGCGGTCGAGCGGCCACCTGGGCCCGGTCTACGGCGAGGTGTTCGCGGTGTGGATGGGCTGCTTCATCCTGCTGCAGCGCGGGCCGGGCGTGGTGCTGGACTTCCTGCAGGCGCGCGGCATGCCCGAGCCGGGCAGCGTCACGCGGCTCCTGGTGGCGATCGCGGCCAGCGTGGCCGCGGCGTGGATCGCGTGCTGGTGGGGCACGCGGCGTGGGCTGACGTGGCGCACGCTGCGCGCGGGCGTCGGGCTGGCGCGGTTCCACGCGACGGACGTGCTGTGGGGCGCAGCGTGCTGGTCGATGGGCGTGCTGTTCCTGGCAGTGGGGCTGGGCATCGCGTTCCTGATCAGCAGGGCGATGGGGCAGGACGGCATCCAGGCTTCGCACCCGATCCAGGGCATCCTGGAATCGTCCACGCCCATGACGGTGCTGCTGACCTACGTGGTGGCCAGCGTGTGCGCGCCGGTCTTCGAGGAGCTCTTCTTCCGCGGCGCGCTGTACCGCAACGTGCGCGACGCGTTCGGCCCCGGGGCGGCGATCGTGGGCGTGGCGGTGGCGTCGCTCTCGACCAGCGTGCTGTTCGCGGCGATCCACCCACAGGGCTTCATCTTCATCCCGGTGCTGGGCGGCCTGGCGCTGGCGTTCTGCATCATGCGCGAGTGGCGCGGCAGCATCAACGCCTGCATCGTGGCGCACGCGATCAACAACTTCGTCGTGGTGACGCTGAACCTGGTGCTGTTGGGCGTGATCGGCTGAGCCGCGGGGCGGCGGGGCCGGGTCAGTCCTGCAGCTCCACCGTCCAGTACGCCTCGTCCAGGAACGCCTTCCAGCTCTGGTACTTGGGGCTGCCCAGGCGGAGCGTGATCGCCGGGTTGCGGCGGGGCTTGATGGGTTCGCGGACCAGCTTCATGCGCGCCTGCGACGGCGTGCGGCCGCCCTTGCGCGCGTTGCAGCGGACGCACGCGCAGACCAGGTTGGTCCACGCGTTGCCGCCGCCCTGCACGCGCGGGACCACGTGGTCGAGCGTCAGTTCCTTGGTGCTGAAGTGCTTGCCGCAGTACTGGCAGCGGTTGCCGTCGCGCGCGTAGATGTTGCGGCGGTTCAGCTTGACGGGCTCGCGCGGCAGGCGCTCGTAGCCCAGCAGGCGGATGATCTTGGGCACGGCCAGCACCAGCTTGGGGGTGGTGACCCAGTCGTGCTCGGTGAGCTCGAACTGCCGCTGGAATTCAGCGACCTCGGCCCAGGTGGTCAGGTTGTACGAGACGTAGCTGCCGGATTCGGGGCTGATGACTTCCGCCGCCCCCTTGGCAAGGAGGGTGAAGGCCCGACGCGCGTCCACCACGCGGACCGCGCTGTACAGCTTGTTGAGCACCAGGACGCGAGCATCAAGTGCGCTCGCAGCAGTCATCCATGCCTCCTGACCATCGGATCCTCCGATGTGTCAGTCAATCGTACCCTCGTGGGACGCGGAGTCCAGCATTTTGCGGGGTTGCCGGACGTTGGGAACGGGTTCAGGCGTGGCGCGCGCGGCGGGCCGCGGCGCGGCGGGCCGCGGATGATCGACCGGGCTTCGTTCAGCGGCTCTCTGCGCGCCCCAGCCACTCCAGGCTGCGGTCGAGCGCGGCGCCGGGGACCAGCACGGGCGTCTCGGGCGGCACGTGCGCGGCCAGCAGCGTGCGCACGGCGTCGCGGGGCAGGACGCCTTCGCCGGCGGTGCACGGGACGAGGGTGTCCGGGTCGGAGGGGTCGGGGCGCACGTCGCGCAGGATGATGCAGTCTGCGCGCGGGCCGAACGCGGCGAAGAGCGAGTGCAGGTGGTCGTCGGCGTCGGCGACCATCGAGGGCTCGAGCAGCGCGCCGGGGTCGAGGGCCAGGCCGAAGGGGCGCGGGCCGTCGGGCGAGCGGCGGACGACGTTGGGGTCCTGGCCCGGGATCACGCGGTCGCACCACCAGGTCAGCGCGCTGCGCGCGTCGCTCAGGACGTGGCGGGCGTGCGGCACCAGGACCAGGCGCTTGCCGTGGCGTGCGAGCTGCGGCGCCAGCGCGTCGCACAGCGTGGCCAGCGCGGCGGGCCCGCGCATCCAGTTGGCGGGTGTGCCCTCGAAGAGCGCGCCGCCCAGCGTGCCGGACCAGGAGAGGATCCACTCGCCGGGCAGCTCGGCATCGACGGCCCAGTCGTCGGCCAGCGGATTGCCGCCGACGAACGCGCCCAGCGGGCGGCCCGGTGCATCGAGCGGTGTGGCCAGCCAATCGCACGCGGGCGGCGCGGCGGCGCCCAGCAGCGCGGCCATCGCGCGGGCGTCGTGCATGGCGATGATGGGGTGCGTGGGCATTGGCGGGGATCGTACGGGCGGGTGTGTGCGTGGGACAGCGCGGTGCGCGGCGTGCGTGCCGCGGCGCGGCGTGTGTCGCAGCGCGGGCCGCGATCGCTAGCATCCGCGGCATGCGCACTGCATCACTCGTGGCGGCGTTCCTATTCGCATCGGTCTCGGCGGTCGCGGGCTGCGCGGCGTCGCAGGCGCAGCCGCAGGGCGCGGGCGGGGGTGCGGGGGCATCGGCCGCGGCGGGCTTCGAGGAGTGCGGCCCCGGCTGCCGGCGCATCTTCAACGGCAAGGACCTGACCGGCTGGGTGCGCGTGAACTGCTTCGAGGACACGTTCCAGGCGAAGGACGGCAAGATCTACTGCACCGGCAAGCCGACGGGCTTCCTGCGCACCGACCGCATGTACGAGAACTACGTGCTGGAATTCGACTGGATGCACGTCGAGAAGGAAGGCAATGCGGGCCTGTTCGTGTGGTCCGACCCGGTGCCAAGCGTCGAGCAGAACATGTTCCCGCGGTCGGTCGAGGTGCAGATCATGCTGACGCCCGACCGCAAGGACAAGGAGGGGCGGCTGCTCTACACGGGCCAGGGCGACGTGTTCAGCATCTGGGGCGCCAAGATGACGCCGCTGCGGCCGCACCCGGCGGGCTGGGAGCGCACGCTGCCCAGCGAGCGCGTGACCAAGGGCGCGGGCGAGTGGAACCACTACAAGGTGACGTGCGACCGCGGCAACCTGACGCTCGAGATCAACGGGCGCGAGGTGAGCGGCGCGAAGGACGTGACGCCGCGCAAGGGCTACATCTGCCTGGAGAGCGAGGGCACGCCGATCTGGTTCAAGGACCTGTGCGTGCGCGAGCTGCCCGCGGCGGCGCCGGCGCTGGCCGCGAAGGACGTGGCGATGGACGGCACCGGCATGGTGCCGCTGTTCGACGGCAAGACGCTGGCGGGCTGGCACGAGGAGAAGGGCAAGGAAGGCCACTGGAAGTTCGAGGGCGGCGTGGCCAAGTTCGACGGCAAGGGCGATTCGCTCTGGACCGACGCGAGCTACGGCGACTTCGAGATGGTGGTCGACTGGCGCTGGACGAAGGAGCACCAGGGCAAGATGCAGCGGCCGCTCATCGGCGCGGACGGCAACGAGGTGAAGAACCCGGACGGCAGCGTCAAGATGGTCGAGATCGAGGAGCGCGACAGCGGCATCTACCTGCGCGGCAGCAGCAAGAGCCAGGTGAACATCTGGTGCTGGCCGGTGGGCAGCGGCGAGGTGTGGGGCTACCGCACGGATCCGAAGATGCCCGCCGAGGTGCGCGCGGCATGCACGCCGAAGGTGGCGGCGGACAACCCGGTGGGGCAGTGGAACCGCTTCGTGATCCGCATGGTGGGTGATCGCCTGACCGTGGACCTGAACGGCAAGCGCGTGATCGACGGCGCGCAGCTGCCGGGCGTGCCCGCGAGCGGCCCGATCGCGCTGCAGAGCCACGGGTGCCCGGTGGAGTTCGAGAACGTGTTCGTGCGGCCGTTGAAGTGAGCGGGGGGGCGCGGCGCGGCGCGGCGGGCGTGGCCCGGCGTGGCGTGCCCGCTCAGGCCTGGTACTCGCACCGTGACGTGCACGTCTCGTGCACGACCACCTGCGCAAGTGCTGGCAGCTGCGGCTTCAGGCGGTCCCAGATCCACTTGGCGATCATCTCGCTGGTGGGGTTCTCCAGGCCGGGGATGTCGTTCAGGCAGAAGTGGTCGAGCTGCTTCTCGATGGGGCCGGTCAGGGCCTTGATGTCGCCGTAGTCCATCAAGTAGCCGCGCGCGGGGTCCAGCGGGCCGGCGACGACCACGTCGACGCGGAAGCTGTGCCCGTGCATGCGGCGGCACTTGTGGCCCTCGGGGAACGTGGGCAGCCAGTGCGCGGCCTCGAAGGTGAAGCTCTTGATCAGGCGGACGTGCATTCGGGGGCGAGTGTAGGTGCCGGGGCGGGCGCGGGGATCGGGCAGGTGCACCCGGTTGCAACGGGCAACCCGGTAAACCGGGTTGCACTCTGGGGGCCACGCAAAAGCCCGCGGCGGGGGCCGCGGGCTTGGGCGTGGGGACCGGGTTGGCCTTACTCGGCGGCGGTGGTGCCTTCGACGTGCTTCAGGCCGCGGCGCTGGTCGCGCAGGCGGCGGGCCTTGCCGAAGCGCTCGCGCAGGTAGAAGAGCTTGGCGCGGCGGGCGTCGCCGCGGCGGACCACGTCCAGCTTCGCCATGCGGGGCGAGTGCAGCGGGAAGCTGCGCTCCACGCCCTCGTTGGCCACGATGCGACGGACCGTGATCATCTTGTGGATGCCGCGGCCGGTGACGGCGATGAGCACGCCCTGGAAGACCTGGATGCGCTCCTTGTCGCCTTCGATGATCTTGTAGTGGACGTCGACGGTGTCACCGACGCCGAACTTCGGGAGCTCGGCCTCGTTCTTCAGCTGGTCGGCGACGACGGATTCCATGATCTTCGTGCGGTTCATGACTTGTTCGGCCCTGGCGGGCCGTTCCTTTCTCCGGGCTTCCGCCCGCTGTTCCGCCTTCAGCCCTGCGCGTCCTGCGCCTGGCCACCGTCGGCGGTCTGCGACGTGGGACGGGGAATTCCGCCCAGGGGTCGCTCCAGGAGGTCGGGCCGACGCACGCGCGTCCGCTCGACCATCTGGCCGTGCCTCCAGCGCTCGATCGCGGCGTGGTCGCCGCTCAGGAGCACCTCGGGCACCTCGCGTCCGCGCCACTCGCGCGGCCGCGTGTAGTGAGGGCAGTCCAGGAGGGCCTTGCCTTCCTTGTCGCGGCGCGAGAACGAATCCTCGGCCGCGGACTGCTCGTGACCCAGCGCGCCTTGCTGGAGCCGGGTCACGGCGTCGATGACCATCATGGCGGGGATCTCACCACCGCTCACGACGAAGTCTCCGACGCTCACTTCGAGCGGGGCCAGTTCCTCGATGGCCCGCTCGTCGATGCCTTCGTAATGTCCCGCGATCAGGAGAAGGCGGGGTTGCCTGGCCAACCATTCGACGCGGGGCTGAGCCAGGCGCTCGCCCTGCGGCGTGAGCAGCACGCGGACGGCTGCTCGGGGATCCATCTTCTCGACCGCCTCGACCGCGTCGACGAGGGGTTGGCACATCAGGACCATGCCGGGCCCGCCCCCGAAGGGGCGATCGTCTGTCTTGCGGTGCTTGTCGGCGCTCCAGGCACGGATGTCGTGCGCGTGGAACTCGACCAGCCCCGCGGCGGCCGCGCGCCCCGGGATGCTCGTGCCCAGGACGGGCTGGAACATCGCGGGGAACAGGGTGAGGACGTCGATTCTCACGCGTCCTCACCCGTGCGGCCGTCAGGCCTTCTTCTCGGCGACCGGCTTCGGACCGCGCAGCGGGCTCAGGCCCTTCTTCGCGCGGATCGCGTCGGCCTTCTCGCGGCCCTTGGCGTGCGTGATCGCCAGCACCTTGTCGCTGACGGTGCCGCCGGCCTTCTTGATCAGCGTGACCGCGGTCGGCGAGGGCTGGGCGCCCTTCGACAGCCAGTGCTGGATGCGGTCCAGCTTCAGGTTGATCTGCTTGCCTTCCTTGCCCTGGGGCTCGTACCAGCCGAGCTCCTCGATGACGACGCCGTCGCGCGGAGCGCGCTTGTCCATGGCAGCCAGGCGGAAGAACGGGTGATGGGCGCGGCCCATCTTCTTGAGACGAAGGACGACCATTGGCCGTCTCCTTTCATGAGCGCCCGCGTCGGTCGCGCGCCGGCACCATGCCGGGGGCGCGCCGGGCGCATCGTGGGGCGGGCCGTCTCGGGCCCGATGTGCGATGCGCCTTCGGCAGGCGGTTGCGAGAGACGGGAAATCGTAACGCAAGGCCGCGCAGGGCTCAAGGGCAGCGGCGCGCGGGTGGCGCGGGTCGTGCGCGGGGCGCGTGCGGGCGCATTCGTGGTCGTGGGCCGACCTTTTTATTGGGCGGGGCCGGCGGCGGGGTCGGCCGCAGGCAGCCCGATCTCGGGCGCGGCCGTCTCGCCTGGCAGCATCTTGTAGACGGCGGTCGCCAGGCGGCTGGAGAACGTCTGCGCGAAGTCCTGCAGCGGGCGGTCCAGCACCTGGAAGAACACCAGCAGCACCACCAGCATGCCGTACATGCGGACCCCGGGGCGGCTGAAGAACTCGTCCAGCTTCCGGCTCAGCCCGCCGAGGATCGCGCTGCCGTCGAGCGGCGGCACCGGCAGCAGGTTGAACGCGCAGAGCACGATGTTCAGGAAGCCCCCCATGTAGAGGAACTCGAGCACGTTGCGCGCGGTGTGCTCGGCGGGCTCGATGCGGTGCGTGGCGATCGCCCACAGCCAGACCGACATGCCGCTGAGGGCCAGCACCGAGAGCAGCAGGTTCATCATCGGGCCCGCGGCGGCCACCAGCACGCGGCCCAGTCGGCGGTTGCGGTAGCGCGAGGGGTCGGTCGGCATCAGGCCCCACGCGAAGCCGGCCAGCGCGAAGAAGAAGAGCGACATCCAGCCCATGTGCACGATCGGGTTGAGCGTCATGTGGCCGTAGCGGCGGGGCGTGTCGTCGCCCTGGCTGATCGCCACCCAGCCGTGCGCCAGCTCGTGCAGGGTGATCGAGGCGATCACCCAGAACACCCAGCTGAAGACCAGCACGGGGCCGCCCGTCTGGTACGCGTCGTGAACCCACCAAGTCATGGGGTGGACTGTACCGGGGTCGCGTGTGCGGCGTGCGTTGCGGGCGTGGCACGGTGCACCACGCGGCCGGCGGCGACCGTGGCCATGACGCGCGGCAGTTCGCGCGCCCAGTCGCAGGCGAAGGGGTCGCGGTCCAGTACGCAGAGGTCGGCGTGCATGCCGGGGGCGATGCGGCCGAGCGCGGGAGCGCGCAGGCAGTCGGCGGCGCCGCGCGTGTAGGCGGCCAGCGCGTCCTCGACGGAGATGTTCTGGTCGGTGCGGCAGGGATTGCCGGCCAGGTCCAGGCCCGTGACGGCCGCGCGGATGCCAAGCATCGGGTCGCAGCTGACGATTGGCCAGTCGCTGCCGAACGCCAGGCGCGCGCCGGCGGTGGCCAGGTTGTGGAAGCGGAAGAACTCGTGCATGCGCGCGGCGCCCAGGCGGTCGTGCGCGATGCGCGCGTCGTCGGCCTTGTGCAGCGGCTGCATGCTGGCGATTCGGCCGTGCATGCGCGCGACGTCGTCGTCCGTCATCGTCTGGCAGTGCTCGTAGCGGGCGATGCGCGCGTGGTCGTGCGGCGCGATCGCGTCCAGCGCGAAGGTCATGGCCTCGTCGCCGATCACGTGGACGCTTGGCGAGAAGCCGGCTTCGAGGACGGCACGCGCCCACTCCGCGACGCGTTCGCACGAGTGCGCGGCGTGCTCGACGAACATCCCGCGGTTCTGCGGGTTGGCGTGGTCGTCGGCATACGGCGCGTGCATGCGCGCGGTGCGGCTGCCCAGCGTGCCGTCGATGAAGTTCTTCCAGCCGACGATCGCGAGCAGGTCGTCGCCGGGGAATGTGCGGCCCCAGGCCAGGTCGACGGGCCACGGGCGGTCCAGGATCGTGGCCAGGATGCGCAGCGTGCAGGCGGCGCGGTCGGCGGCGCGGAGCGGGGCGTAGACCTCGCGGAGGTCGCGCTCGTAC
This sequence comes from Phycisphaerales bacterium, assembly GCA_044360755.1. Classification (GTDB taxonomy): domain Bacteria; phylum Planctomycetota; class Phycisphaerae; order Phycisphaerales; family SM1A02; genus UBA966. The sequence continues at coordinate 20,248 of JBIKJV010000028.1, forward strand.
TCCATGCTGCCGACGGCGGTGAGGCCAAACGAGTGGCAGTGCGCGAAGGCGCGGCGCGCGGCGGCGGTGCGGTCGGCGGCGGGCGGTTCGGGCAGGCGGGGGTTGACCAGCTGCCAGGCGGCCTGCTCCAGCAGCAGGCCCGTGGGCGCGCCGTGGGCGTCACGGACGATCTCGCCGCCCTCGGGGCAGGGGCTGTCGGCGATGAGTGCGAGCACGGCGTCGTTGACGACGCACGCGTGCTGGTCCATGCGGTAGGCGACGCACGGCGTGGTGCCGGCGGCGCGCAGCCAGTCGCGCGTGGGGCGTTCGCCGCCCCAGTTGGCTTCGTGCCAGCCGAAGGCGCGCAGCCATCGGTGCGGGCCGGGGTTCGGGCCAAGGGCGCGCGCGGCGGCGGCGATTGCGGACTCGAACTCGGCGCGCGAGCGGACGTTCGAGAGGTCGACCTGCGCCAGCGTGGCCGCGCCCAGCGAGAGGTGCATGTGCGCGTCGATCAGGCCGGGGAGGACGGTGACGTCGCCCAGGTCCAGTGTGGGGACCGCGTTGCCGGCGTGCGCAGGGGCGTCGACGGCGGCGATGCGGCCGTCGTGCAGCTCGACGGCGCGCGCCCAGGGGTGCGCGGGGTCGGCGGTCCAGATGCGCGCGGCGGTGAGCCGGACGCGGGGGGGCAGCGTCGGAAAGCCGTGAGTCGTCACGCGCCTATCCTATGGACCATGTCACACGGATGCGGTTGCGGCGGCGGTGGTTGTGGTTCGAAGGTGCCGGTCTCCACGTTCACCAAGGCGGTGGGGATCGGGCTGGTCGTGGTCGCGGTGGGCGCGGTCGCGGCGGCGCTGCTGGGCGGGTGCGAGAAGGCGCCCGCGCCGAAGGGGCCAACGCCGGTGGCGGGTGCCAGTGGCACCCCGGCCGGCAGCGCGGCGAAGCCCGCGGACCCCGCGGCGGGGGTTCCCAAGACGCAGACCGACGTGAGCGTGCGCGGCGACCTGCCGCGGGACTCCGGCGGGTGGAAGGTGAGCGGCCCGGACGGCGACCAGACGACGATCGAGGTCGGTGGCCTGACGATGCCGAAGCCGGTGACCTGGGTGTGGACGCAGCCTTCGATGCAGTTCCGTGCGCTGCAGTACGCGGTGCCCGCGAACGGCGTGAACGCGCCGGCGGGCGAGCTGGTGTTCAGCGTCTTCAAGGACGGCGACGGCGGCCCCGTCGACGCGAACCTGGATCGTTGGGCGAACCAGTTCCGCGCGGGCGCGGGTGCGGCGGAGTCGAAGCGCACCACGCAGACCGTGAACGGCATGAAGGTCTGGCGGATCGAGAGCGTCGGCGACTACATGGGCATGGGCGCGCCGGCGCCGCGGCCCGGGCAGATGCAGCTGGGCGCGATCGTCGAGGCCCCCGGCCGCAAGGTGTTCATGAAGCTGGTGGGCCCGCAGGCGACGGTGGAGTCGAACCGCGCGGCGTTCGATGCGATGGTGGCCGGGGCGAAGTAAGGGACAGGTCCACCTGTCCCTCATCTCCATTCGGAAATGGGGACAGGCGGACCTGTCACCTCTTTACTCTTGCGCGTTGCCCGCGGGCTGCTCCGCGTCCGGCGTGCCGGCGTCCTGGGTCGGCTCGACGCCCTGCAGGACGAGCGCCAGGTCGGCTTCGTCCAGCACGCCGTCGCGGTTGATGTCCGCGGCGGCCAGGTCGCCCAGGCCAAGGCGGCGCAGTTCGCGCACCGTGATCCGGTGCACCGGCTTCGGCGCATCGGCGGCAGTGCACTGCTCGTCCACCTTGAAGATGTTGGCCTGGATGAATGTCAGGTCGGCCAGGGTCACCTGGCCGCTGGCGTTCAGGTCGGTGTGCGGCACCAGCGTGCCGGCCGACGTGTTGACCGCCAGCGTCTGGCCGCGCTGGTTGACGAACGTGCCGAAGTCCAGGATGTCGACCGTGCCGTTGCCGTCGACGTTGCCCAGCAGCAGGTGCTTGGCCTGCGGCGTGCCGTCGACGATGAACACGCTGTTGTAGTGGCGGTCGCCCAGGGATCCGGGGGTCGTGCTCGTCGTCACCGCGATGGACCGCCGCAGCGAGTGCAGCGGGTCGCGGACGGTGGCACAGCCCGTCGACCAGTCGATGCCCGCGTCCATGCCGAACGTCGCGCTG
>JBIKJV010000005.1:0-39270 GCA_044360755.1 Phycisphaerales bacterium
CGCCTTCGTCGTGCCTTTCCAGCCGCTGCTGTGGGATTATTGGAGGGCTGCGGTGCGCGTCTTGGTCGGTCCGGCGTCCGCACCCTCCCCTGCGACTCCCCACGCGCATGGCTCACCCTTCCCCCGACTTCCAGACCATCGCGAACGACGTTTCCGAAGCCGCCATGCGCCTGGCCCACGCGCTGCGCACGGCGATGCACGATGTGCTGCCCGGCCAGGAGGGCGTGCGCGCACTCGGGCGCAGCCTGCGGATCGACAAGAACATCGCCTCGAACGCGATGCGGATCGTCCGTGCGCCCGACGCCGCCACCGTGCTCGCCGCGCTGCCCGGTGCGCGGGCGATGGCGACGCTGATCGGCGCGATCGAGCAGGCCGGCGCCACGCAGGCGCACGTCGCGGCGCTGGCGCAGGCGCACGCCGCCCTGCGCGAGACGCTCGGCACCCGCGGCTACGACCCGCGCGCCGTCCGCGCCCTGAGTGCCGGCGCGCAGGACCCGAAGCGCGTGCGCGACGAGCTGCGCAAGGCGCACCGGCAGTCGTTCGAGGCCGCGCGCGTGATCTGGGGCATGCACGTCCGCGCCCGCATCGGCGCGCAGCTCATCGCGCCGTCGGACGATGGCACGTCCTGCGACCTGGCCGCGCTGATGCTGGTGCACGACATCGACCGCCTGGGACCGGGTCCGATGCGGATCGTCTACGCGCCGCTGATCCGCTACGGCGATTCGTCGCCCGCCGCGCGCGGCGGCCTGCCGCTGGGCGATGACCCGCGCATCCCCGCGCTGATCCGAACGCTGTCCTCGGCCGGCATCACGGACGACGAGATCGGTGCCGGCGAGGGGCCGTTGGCGCAGCACGCGGCGTTCAAGGCGCGCCGCGCCGACCGCAGCGGTCCGCTCGACCTGTGCTTCGGCGAAGTGATCCGCCGCATCGGCTCGGCCTACCGCACCACGCCCGACAGCTCGGGCGAGGCGGCACTCCCGATCGGTTGCGCCACCGGCGTGGGCCAGCTCGACCTCCTCTTCCACCGCAGCCTGGTGCGCGGCGGCGACCCGGTGGCGGCGCACTACGCGTCGCATGTCCGGATCGGCGCGGCACCGGATTGGTCGGGCGCGCTGCGGCTGCCGATGCACGAATCCGTCGAGGAAGTGGCCGCCGGCGAGCTGCCGCACGCCTTGCGCGCAGTGGCCCCCGCGTACCGGGCGCTGCTGGAGCACGGGGCTGGGGCCCTGGGGCACCGCCTGCAGGACTTCGTCTGCTTCCGGCTGTCCATGCCCTACCCGCCCACCCCCAGCACGCTGCTCCTGCGCTGGCTTCTGGCGGACCCGGCGGGCTGATCCCGGCAGGGGGACCCCGGACGCTTCCGGCGGTCCGCCAGGGCATCCGCGCGCCCTGGAAGCGTTTTGGGGTCCTCGCCAGCATTCCTGTCACGTTCGGGTCGTTGGCGACAAGGACCCATGATGGACGACCGCACCCGCCAGGCATTCGCCCTCTGGACCCAGGCCCAGCCTGCGGTCTCGGCGTTCGTGCACGCCATGCTGGCCGACCGGTCCGAGCGCGACGACGTCCTGCAGGAGGTCGCGATCGCCGTCCTGGAATCGTTCGACGACTACGACGCGACGCGCCCGTTCACGCCGTGGGCGATCGGGATCGCGCGCAACGTGGTGCTCTCGGCCGTGCGCCGCGCGCGCCGCCGACCGCTGGCGCTGGACCCGGTGGCGGCCGATGCGTTCGCCGCCGCCGTGGCCGAGGTGGCCGACGCCGACCGCGCCAACCTGGCGCACCTGGCCGATTGCCTGCGTCGGCTGGACGGCCGCGCGCGCGAGATCTGCGAACTGCGCTACCGCTCGGACCTGAAGCCTGGCCGTATCGCCGAGGTGATGGGCCTGCAGCCAAACACCGTCTCGAAGGCGCTGCAGCGCGCGCGCGAGGACCTGCGCGCGTGCATCGAGCGCCGTGCCGGGCTCGAGGGGGGCCGCGCATGAGCGGCGCCGCACCCATCCCGCCGGTGCGCCCCGACGACTGGGACGCGCTGCTGCACGCGATGCTCGACGGCACGCTGAACGACGACGGCCGTGCGCGGCTCTCCGCGGCGATCGCCGCGGACCCTGCGCTGGCCCGCGAGGCCGCGCGCGCGGCGCTGCTGCACGACGCGATCGAACGCGAACTGGTGGCTGGCGCGGTCGGCCGCCGCACCGCGCGGCATGTCACGGTCCTGGCGCGCTTCCGGAGGCTCGCCGTCGCGGCCACGCTGGTCGCGGCCGCGGGCGTCGCGGCATGGCTTTCGCTGCGCACGACGCCCGTGGCCGATGCCGGGCAGGTGCTGGCGCGCGTGGCCGCCGCCGCGACCGCGGGCGACCGCACGTTCCGCATCTCGGCGCTTGACGAAGGCCGCGCCCCGGTGCGCGACGAGCGCGCGAATGCCGGCCGCGGTGGCCGTGCCAAGCCGCCGATCGACGGTGCGCTGCTCGCGCTGCGCGGCGACGACCAGTGGGTGATCGTCCGCACCGCCGAGGACGGCACGACCACCGTCACCGGCAGCGACGGCCGCACCTCGTGGAACGTGCCGTCGCGCGGCGCGGTGCGCACCAGCCGCGACCCGTCGCGCTTCCGCGGCGCGCTGCCTGGCTCGCGGCACGACCTGCCGTTCATCGATGTGCCGGGCGGGCTTGCGGCGCTCTCGGAGGCGTACCGGCTCTCCTTCGGCACGCCGGAGACGATCGACGGCCGCGCGGCCAACTGCGTCCGCGGCACCCGCCGCGCCGGCGCGTCCGGCGGACCGCGCGAAATCGCCCTCTGGTACGACCCCGCCACGTTCGAGGTGCTGCGCATGCGGTTCGACCACTTGCCGCAGGCGCAGGGCGGCCCGCGCGCCGTCAGCCTGGAACGGGTTCCCGGCAAGCCGCTCGCACCCGGCTTCTTCCGCCACGACGCGCACCACGGTGCCGACCGCACCGTCATCGCCGAGGACTGAACCATGCTCCGCGCATTCGCCTCCGCCGTGCTCGCGCTTGCCGCGACGTCGCTTGCCGCCATGACCGCGCCACCGGCTCCGCAGGGGGTGGCGCCACCCGCCGCGAAGTCCGCTGCGTCGCGCCCCAACTTCATCTTCATCCAGGGCGAGGCCCAGGGCTGGTCCAGCACGTCGGTCGACATGGACGGCACGCCGCCCTCGACCGCGCGCCCGGCCGGGCTGACGCCCAACCTGGAGCGCATGGCCGCCGACGGCATGCGGTTCAGCGACTTTTACGTCACCGCGCCGCGCTGCACGCCGTCGCGTTCCAGCTTCGTGACCGGCATCAGCCCCGCGAAGCTGCACATGACCTACCAGAACGAGGGCGGCGCGAGCCGCCGCGAAGGCGGCGGTGGCGGCGGCGGCGGCGGCAAGGCCGGCGGTGACGCCAACCCCGGCTACAACCTGATGCGCACCATCGCGCCTTCTCCCGATACAGACCTCCCCGAGGGGGTGCGCACCACGGGCGGCTGGCTGCACGACCTGGGCTACGCATCGGCGCACTACGGCAAGTGGCACGTGGGCCGCAAGGCGCCCACGGCCGTCGGCTTCGACGACTGCGACGGCGCCAACAGCAACCAGGGCCCGGACCGCGGCGAGGCACCGAACCCCAAGCAGGCCACCGCGATCACCGACCGCGCGATCGCCTTCATGCGCCAGCAGCACGCGGCCGGCAAGCCGTTCTACGTGCAGATCGACCACTACGGCTTCGGCGCCGAGGAAGAGGCCACGCCCGAATCGCTTGCGATCGCCAAGGGCCTGGTGCCCAACGTCAGCGGCAAGCCGATGGGCGCGATCGCCGGCGCGCACGACGTCGACCTGCAGGTTGGCCGCGTGCTGGCCGCCCTGAAGGAGATGGGGATCGACGGCAACACCTACGTCTTCTACGGCGCCGACCACGGCGCGCAGGGCGGCGGCGGCAACCGCCAGGCCAACCCGCCGTTCAGCGGTGCCAAGGGCAGCGTCAGCGAAGGGGGCATCCGCATCCCGTTCATCGTGCGCGGCCCGGGCATCGAGGCCGGTGCGGTGAGCCGCGTCCGCGCCAGCGGCATGGACCTGCTGCCCACGGTGCTCGACCTGGCCGGCGCGCCCGTTGGCAAGCCCGCCGACCCCGACGCGCGCAACGCGATCGAGGGCGGCAGCCTGGTGCCGGTGCTGCGCGGCGGCGGCGCGGGCACCGTCACGCGCCCGCGCAACGACCTGGTGATCCACTTCCCGCACTACGACCTGGGCAACGGCGGCCCCGCGACGGCCATCTACGTGGACAACCTGAAGCTGGTCCACAACTACGACAGCGGCCAGACGATGCTGTACGACCTCTCGAAGGATCCTGCCGAGCGCAACGACCTGGCGGCCACGATGCCCGAGCAGGTCAAGCAGATGAAGGCCCGCATGGACGAGTACCTGAAGGACGTGAAGGCGCAGATGCCGGTGCCTGCGTCGGCGGATGGCAAGGCGCCCGCGCAGCCGGCCGGCGGCGACCAGCCCAGGAAGGGCGGCGGCGGCAAGGGTGGTGGTGGCAAGGGTGGTGGCAAGGGCGGCTCGTCCGCCGGGGAGGAATGACGACCATGGCACGGAACACGATCGCATCCACGTTCGCGCTCACGCTTGCTGGGGCGCTTGCGCCGGGCGCGCTTGCGCATCCGCCGCTGCCCGACGGCAGCGATGCGCACGAACGCATCGTCACGGCCGACCGCGAGACGGTGATCACGGCGCTGGCTGCGGTCGAGGCCAACGCGGCGTTCGCGCCGCCTACCAAGCCTGCGTCGCCCTTGGCGCCCGCGCCGCCCCCTTCGCTCGCGAAGGACGGCCTGCCGTGGCAGGCCGAGTCGTTCGCGTTCTTCCGCCCCGGCATCACGCTGCGCGCCGACGCGCAGTGGCTGTGGGTCGAGGGCGACGGCCTGCCGCACGCGCCGTTCGAGCACACGCTGATGACCGGCATCGTCGCCTGGCAACAGCAGGTACCGCTGCCCCAGCCGTACGTCGGCACCAACGCATGGCAGGTGCCGCTGAAGCCGCAGCTGGCGGATGAACCGATCGACGGCCGCAAGTACCTGCGGCGCGGTGCGATCGCGCTGGCCGTCAACGGGATCCCGATCTTCAACGCCCTCACCAACCGCGGGGCCGATGCGTTCCTGGGTGGCGAGCTCGACGAGTTCGGCGGCCACAGCGGTCGCGGCGACGACTATCACTACCACGCGGCGCCCTTCTTCCTGCACAAGTTCGTGGGCATGAAGCGCCCGATCGCCTTCGCGCTCGACGGCTTCGCGATCTACGGCCTCTTCGACCCGAAGGCCAAGCCTGGCGCGGACGATGCGTGCCCGCTGGGCGCGACCGAGCCGCTCGATTCGCTGGGCGGCCACTTCTGCACGGTCCCCGCCGGTCAGGGCATCGACGGCGGCACGCGCAGCTACCACTACCACGGCAGCAAGACGTATCCGTACATCAACGGCGGACTGCGCGGCAAGGTGACCGTCGAGAACGACGGCGTCGAGCCGCAGCCGCGTGCACAGGGAGTGCGTCCCGCGCTGCCGCCGCTGCGCGGCGCGAAGATCGTCGGCTTCAAGCAGACCGGCCCGAAGGCGTGGTCGTTGACCTATGCGGTCGACGGCAAGAACGGCCGCGTCGATTACGCCGCGAATCCCGCGGGCGGATGGGACTTCACCTTCGTCGGCACCGACGGCAGCACTCGCAAGGAGACGTTCACGGCGCGTCGCGGCGGCGGCGGCCGCGGTGGCCGCGGCGGGCAAGGTGGTGCCGGTGGTGGTGGCGGTGCCGATCGGCCCCCGCCGCCGGAAGGCGATGATCGCCCGCCGCGCGACGATGCGGGCGGTCCGCCCCCGCGTCGCGACGAGGGTCCCGTGGACAGCACGCCACCGGTCTCCAAGCCCGTCGACGGCTTCGTACTGCGCTCGGCGGTGCTTGGCCAGGACGGCATGCTGCCGGTGCGCTACACCTGCGACGGCGAGGGCATCGCGCCGCCGTTCCAGTGGTCCGGCGTTCCCGCCGGCACCACGAGCCTGGCGCTTGCCATGCACCACCTGCCGCCCGGCGCGTCGGGCGGTGGCGACGAGCATTCGTACATGGTGCTCTGGGGCATCCCGCCGACGGCCACCGGCCTGGCCGAGGCGCAGCGCGACCTTGGCACGTGGGGCGTGACGTCGCAGGGCCGCCGCGTGGGCTACGCGCCGCCGTGCTCGCAGGGGCCCGGCGAGAAGGTCTACGTGGCCACGGTCTACGCGCTTTCGGCCGAGCCGAAGCTCACTGCGGGGTCGGCGACGTTCGGCCAGCTGCTGGCGGCGATCGCGCCGATCACGCTGGGCACCGCGGACCTGCCGATGAAGTATGCGCGTCAGGGCCAAGGCGACCCGAATCAGCCCGTTCAGCCCGATCAAGGCGGCCAAGGTCGCGGCGGCAAGGGCGACCGCGGCTTGCTGATCGCGCGCATGACCGCGTTCAAGACCGACGTGCCCGCGCACGACCACGACGTCATCCTGGTGCGCCCCACGCGCGACGCGACCACCGCGAGCGTCGTGGCCGCGAGCGACCGCATCGGGCAGGTCGAGTTCTGGCAGGAAGGCGACGCGCGAAGGCGCACCACCGCCGAGCAGGCCATGAAGGCCGGCGTGGCGGCCAGCTTCGTCATGGACGGCCTGAAGCCGGACGCTTCGTACCGCTACCGCTTCACGTGGCGCCCCGCGGCGGGCGCGCCCGTGCAGCACGGCGAGGAGAACACCTTCGAGACCGTGCGCAGCCCCGGCAAGGAATTCGTGTTCGCGATGCAGGCCGATTCGCACCTGGACCAGGGCGTGGACCTGGGTGCGTACGAGCGCACGCTCCTGAACATGCGCGAAGAGGGCGCCGACTTCCTGGTGGACCTGGGCGACACGTTCATGACCGACAAGCGCGGCTCCGAGTGGAAGCGCACCGAGGCCCAGTACGACGCGCAGCGCTACTGGTTCGGCGTGCCGTGCCGCGCGATGCCGCTCTTCATGGTGCTGGGCAACCACGACGGCGAGCGCGGCGGCACCGGCGGCCGGGACGGCGAGATGCCCGCCTGGAGCTACGGCATGCGCACCGCGCGCTTCCCCGCGCCCGTCGTCGGCGATGGCCCCGGCAGCATGTACACGGGCCGCACCACCATGGACGGCGGCACCGGCGGGAACTACTACGCATTCGAGTGGGGCGACGCGCAGATCGTCGTGCTGGATCCGTTCTGGCCCACCACCGAACGCATCCGCGGCGGCGGTGGCGGCGGCAGCAATCGCGGCGGCCAGGGTGGCGGCGGTGGCGGGCAGGGCGGTGGCCCCGGCGGCGAACGCGGCGCCCCCAAGGAACCCCTCAAGCCGGTCGACGGCAGCTGGACCAGCACGCTGGGCCGCGAACAGTACGACTGGCTCGACCGCACGCTGGCGGCCTCGAAGGCGCGCTACAAGTTCGTGTTCATCCACCACCTGGTGGGCGGCATGGGCGGCGCGGAGTCGCGCGGTGGCGCCGAGAGCGCCCCCTTCTTCGAATGGGGCGGCACCAACGCCGACGGCAGCGACGGCTTCGCCGAGCACCGCCCGGGCTGGCCGATGCCGATCCACCAGCTGCTGGTGAAGCGCGGCGTCTCCGCGGTCTTCCACGGCCACGACCACCTGTACGTGCACGGGCAGCGCGACGGCATCCACTACCAGGAGGTGCCGCAGCCCGGCAACATCGCGGGCGGCACGCGCAGCGCGCAGGAGTATGGCTACGCGTCCGGCACGATCCTCGGAAGCCCCGGCCACGTGCGCGTGCGCGTGGGGCCCGCGGCGGCCAAGGTCGAGTTCGTCCGCACCGCGATCCCCGGCGGCAAGGGCCGCGGCACGCGCGGCGGCGACGCGCAGTCGGACGGCGCCAACGGCGCGGTCGTCGATTCGTACGACATCGCGCCGAAGCGCACGGCCACCGCCGCGCCCGGCGCGGTCCGTGGCGACGACTCCGGCCGCGGCCCCGGCGGCAAGCGCGGCGGCGGCAAGGGCCCGCCGCAGGACGGCGTCATCAAGCCCGCGATGACCGACACCGTGCACGGCGCGGCCTACGCCGACAACTGGTTCGCCATGTGGATCAACGGCAAGCTGGTGTGCGTCGACTCGATCGACTTCCTGCCGCACAACGTGGTCGCGCTGGACATCCTGCCCGAGTACCCGATGACGATCGCGATCCTGGCAAAGGACAACGCCGACCCGGCCACCGGCTGCGAGTACGGCCGCAGCATCGGCGACGGCGGGCTGGTCGTGAAGTTCGCCGACGGCACGGTGACCGACGCCAGCTGGAAGGCGAAGGTCGTGATGCACGGCCCGATCGACCGCGACACGGCCAACCCGAAGGTCCGCAACGACCCGATCCCCCAGGGCTGGTTCATGCCCGGCTTCGACGACTCGTCCTGGGCCGCGGCCACCGAGTACACGCAGGAGCGCATCGACCCAAAGCAGCCCTTCTTCGAGCATGACTTCAAGGGCGCGAAGTGGATCTGGTCGGGCGACCTGGACCTGGACAACACCGTCCTCTTCCGGAAGACCGTCGAGAAGCCGGGCTGGAAGCCGCGCTGGACCACCAAGCCCGACACCAAGCCGTGGACGGGCCAGTAGCCTTTCGCGGGCCATGCCCGCACCTGCCGCACTTGCGCTGATCCTTGCCGCCTCGTTTGCCGCCTCGTTCGCCGCCGCGCCTGCGCCGGCCGCCGTGGCGCCCGGCGACACCGCCCCGACGCAGGGGTACTACCGCATGCCCGCCCTCCGCGGCGGCACGGTGGTCTTCGTCAGCGAAGGCGACCTGTGGCGCGTGCCCGCCACCGGCGGCGCCGCCACGCGCCTGACCTCGCACGCCGGCGAGGAACGCGACCCCTCGATCAGCCCCGACGGCACCACGCTGGCCTTCACCGCCGCGTACGAGGGCCCGCGCGAGGTCTACACCATGCCGCTCGCGGGCGGCCTGCCCGTGCGCCGCACGTGGGACGCTGGCAAGGTGGGCTTCACCGGCTGGACCCCGAACGGCACGCTGCTCTACGCCACCGACGCCGGCACCGACCTGCCCTCGACCCGCACGTGGCTGCACGCCACCGCGGACGATGCGCGCAACCCGATCCCGCTGGCGCAGTGCTCCGAGGCCGCGTTCCTGGACGACGCGCACCTGGTCTTCACGCGGCTCCACTTCCAGGGCAGCCACACCGACCGCTACAAGGGCGGCACGGTGCAGCAGCTCTGGTCATTCACGCTGCCCATCCCCGACGCGCAGACCAAGGAGGCCGTGCCGCTGACCACCGACTACGACGGCACCAGCCGCCGCCCGCTGGCGTGGAACGGCCGCATCGTCTTCACCACCGACCGCAGCGGCCGCATGAACCTGTGGTCGATGAAGCCCGACGGCACCGACCTGCGCCAGCACACGAAGCACGCGGACTTCGACATCGGCAGCGCCTCGATCGACGGCGACCGCGTCGCCTACCAGCTTGGCCCGGACCTCTGGATCCACGACCTGGCACGCGGCACCGACACCAAGCTGGACATCGCGCTGGCCAGCGACTTCGACCAGCTGCGCGAGCGCTGGGTGAAGGACCCCGCCGACGCCGCCGGCGCCGTGCACCCGTCGCCCGACGGCGACCGCCTGGTGCTGACCATCCGCGGCCGCGTCTTCGTCGTGCCCGCCAAGGCGGGGCAGGGCCGCATCGTCGACGCCGACCGCCGCGGCGGCATCCGCTACCGCGAGGCCGCGTTCATGCCCGGCGGCACGCAGCTGGTCGCCGTCAGCGACGAGTCCGGCGAGCTCGAGGTCGTCACGCTGCCCGCGAACGGCGTCGGCGCGCCGGTCCGCCGCACGTCGGACGGCGACACCGTCCGCTGGCGCGCGGTGCCGTCGCCGGACGGCACGCGCATCGCGCACGTCGACAAGCGCCACCGCCTGTGGGTGCTGGAGGTCGAGGGCGGCCGCAACACGCTGGTCGAGGAGAACGCGGTCGACGACCTGTCCGACCTGGCGTGGTCGCCCGACAGCCGCTGGCTGGCGTACGTCGCGCCCGCGGCCAACATGAACCAGCAGGTCAAGCTCTGGCCCGCGGACGGCGGCCCCACGCTCCTGGCCACCACCGACCGCTACGACAGCTACCGCCCCTCGTGGGGGACCGACGGCAGGTTCCTGTACTTCCAGTCGGATCGCACGTTCGACTCGGTGGTCGGCAGCCCGTGGGGCCCGCGCGCGCCGGAGCCGTACTTCGCGAAGCCCGGCCTGGTCTACGAACTGGCGCTGAAGGCCGGCACGCGCTCGCCGTTCCTGCCCGAGGACGAGGTCCACGCCGCCGCCGAGGCCGCGAAGAAGGACGCCGCGAAGGCGAAGGATGACGACGACGCGAAGGATGCGAAGGACGCGAAGGACGCCCCCAAGGACGCCAAGCCCGCCAAGGGCAAGGCTCCCGTCACGGTCGAGATCGACGCCGACGGCCTGGCCGCGCGCCTCGAACCGCTGCCCATCAAGCCCACCGCGTTCGGCCGCGGCGGCCTGTTCGTCACCGACGGCGCCGTCTTCTGGATGAGCTTCACCCCCGAGGCGCTGGCCGACGACGACAGCCCGGCCGGCGGCACGCTGCTTGCGCTGGCGATCGGCAACGAGAAGCCCGAGGTGAAGACCGTCGCCACCGGCATCCGCTCCGCCGAACTGACTGCCGACCGCAAGAAGTTCCTGCTCCGCAAGGAGAAGGGATGGTTCGTCGTCGACGCCAAGCCCGCGAAGGTCGAGCTGGACAAGCCCGTCGACCTCTCCGGCATCGCGCTCTCGATCACGCCGCGCAACGAGTGGTCCGAGATGACCGTCGACGCCTGGCGCCTGCTGCGCGACTATTTCTACGACCGCAACATGCATGGCGTGGACTGGAAGTCCGTGCTGGCCAAGTACCGCCCCTGGGTGGACCGCGTCCGCAGCCGCGACGAGCTCTCCGACGTCTTCCAGGAGATGACGGGCGAGCTGAGCGCGCTGCACCACTTCGTGCGCGGTGGCGACCTGCGCGAGGGCACCGACCGCGTCGCCGTGGCCACGCTGGGCGCCGACCTGGTGCCCGACCGCGCGCTGGGCGGCTGGCGCGTCGACGCGATCCCCGCCGGCGACCCCGACGAGCCGCAGGTGCGCTCGCCGCTGGCCGCGCCCGCCGCCAACGTGGGCGTGGGCGACGTGATCGTGGCGATCGACGGCGCGCCCACGCTGGGTGTGCCGCACCCCTCGGCGCTGCTGCGCGCCAAGGCCGGCCGCCAGGTGCTGCTCTCGGTGCTGCCGAAGGGCGCCAAGGAGCCGCGCGACGTCATCGTGAAGCCGCTCACCGCGCAGGCCGACGCCGACCTTCGCTACCGCGCGTGGGAAGTCGAGCGCCGCAACCGCGTCGAGCGCCTGGGCGGCGGCCAGATCGGCTACGTCCACCTGCGCCAGATGGGCACGGGCGACATCGGCGACTTCGCGCGCGACTTCTACCCCGTGTTCAACCGCAAGGCGCTCATCGTCGACGTCCGCCACAACCGCGGCGGCAACATCGACAGCTGGGTGCTGGAGCGCCTGATGCGCAAGGCGTGGATGTACTGGAACCAGTCCGCCGGCCGCGCGCCCAGCTGGAACATGCAGTACGCGTTCCGCGGGCACATCGTGGTCCTGTGCGACGAACGCACCGCCAGCGACGGCGAGGCATTCAGCGAGGGCTTCAGGCGCCTGGGCCTCGGCAAGGTCATCGGCACTCGCACCTGGGGCGGCGAGATCTGGCTGAGCTCCAGCAACACCGTCGTCGATGGCGGCCTGGCCAGCGCCGGCGAGAACGGCGTCTTCGACGCCAGCGGCGCCTGGCTCATCGAGGGCCGCGGCGTCGAGCCCGACGTCGTCGTCGACAACCTGCCGTACGCCACGTTCACGGGCGCGGACGCGCAGCTCGAGGCCGGCATCCGTCACCTGCAGGAGCTGATCCGAATCGACCCCCGCGACATCCCGCCGGTGCCGGCCGGTCCCAACAAGGCCGCCAAGTGACCGGTTCGCCGGCGCGGCGGCCCGCACCGGCGCGTACCTTGCGGTGATGCTCCGCGCGATCGTCGGCACCGTCCTCTCGCTCTCGCTCACCGCGTCCGCGCTGGCGTGGGGTTCGGAGGGGCACCGCATCGTCGGGACGATCGCGTCCGCCGCGCTGACCGAGTCCGCCGCCAAGGAGGTGCGCGACCTGCTTGGCGACCAGACCATCGCCGACGCCTGCACCTGGGCCGACGAGGTCCGCGACGACCGCACCTACGACTGGATCAAGCCGCTCCACTACATCAACGTGCCGCGCGGCGCCACGTCGGTGGACGGGCGCCGCGACGCGGTCAAGGAAGGCGAGATCGTCAGCGCGATCATCCGCTACCGCGGCGTGCTGAAGGACCGCAGCCGGCCGAAGGAGGAGCGGCTCCTCGCGCTCCGGCTGGTGATGCACCTGGTGGGCGACATCCACCAGCCGTTCCACGTCTCGTACAAGGACGACAAGGGCGGCAACTCCCTGACGGTTCAGTCGTTCGGCAAGAAGTCGAACATGCACAAGGTCTGGGACACCGACCTCATCCGCGAGCGCCTGAAGAGCGTGAAGGGCGGCTGGGCCACGCTCTCCGCCGACCTTCGCGAGGCCATCACCGCCGACGAGCGCCGGCAGTGGGGCGGCGTCACCGACCCCGTGGCCTGGGCCAACGAGTCGTTCGCGATCACACGGACGCTGTACCGCGATGCCCCGAACCCCAGGACCGGCGTCGACCAGGCCTACTTCCAGCACTTCCGGCCGGTGTTGGAGCAGCGCCTGCAGGCCGCCGGCGTGCGCCTGGCGGTGCTCCTGAACGATGCGCTCTCGGCCCCAGGCGCGCAGGGGAACCCGGAACATGGGTCCGGCAAGGTCCCGCCCGCGGGCGCGGCGCCGGCCTCCCCACCCACGCCCGGAAAGCCCGCACCCGCCGGGGGCACGGGCTTCGATGGCGGGAATCCCCCCGCATCCGGCGAGCCCTGATTTGGAAGGTTCCGGGGCGGGGCTATTCTCCCCCCATGAAGATTCGAACCGTCGTCGGTGCGTTCCTCGTGGGCGGCACCGCCCTCCTCGTCGGCCAGATGAACTCGGGTGCCGAGTCCTTCCAGTCCTCGGCGGCATCGAACGACTGTGCCGCTGCCACCGCGGCCGCGATCGGCGACAACGCGTTCGACACCACCTCGGCCACGGTGAACCTGGTGTTCGCCGCTGCGCCCTGTGGCGCACACACGATGTACAAGTGCGTCTTCTGGACGTTCACGCCCACCGCGACCTCGAACTACACCTTCAGCACCTGCAAGCTGGCCACGTGGGACACGCGCATCGCCGTCATGACGACGTGCAACGTGGCCGACACCGTCGTCGGATGCAATGACGACGCCTGTGCGTACCAGAGCACGGTCACGGTCGCCCTCACGGCGGGCACCACCTACCGCATCGCGGTGGGCGGGTACGGGGCCGGCAACTTCGGACCGGGTGCGCTCAACGTCGTCGATGCCGGGAGCGGTGGCGGCGGGGGGGGCGGCGGCGGCGGCGGTGCCTCGGGCCAGGACGTCATCGTCGGCGCGATCCCGGACGTCACCAAGTACGGCAGCGTCGTGGTCAATGGCCAGACGATCATGGCCTATGCCTTCGGCACCACCAGCTGCAACATCGGGACGGCGCAGCTCGAGTGGTTCGCGTCGCCTGACAATCGCCATCCGTTCATCCCGATGAACGCGTACCGGCTGAGGAACGGCCGCTTCGAGCAGATCGGAATGGGCTGGGGCAAGCACGGCTTCACCGCGCTGCAGCAGACGCTCTGCGGCGCGTGCCAGTCGTCGGGCACGGGCAACTACCTCGGCGTCGGCTGCTCGGACCCCTATTCGGCCAGCCTCAACGGCAGCCAGTCGGGCCTGGGCTGCCGCAGCGAGGTGAACGCCAGCACCGGGGTCTTCCCCGGCAGCATCAACGCGGGCATGCCCTCGGCGCCGGCGACCATCGGGCGCCGCGTGCAGATCAACGCGAACGACCTCAATCCCGCCCAGAACGCGGGTGCCCTGTACTTCGCCGAGGGGCACTACGTCCACCAGGGCGATGCCGCCTCCGGGAACAAGAACAACAACGCGTCGTACCGCGCCTTCACCGTGGGTTCGCTCACCAGCGGCGCGTACACGATCGCACTGACCGGTTCGACGATCCAGCAGAAGCCGGCGATCGAGGCGTGGCAGGCTGCCGATCCGTCGGTGCAGATCACCTACGCCGACGTCCCCAACGATGGCCGCTTCATCGTGGCCAGCAAGGTGACGCAGAACCCCAACGGCACCTGGCATTACGAGTATGCGATCCACAACCTGAACTCGCACCGTGGTGCCCGCCAGCTGGCGATCGCACTCCCCGCGGGCGTGGTGGCGAGCAACGCCGGCTTCAAGGACATCAACTACCACTCGGGCGAGCCGTTCGACCCGACGGACTGGACGGTCTCGCTGTCGTCGTCCGAGGTGTCGTGGAAGGGCGGCGACTTCGCCTCCAACGTCAACGGAAATGCGCTGCGTTTCGCGACGCTCTACAACTTCTGGTTCGATGCGACGACGGCCCCGGTCGTCGGGACCGCCAGCCTGGGACTGTTCCGTCCGGGTGCCGCGGGCGATCCCGCCGGCGCCGGCGTCGGCCTGCAGGTGCCCGGTCCCGTGCCGAACCCCGCCGACCTGAACGGCGACGGCATCGTCAATGGCAGCGACCTCGGGGCGCTCCTTGCGGCGTGGGGGACCGCCGGTCCCGGCGACTTCAACGGCGACGGCATCGTGAACGGGTCCGACCTCGGGTTCATGCTCTCGCGCTGGGGTTGATCGGCGCGGCCTCGCCGCGCATCGTCGGTTCACGCCCCGCCGTCGACCAGCCAGCGCTCCAGCTCGACCTCGTCGCGGATCTGGATTCCGTCGAAGCCCGTCAGCGGCAGGTCCGGCACCAGCTGCCGCACCCGGTCGACGATCCCCGCGTGCAGCGTCGCCAGCCGCCAGCCCTGGCGCTGGTAGAAGCGCATGGCCGCCGTGTTGTCGTTGGTCGTGGTCAGGTAGATGCGCCGGCAGCCGTGCGCGCGCGCGTGGCGTTCGGCGGCGGCCAGCAGTGCGGCGCCCGTGCCCGGCGCCTTGCCTCGGCTGCTCAGCGTGATCACCTCGCACTGCCAGGCGCCCGCGTCCATGTTCAGCGTGACGAGCCCGGCGAACGCTCCGGCGGCCTCGGCCACGAAACCGGGGAGGGCGTCTGCCTGGTGGCAGCGGCCCAGCGACCAGATCTGGTGCGAATGCCAGTGCGTCTGGAGTTCGGCACGGACCTCGGGCAGGTCGCGCGGCTCGATCGGTCGGACGGTCAGGGACATGTGCGCAGCGTAGGGCAGGGCGGACGGCGGTAGAGTGTCCATCCCCGCGCGTGCCGCGCGGCCGCACCCGAGGCTCCCATGGTCGAAGTCACCGCCACCTACGAAGGCAACCTGCGCTGCCGGGCCGTCCACGGCCCCTCCGGCTCCGTCATCCTGACCGACGCCCCCAAGGACAACCACGGCAAGGGCGAGGCATTCTCGCCGACCGACCTGGTCGCCGCCGCACTGCCCTGCTGCATCATGACGATCATCGGGATCGTCGCGCAGCGCCACGCGCTGGCCGTCGAGGGCATGACCGCGGTCACGCACAAGGAGATGGCCACCGAGGGCCTGCGCCGCATCCGCCGCCTGCACACCGTGGTCACCGTGCCGCTTCCGGCCGGCCACCCGCAGCGCGAACTGCTGGAGAACGCCGCCCGCACCTGCCCGGTGCACAAGAGCCTCGGTGCGGACGTCGACGCGCCCATCGAGTTCATCTGGAAGGGTTGAGCCGGAGCCGCCCGGCTCGCCACCGTCCGATCGTTCCCGCCGCTCGCCTGCTCCCCGCGGAATACGCCATGCCCACGCTGCTCGACCCCGTCCGGATCGGCGCCCTCAGCCTGCCCAACCGCGTCGTCATGGCGCCGCTCACGCGCTGCCGCGCCGAGCCTGGCCACGTGCCGGGTGCGCTGATGGCGCAGTACTACGCGCAGCGCGCCTCGGCCGGCCTGGTCATCGCCGAGGCCACGATGGTCGAGGAGGGCAACAGCGCCTTCATCGCCGAGCCCGGCATCCACTCCGACGCGCAGGTGCGCGGCTGGAAGGCCGTGACCGACGCGGTCCACGCCGCGGGTGGGCGGATCGCGCTGCAACTGTGGCACGGCGGGCGCGCGTGCCACCCGTCGATGAACGACGGCCGGGGCACCGTCTCGTCGTGCTCCACGCCGATCGATGGCCAGGTGATGACGCTCTCCGGCCCCCAGCCGCACGTCGCGCCGCGCGAGCTGCGCGACGACGAACTCCCCGGCATCGTGGCGGCGTTCGGCCGCGCCGCGCGCCACGCGAAGGCCGCGGGCTTCGATGCCGTCGAGGTGCACGGCGCGAACGGCTACCTGCTGGACCAGTTCCTGCGCGACGGCTGCAACCGCCGCACGGGCCCGTACGGCGGCAGCATCGCCAACCGCGCGCGCCTGCTGCTGGAATGCGTCGATGCGTGCGCCTCGGAGATCGGGATCGATCGCGTCGGCGTCCGCATCTCCCCGCTGAACAGCTACAACTCGATGAAGGACTCCGACCCGGTGGCCCTGACCACGCACGTGGCCGCGGAACTCGGCCGCCGCGGCGCGGCCTACCTGCACCTGATGCGTGCCGACTTCGCCGGCGTGCAGAAGGGCGACGTGGTCACGCCTGCGCGCGCC
The DNA here is from genome assembly GCA_044360755.1 of Phycisphaerales bacterium. Lineage (GTDB taxonomy): Bacteria > Planctomycetota > Phycisphaerae > Phycisphaerales > SM1A02 > UBA966. The sequence continues at coordinate 16,794 of JBIKJV010000005.1, forward strand.
GCCTTCCGTGGCGCGCTGATCCTGAACATGGGCTTCTCGCGCGACGAGGCCGAGCGAGCCATCGAGCAGGGCACCGCCGACGCGATCGCCTTCGGCGTGCCGTTCATCGCGAACCCGGACCTGGTCGAGCGCTTCCGCACCGGCGCGCCGCTCGCGGCGCCGGACCAGTCCACCTTCTACATGGGCGGCCCGAAGGGCTACGTCGACTACCCGGCGCTGCAGGCCGCCGCGCACTGAGTGCGGGCCGGCGGCGTCGCATTCGCCGGCATCGCGTCCGCCGGCGGGCTCACTTCGCCGTCGCGGCGCCCGGGCCCGCCAGCACCTTCCCGAACGTCGCCGTCACGGTGCCCGCGCGCCGGAGCGCCAGCGTCGGGCCCTGCACCGTGGCCGCGTCCACGCCTTCCAGCGCGGCCAGGAACCGCTGCTCCAGGTCCATGCGCTCCGGCGGCCCCGCCATGCGCGTGGCGGCCATCGGCCCCAGCTTCAGCGCGGTGCCCGCGGCGGCTTCCCAGCTGCCGCCGTAGCGGTTGACCCCCGCGAATCCCGAAGCCCGCCCGTCCGCCCCGAACGCAAGCGTGGGCGGCTGGGGGTCCTTGACCGCCGTGCCGGCGATCGTCAGGCATTGCCACTCGGTGCCCGCCAGCGACAGGCCCTTCGGCGCCGCGGGGGCCGCGGGGGCAGGCACGATCGCCGTCGCGGGGTCCGGCCGCCGCGTCATGATCAGGAAGACGCTGGTCGCCATCAGCACGAGGACCACGATCGGCACCCCGAAGATCACCATCGCCAGCTTCCGGTTCCGCGGTTCCTCGCTCATGACCGCAGCGTAGCGCGCCCGGTACCCTCCGCCCGATGCCCGACCCTGCCACGCCTCCGGAAGTGGTCTGCGAGGACCTGCACAAGTCCTTCGACGGCAAGCCCGTGCTGAAGGGGGTCGACCTGTCGATCGCGCGCGGCGAACTGGTGGCGATCGTGGGCGGGTCCGGCTGTGGCAAGACCGTGCTGCTGAAGCTGATCACGGCCCACTACCCGCCCGATTCAGGGCGCGTCCTGGTGGCGGACCACTCGGTCGACCCCGGCCCCGACGGCGCAGCGCCGCTCTGCCCGCTGGACTCGACGGACGATGACCTGCTGGAACGCATCCGCCTGCACTGGGCGCTCGTCTTCCAGCGCAACGCGCTCATCACCGGCACGGTGCGCGAAAACCTGGCGGTGCTGCCGCGCGAGGTGAAGGGCCTGAAGGACGCCCAGATCCTGCCGCTGGCGCGCAAGGCGCTGGTCGACGTCGGCCTGGACCCTGATCTGGTGATGGACCGCGACCGCGAGGACCTGTCGGGCGGCATGGCCAAGCGCGTCGCCGTCGCGCGCGCGCTGGTGATGGACCCGGTGCTGGTGCTGTACGACGAGCCGACCGCCGGCCTGGACCCCGAGATGGCCGCGCAGATCCACGAACTGATCGGCGCGACCCATCGCATGCAGCCCGCCTTCGCCGCCGCGCGCGCGGGCGCGGTGCGCACCAGCGTCGTCGTCACGCACGACACCGAACTCCTGCGCCGGCTGAAGCCCCGCGTCGTCATGCTGCACAAGGGCCTGGTGCACTTCGACGGCACCTTCGAGCAGTTCACGCAGAGCGACGACGAGCACGTCCGCCCGTACCTGGCGCAGATGCCGGGGATCCACCTGGACCCGCTGCGGGGCTGAAGCGCAGCCTCACTTCGCGGTCGCCGCGCGCGGCGGCTGGTACGCGATCCGCGTGAACCCCGCGTCGCGGCACGCCTGCACGGCGGCCGCGGCGGCGGCGACCGGCACGTCGTCCGCCACGCGCACGGTCACGCCTGGCTCGCGCGGCAGCGCGCGCAGTGCCTCGGCCAGCGCGTCGCGGCTGCCCACCGTGCGCACCCCGATCCGGTACTGCACCGCACCGGCCGCGGCGGTGACCTCGACCACCTGCGGCGTGAAGCCTGCGCCCTGCGACTGGCCCTGCTGGCCGGCGGCCAGTGCGGCGGCCAGCTCGCGCTCCTCGCCCTCCAGCGACCCCGCCAGCAGGAAGTACATCAGCAGGAACAGGATCACGTCGATCAGCGCGATGAGCGGCAGCCGCATCTCGGAGAGCTGCAGCAAACCCTGCGTGCCTCGCGCGTGCATGCGCATCAGGAACCGTCCCCCGCGACGGCCAGTGACCAGTTGGCCACCTTCGACGCCGCCAGCCGCTCGGCCAGCCGGTTCAGCGCACCGGCCGGCGCGTTGCGGTCGGCGCGCACCACGATTCCGCTGTGGCGCAGACCCGGCGACGCGTGCACCGCGGCCAGGCGCCGGCCCAGGTCGTCCAGCGGCATCGGGTCGCCCATCACGCTGTAGGTGCCGTCGCGTGCCACGTCGATCACCATGCGCGCGGCGGCGGCCTCGCTGGGCGCGGCGATGCCGGCCTCCTGCGGCAGGTCGACGGGCCGCAGCTCCGTGCTGGCGAACTGGCTGCTCAGCATGAAGAAGATGATGAGCAGCAGGATCACGTCGATCATCGGCGTGAGGTCGAACGATGCGTCGGACGTGTCGGGTGCGCCGGCCATCAGCGGTCCGCGGCGTGGGGCGCGTGCGGGGCGGGGGCGGCGGGCGCGGCCATCGGCGCGGCCGCGCCGGCGGCGGGCGTGCCGCGCCGTGCGGCCTGCAGCCCGGCGGCCAGGTCGTCCGCCAGCGGCTCCAGCGCGGTGGCGGCGATCACCGCCACCAGCCGGTCGATCCGCTGCCGGAAGAGTGCGAACGCCACCGTGCACGGCACCGCCACCACCAGGCCCTCGGCCGTGTTCACCAGCGCCAGCGACATGAACTTGGCCAGCTCGGTGGAGCGCGCCGCGCCCTGCAGCGACCCGATCGCGTTGAACGCACCGATCATGCCGATCACGGTGCCGAGGAGTCCCAGCATCGGGCCCACCGCGGCCAGCACGCCCAGGCCGTTGTTCAGCCGCTGGAACGCGGCGGTCGCGACCTGGCCTGCCTCCTCGACCGCGGTGCGGGCCTCGAACGCGCCCATCGGGCTGTTCGCGCAGCGGCGGATCGCCGGGCCCATCACGTCGGTCACGAAGGTGTGGTTCGCCGGCGCCTGGCAGTGCTTCAGCGCGCCGGCCAGGTCGCCGCGCCGGAGCATCTCGCGCAGTGCCTGCGTGCCGGCAGGCGGCGCCATCACGGCCAGCCTGATCACCAGCACGTTGCGCACGATCAGCGCCAACGCCACGATGGAAAGCGCGATCAGCACGTAGCCCAGCATGCCGCCGGCCTTCACGTACTCCAGCAGCGACATCGTGTCGCCGGGGGCGGCCTGGGCGAGCATGGGCGCGACGGCTCTGAACGCGTGGTCCATGCCCGCAGCGTACCCTTCCCACATGAAGGACAAGGCCGAGATCGTCCGCGACTGGCTGCCGCGCTACACGGGCCGCAGGCTGGAGGAATTCGGGCAGTACGTGCTGCTCGTCAACTTCTCGAACTACGTCGAGCTCTTCGCCGAGCGGTTCGGCGTGCCGGTGGTCGGCCGCGACCGGCCGATGCTGTCCGCGACCGCGGAGGACATCACGATCCTGTCGTTCGGGATGGGTTCGGCGATGGCGGCCACGACGATGGACCTGCTCTCGGCGGTCGATCCAAAGGCCGTCCTGTTCCTGGGCAAGTGCGGCGGCTTGAAGAAGACCAAGCTGGGCGACTTCATCCTGCCGATCGCCGCCATCCGCGGCGAGGGAACAAGCAACGAGTACATGCCGCCCGAGGTGCCCGCGCTTCCCAGCTTCCGGCTGCAGCGCGCGGTCAGCGCCTGCATCGTCAAGCACGACCGCGACTACTTCACCGGCACCGTCTACACCACCAACCGCCGGGTCTGGGAGCACGATGACCGCTTCCGCAGCTACCTCCGCGAGATCCGCGCCGAGGGAATCGACATGGAGACGGCCACGATCTTCCTGGTGGGCTTCGCGAACTGCATCCCCAAGGGGGCGCTGCTGCTGGTCTCGGACAACCCCATGACGCCGGAAGGCGTCAAGACCGGCGAGAGCGATCGCCACGTGACCGACCGCTTCGTGAAGCAGCACCTGGAGATCGGGATCGACGCGCTGCGCGAACTGCGCGACCGCGGCGAGAGCGTGAAGCACCTGCGCTTCGAGTGAGCGGCCGCCGCGTGTAGCCTGCGCGGATGCGCATCGCCCACGCCGCCTTCCTGGCCGCCGCCACGCTCCCGCTTGCCGCCTGCTGGCAGACCGTCGAGCCGTTCCCCGTGCAGGCCGGCAGCGCGCCTGCCGCGTCCGCCGCGGCCACGCCCGCGTTCCCCGATGCATGGCTCGGCACCTGGCAGGGCGACCTGTCCTCGTGGGGCGGCGCGCCGATGCAGGTCCGCATGACGCTGACCGTCGCGCCCACCGCGACGCCCGGGCGCTGGACGTGGACGATCACCTACGACGGCACCGCCGGCCGGCAGGTCCGCGCGTACGAACTGGTCGCCGGCGACACCGCCGCCGGCCGCTGGTCGATCGACGAGCGCAACGGCATCGTCATTCCCGCGCGCTGGCTGGACGGCGTGCTCTACTCCGACTTCCAGGTCGAGCAGTCGCGCGTGGGCGTGCGCGAACAGGTGGTCCACGCCGGCACGCCGGACGAGTGCCTGCTGGTGGAGATGGCGACGACCAAGGCCGACGCCGGCGTCCGCTCGGGCGGCGGCGCCGTGTCCGCCGTCACCGGCTGGACGCCCGAGAGCGTCCAGCGCGGCGTGCTGCGGCGCGTGAAGTGACCGTCGGCTGGCCCCGCCGGCGTCAGGGGCACGGACCCCAGTTGGCCAGCAGGATGCCCAGGTCGGCGCCGACGATCTGGTTGTCGGTCTTCAGGTTGCCCACGCCGGCTTGCTGGCACGCGAACGCCACCGTGGCCGAGCCGGTGCCCGTCGAGGCCGATCCGATGCGCACGTACCACGTGCTTCCTGCCGTCGCTGCCCTCGTTGCACGACGCCGGGATGGTCACCGCGTCGGTCGTGGCGGCCGCGTTGTTGAACGTGTAGTTGCCGGACAGGTTCACGACCGCCGTCCCGCCGCAGGGGTTGAAGACCACGCCGCTGGGCAGGGTGCCCTTGACGCGCAGCAGGGTGCAGTCGCTGGTGTAAGAAATTCGCCATCAGCTGCCCGGCGGCCAGATTGAGCCCCGAGACGTGCAGGCGCGTGGTGAAGGCGTGCATGGGATCCAGGCTCTCGTGTGGGGTGCGCGATAACGCGTCGTGGAACAGCAGCCCATGATTCGATCGGATCCAGCGCCCCTGAATCGGAATCCATGGTCTGGAATTGCCTGTCCCATCCGCGGGCCCCGGGGCAACTGTCATCCCTCGCGGCCCGGCCCTTTGCGCCGGGCCGTGTTCCCTGTCGGGTGGTACCCTCGCCCGTCCATGCTCGGTCACCTGGTCCAGCTCGAGGTCGAGGAGCTCATCGCCAAGCGCGACTGGGCCGGCCTGCGCGCGGCCTTCGAGGACATGGACGACGCCGACCTCGCCGAGGTGATCACCGACCTCCCATCGGAGGACGAGGGCATCCTGTTCCGGCTGCTCCCGAAGGACCGCGCCGGCAAGGTGTTCAGCCACCTGCCCGTCGAGCAGCAGGCCGAGCTCGTCTCGTCGCTCTCAAGCGAGCAGACGGCCGAACTGGTGGGCGCGATGTCGCCCGACGACCGCGTCATGCTGCTGGACGACCTGCCGGCCGAGGTGACGCGGCGCATCCTGGAGGATCTGCCGCCCCAGGCGCTGGCCGCGACGCGCACGCTGCTGGGCTACCCCGCAGACAGCGCCGGGCACGTGATGACGCCCGAGTACGTCGCGCTGCGCCCCGACATGACGGCGCACGAGGCGATCGACGCCGTCCGCCGGTCGACGCGGCGCATGGAGACGTTCAGCACGCTGTTCGTCGTGGACCCGGCGGGGCGGTACGTCTCGGACCTGAGCCTGGCCGAGCTGGTGAAGTCCAGCCCGGACGCGCGCGTCGGCGACCTGGACCTGCGTGCGCCCGTGGCGATCCCGGCACGCACCGAGCTCACCGAGGTCGTGCGGATGTTCAAGAAGTACGACCGCAACGCGCTGCCGGTCGTCGACGACGCCGGGCTGCTCCTGGGCATCATCACCGTCGACGACGCGCTGGACATCAGCCAGACCGAGGACACCGAGAGCGCGCAGCGCTTCGGCGGCCTGGAGGCGATCGAGACGCCCTACGCGCGCACGCCGTTCACCACGCTGCTGCGCAAGCGCGGGGGCTGGCTCTCGGTGCTCTTCCTGGGCGAGATGCTGACCGCCACCGCGATGGGCAGGTTCCAGCACGAACTGGAAGCCGCCGTCATCCTGGCGATGTTCATTCCGCTCATCATCAGCAGCGGCGGCAATTCCGGCTCGCAGGCAGCGACGCTGATCGTGCGGTCGCTGGCGTTGGGCGAGCTGCAGCTGCGCGACTGGTGGCGCGTGGGCCTGCGCGAGGCCGCGTCCGGCGGCCTGCTTGGCTGCTGGCTCGGCCTCATCGGCTTCGCGCGCGTCATCCTGTGGCAGCGCATGGGCTGGTACGACTTCGGTCCGCACTACGTGGCGCTGGCCGCCACCGTGTGGGTGAGCCTGGTTGGCGTCGTCGCCTTCGGCACGATGACCGGCAGCATGCTGCCGTTCCTGCTGCGCGCCGCGCGGCTGGACCCCGCCACCAGCAGCGCGCCGTTCGTGGCCACGCTGGTGGACGTGACGGGCCTGGTCATCTACTTCACCGCCGCCGCGCTGATCCTGCGCGGCACGGTGCTGTGACCGGCCCTGGTCCGGCCACTCCGGACATGGAACGACCCCCGCCTCGCGGCGGGGGTCGTGTCGGGATCGAATCGAGGCTTCCGTCCGGCGCTCAGGAGCGGCGGCGGCGGCGGCCCACCAGGCCAGCGACGCCCAGCAGCGCCAGCGCACCCGGGGCCGGGGTCGCGATCACGCTGATGTTGTCGTAGTAGCCGATGGTCTGGCCCTGTGCGGCCGTGCCGCTGTTGACGCTGCCGATCAGGTCGAACTCATCCACCAGGGTGCCGGCGGCAGCGCCGTCGACGAACCACAGGTTGTAGTTCGCGCCGCCGTCGGTCGAGTAGCCGGCCTGCGCGCGGCCCGTGGTGATGTCGAAGGTCACCGCGAAGCGGTACCAGGTGTTGCGCGACAGCACGGCGCCGGTGCCGAGGTTGAACGCGAAGTTGCCGATCGTGCCGGCGTTGTTGTAGTTGGCGACCATGAACAGCTGGCCGGTGTTGTTCTGCATCGTCACGCCGGCCAGGATCTTGGAGCCGGTGACGTCGTACAGGTAGCCGCCGTAGCGGTTGGCGCTCGTGCTGCCGGCGCCGCCCATGTAGAAGTCGTACGTGGCGACGATGAGGTTCTCGCCGGGGCCACGGGTGCCGATGTTGGCCGCGACGTCATTGGTCCACGCGAAGCGGGTGACGTTGTTGCCGCTGTTGGTGTTGCCGGCCGTGATCGCCAGCGACTGACCGCGGCTGCCGCCGGCCTGGGGGTCGTTGACGATGTTGAAGTTGGCGGCGCCGCCCGTTCCGTTCGTGAACGTGTACCAACCGCCTTGACCGGCGGTCGTGCCGGTGGCGTCGGTGGTCAGCTGGCCAGCAGTGAAGTTGTTGAAGTTGACCGACATCAGGGTCGTGTCGGCGCCGGCGGCACCGGCGAGGCCGGCGGCGGCAAGGATCGCTGCCAGGGAGAGACGGGTCTTCATTTGAAGCACTCCAAAGGGAGGGAAAGGGACGATCCGGAGCACAAAGCGGGCATGGCCCGCAGGAAATGCGTCACTCGCGCTTCGCGCCGTTCGCCGTCGAAAGGGGGGACGGAGGGCGGGAAGGGCGTTCGCACGTGCGATGGCACGGGCGCCCTCGACCCAGCAACTCCGCGGGGAAGGTGGCAGGGAATCGGCCGTGCGCAAGTTTGGCCCCCTCTTTTGGCCACCCTTTGCCCCGGGTACCCCGACCGGATTGCCAAGTCCCCGTGTTATTGGGACACTGTCATCCATGCGAGGTTTGCTCCGACTGGTGCTTTGGTTGGTGGCGGCGCTGCTTTGGTGTGCGGTCACGGGCTGGTGCGTCCTGGCGTGCTGGTTCGCGCCCTTCGGTCCATCCGCGTGGAGCGGGCTGGCCGCCGCAGCTCTGGTGGCGGGGGCGCTTCTCGCCGTCCGGCTGACCCGGCGCTGGCCTACGCGCCTGGCGGCGCTTGCAGCGCTCTGGGGCGCTGTCGGAGCAGCATTCTGGTGGTGGCCGGCGCCCTCGAACTGGGACTGGCAGCCTGACTGCAGCCGCGCGCCCGAGGTCTCGCGCGCGGAGGGGCTGGTGACGGTGCACGGCGTGCGCGACTTCCGCTGGCGCTCGGATACGGACTTCGACGCCCGCTGGGAGGACCGGACCTACGACCCAGCGCGCCTGCGCCGCTGCGACCTCTTTATGTCGTACTGGGGCCCCACCGAGATCTGCCACCTGATCCTGAGCTTCGGCTTCGAGCGCCCGGACGGCACGATGGACTTCGTGGCCGTCTCGATCGAGGCGCGCCGCCGCGTCGGGCAGACCTACGACGCGCTGGCCAGCGCCTTCCGGCAGTTCGGCCTGGTCTACGTGTGGGCCGACGAGCGCGACGTGCTGCGCGTCCGCACCGATGTCCGCGGCGAGCATGTCCACCGCTACCGGCTGGAGATGCCGGCCGATCGCATGCGTGACCTCTTCGACCGCTACGTTGCCGCCACCCAGCGGTTGCGCTCACGGCCCGCCTGGTACAACGCGATCACCGAGAATTGCTCGGTCGGCATCATGCGGACGGCTTGGGGGAACGCGGTCCCGCTCTTCGTGCCGGTGCAGGCCCTGCTCAACGGGTCGCTTGACCGGCACGCGTGGGACCAGGGCGCGCTGGACCGATCCGTGCCCTTCGAGGTGCTGCGCGCCCGCAGCGACGTCACGGCAGCGGCGCGTGGCGCGTCTGCCGCCGACTTCTCGCAGGCCATCCGCGCGGACGACGTGGTGGCTCGCCTGCTGCGGCCGGAGCGGATCCGGCCGCTGGGGCAGGACGAGTGATTCAGGCAGCGATGCCGGGCGCGGGCCCGTCGTCTCCCACGCACCGCGATCAGTCGCGGTAGCGGACGTGGCAATCCTTGCAGGAGGCTGCCAGCGCACGCATCGGCGCAGCCAGCGCGGCGGCACGTGCCCCGTCCGTGGACGGCGGTGTGGCCAGCACGTCCTCGATCGCCTGCGCATCGCGTGCGGCGGCGGCCAGCATGTCGCGGAACGCCTGCGGGCGCGCCTTCGACTCCTTGTCATCCTGCAGCAGCCGGAAGTGGTCGGCGATGGCGCCCGCGACGGCCACCGGCACCAGGTCCGGGTGATCCGCCGGAATCGACCAGCCCGCAGCCTCGATCGCCTTGAGGTGGTCCAGCTCCTCGTCGATCGACACCATCGCGGCCACGAAACCGTTGGGCCGCGTCACGGCGGGGAAGTCCACGCGTGCCTCGCGCAGCTGCGCGTCGGAGAGGGGCTGCGCGCCGGCCGCGCAGGCGTAGAGACCCTTGTAGCCCGGCGCCGTCCCCGAGACGTGCATTCGCGCGATGGCCTGTTCCGTGCCCATCAGCCCCAGCGCGACCGCCACGGTCGCCGCCGCTCCGGCACTGCGGTGCTTGCCGTGGTGGCAGTGCACGTAGATGGGGCCCGGCAGGTCGTGGACCGCGCGCGCCAGTTCCAGCTTGCGGGCCTCGTCAAAGCCGTTGTAGCCGATCGGCAGGTGGACGTAGCGGATGCCAGCGGCCTGCGCTCGCGCCAGGTCGGGCTCGGCGCCGTCCACCGAGATCACGGTGCGCACGCCCCACGCGCGCAGGGTCGCGAAGCCCGCGTCGCCCTCCGGCACGCTTCCGGACCAGAGCCCCGGCCCGTACGCGACCACGTTGTGCAGGCCCGGAGCGTCGGTCGGCGAGGTGGCGGCGACCGTGGGCGGCGCGACTGACTCGCGGGCAGGCGCGGCGTGGCCGCTGGGCGCGGGGCCAGGCCCGGCGCAGCCAACGACGGCATGCAGGACGGCGGGTGCCAACGTGACGGTCCATCGCATGGCGCCACTGTAGTGCCCTCGCCGTCGCCGAAGGGCCGTCGTTATGCACCTTCGCAGATTCCTTAGGGAAAACGCTCCCGCTGGGACGAACTCCGTGGAATCATCTCTGGGCTCCACGATGCCGATACCGTCCACGCAACGCTTGGTCGACTCGACCCCTCGTGTTCCGAGGGCGCCACGGCGTTCACGCACGACGATGTCTGCCGCACCGACCAACCGCTCGTTCGCCGATGACTGCCGTGCCGCAGCGGCCGGGCTGCGCACCGCGCTGGCCGTGCTCTACGTCGACGTGAAGGCCGATCCGGCCAAGCCGCAGGACGTCTCGCGGCGGTTCGGCCTCAACAAGAACCTGACGTGGAAGATCGCCAAGATCCTGCAGTCGGTCGATTCGCTGGAGGCTGTTCCGCACGTGCCTGGCGCCGAGGGCATGCGCCTCCTGCTGGGCGCGATGCGCGAAGGCGGCGCCAGCGCCGCGGCGCTTGACCTGGTGATCGCCCGTTTCGCGGACTTCGAGCGCATGACCGTCGCGCACGGCGGCGATCGGCCGACGCTGGAACTCCTGATGGACGGCATGGCGCGTGGTGGCGCGCTCGAGGTCTCGCGCAAGCTGGCGTTCCGCGGCAACTCGGGCGTCTGGGGCCTGCAGGCGCGGGTTCGCTCGATGCTCGAGCTGCTGACCCCGAATCCCGATGACCCGTCGATGCTCGACGGCGCCGTCGTCGGCGGCATCCACGACCTGCGGCGCCTCCGCTCGGTGCAGGGCTGGCCGCTCTTCCGCTTCCATCGCTACGGGCAGGGGGCGGCCGCGTCGCCCGACTCCCCGCGCCGGCTGGCACCGCTCGAGATGCCGCGCACGAAGGACGAACCAGCGCTCATCATGCGGTCCTTCTGCTCGCCGCCGGGCGCCGAGGTCCACAGCGACACCGAGGCCGACGGAACGGTGGTGCATCGCCTGGTGGACGGTCCGATCGGGCAGCAGGGCGCCGTGACGCTGGCGTTCGGCATGCGCGAGGCCGCAGCCGTCCCGCGCTACGCATCCTCTGCGGCCGAGACCGAGTACGGCGAGATGGGCGCGCTGGTCACCATGCCGATCGAGCACGTGCTGATCGACATCCTGGTCCATCGCGACATGCTGGGCGAGTTCCGGCCCGAGCTCGTCGTCTACGGGCGCCCGCACGGCAACCTCGACCTGGACCCGGTGATGCGCGAGAACTATCGCCTGCCCATCGAGGGCTCGATCGAGCGGTTCGACGACCTGTCCGAGGTCGGCACCGAGCTGGTCCACGACCGCCCGCAGATGATCGACCTCGTGCTGCGCTCGTACCGGCTGGACCCCGACGACTTCACGCTCTTCCGCGCCATCGTGCAGTACCCGCCGATGCCTTCGACCGTGATGGTGCGTTACGTGCTGCCGCTGCGGCCCTGACCGCCGCGCGCCGCGCGCACCACGACCAGTGCGCCGAGGGTGGCAAGCGCCACCGTGCCCGCCGCGATCCCGGCCAGCCAGAGCAGCGAGCGGTTCGCCACCTCGCGGGCGCCGCTCAGCGTGTCAACCGAGGTCGAGATGCGGTCGAGCGATTCGTGGACGCCGGCCAGTTCGGCGGAGACCTTCGCCTGGGCCTCCGCAACCCGCGCAAGCGTCCCGGCGGCCGCCTCCAGCCGCATCGCCACGGCATCCACGCGCCCCAGCGTGCCCTTCATGCCCTCGGACTCCAGCACGACCCGCGCTCCCGTCTCGACTTCCTCACCGATCGCCACGGGCATGCGCGCCAGCAGCCACACCAGCTGCATCCCCAGCAGCCGCGTCTGCTCCAGCTGGCGTGCGGCGTCGCTGATCGGGCTGAACATCGTCGGGGTCATGTCGTCCAGGTTGACCTGCTTCAGCTTGCGGCTGTCCACGACCTCCTGCAGGCGCATCGTGCCGATGGTCAGGCGGTCGGGGTTGTGCTCCATGAAATCCGCCACCAGCGCGTCGATCTGCGCGCGCCGCTTCGGGTCGATCACCTTCTCGGCCACGTGGTTGATGCGGGCGGCGACGGCCCCGTAGCTCCGCGCGCAGTTGTCGGGGATCAGCGTGGGGTTCAGCCGCACCCGGTTCGTGCAGCACCACTGGGCCATCTGCCCCCAGGCGTACAGGTCGACGATCGCGTAGGCCGGTTCCGGGTTCAGCGCCAGGGCGCGCACCGTCGCCTTGACGTTGTTGCGCTGGTACTCCAGGATCGCGATCTCCTGCGAAGGGCGGTTCTCCAGCAGCGCGCGGCTGCTCTCCTGCTCGAAGACCGACGCGGCGTAGTCCGCGATGTCCAGGCACTTCGTGGCCAGCTCGACGCGGTTGCGCAGGTCCTCGCGAAGCGGGGCGTCCGTCGGGGCAGCGCTCATGCAGCCGGCGGACGCAAGCAGGGCGGTGGCAAGGGCGGTGCGAAGGACGGTGCGGGGCAGTCGGAGCGGCACGGCGGGAGCGTACCGCTGTCCGCGCCGCCGTTGCGGCGCACCGGTCGCACGGTGGTAGGAATGCGCGCATGATCGTTCGATGCCTGGTGATCACGTGCTTCCTCGGCTCCGGTGCCATCGCGGCACCGCCCGCCGCGCCGGTGTCCCGCGACCCCCACGCTTGGGAATCGCTCTTGCGCGACCCGGCCGCCTCCGTCCGCTGGGTCGATGCGCGCACGCTGCGGCTGTTCCCCGTCGGCGAAGGGCTGCAGGCCACGGAGATCGATGTCGCGACGGGGCGCACGCGGACCATTGACCCCTCGGAGGTGCCTGACCGCGCGCTGGCCGCGGGGCCGTTGCGTTCGCGCGGCCAGGGCCGATCGGCCGGGATCACCTTCGTCAACCGCACCCCCGGCGTGGTGAGGCTGGCGTGGATCGACGCTCGAGGCCGCGAGCATGGCTACGGCGAGCTTCGCGCCGGCGCGGAGCGCTTCCAGCAGACGTACGCCGGGCATGCGTGGCGCGTGACCGCTGCCGATGGCACGGTGCTTGGATTCGTGGCAGGCGAGGAACTGCCGATCCGCGCCGTGGTCACCGGCCGGGCGGACGCGCCCGCCGCGGCGGTCGGTGATGCCGCCGGTGCGCCGGCGGCGCCCCCGGAAGCCCCCGCCGCGCCGCCCACGCCACCCGCCGAGCCCGCGCTCCCCGCCGCCGCGCAGTCCTTCGCGGGCCCGGCGCTCTGGTCGCCCGACCGCGCGCACGTCGTGGTGTGGGACGTCACCCCCGCGCAGAAGCACCCGGTGACGCTCATCGAGAGCGCGCCCAAGGACCAGGTGCAGCCCAAGGTGCGCATCATCGACTACCTGAAGCCCGGCGATCGCATCGAGCAGCGCTGGCCGCGCCTCTTTGCCGCCGACGGCACCGAGCGACCGCTCGAGCGCGCGCTCTTCGCCAACCCGTGGTCGATCGACGAATGCCGCTGGTCCGCGGACGGCCGCACGTTCTTCTTCCGCTGCAACCAGCGCGGCCACCAGGTGCTGCGCCTCTGCGCCTTGGATGCCGCGACCGGCGCCGTGCGCGGCGTCGTGGCGGACGAATCGCCCACCTTCGTCGATTACGCCGCCAAGGGCTGGATGCACTGGATCTCCGACCGCGAGCTGCTGTGGATGAGCGAGCGCGACGGCTGGAACCACGTCTATCGCGTGGATGTCGCCTCTGGAGCGCTCGCGCCGGTCACCACCGGCCCGTGGATGGTGCGCGAGGTCGAGGACGTCGACGCCGCCGCGCGCACGCTGCGGCTGCGCGTCATGGGGATCGACCCCGCGCAGGATCCGTACCACGTGCACGTCGTGCGCGTGCCGCTCGACGGCGGCCCGCCCGTGCGCCTGACGCAGGGCGACGGCACGCACCGCCTGGCGTGGTCGCCCGACGGCGCGCACTACGTGGACACCTGGTCGCGCGTCGACCAGCCGCCGGTGCACGAGCTGCGCCGCGCGTCCGACGGCGCGCTGGTGCGCGAACTGGGCCGCGCCGACGTGTCCGCGATGGTCGCCGCGGGCTGGACGCCGCCCGAGCGCGTCGTGGCGAAGGGCCGCGACGGCACCACCGACGTCTGGGGCGTGGTGTGGCGCCCCTGCGGAAGTGCATCCGATGCCGCACCCCGCCCGGTGGTCGAGCAGATCTACGCGGGCCCGCACGACTTCTTCGTGCCCAAGGAGTGGTCCGCGTGGCACGGCCAGCGCGACCTGACCCGTGAGGGCTGCGTGGTGGTGCAGGTGGACGGCATGGGCACCAACTGGCGCGGGAAGAGGTTTCACGACGTCTGCTGGAAGAACCTCAAGGACGCGGGCCTGCCCGACCACGTCGCATGGCTGCGCGCCGCCGCGGCCACGCGGCCGTGGATGGACCTCTCGCGCGTGGGCATCTACGGCGGCAGCGCCGGGGGCCAGAACGCGATGCGTGCGCTGCTGGACTTCCCGGCGGTCTACAAGGTGGGCGTGGCCGACTGCGGCTGCCACGACAACCGGATGGACAAGATCTGGTGGAACGAGCTGTGGATGGGCTGGCCGGTGGACGAGAGCTACGCGCGCAGCTCGAACGTGGTGGACGCGGCCAAGCTGCAGGGCCGGCTGATGCTGATCGTGGGCGAGCTGGACGACAACGTCGACCCCGCCAGCACGATGCAGGTGGCCGCGGCGCTCCAGCGCGCCGGCAAGGACTTCGAGCTGGTGGTGGTGGCCGGCACCGGCCACGGCGCTGCCGAGACGGCCTACGGATCACGCCGCCGGCGCGAGTTCCTGCTGCGGCACCTGCGCGATCAGGACGCGGGCCGCTGACGGCAGCGCGCCAGGATCCCGGCGGCCTCGGGATCGCTCACGGCCGCGCCGCGCAGGCCGTCATAGGTGGCCCACGACCACTCCCAGCCGAAGGTCGGCTTGCGCACCACCTCCCACGTGCCGCCGCCGTGCACCACCGCGTACATCGCGGGCACCACGCCCACCGCGACGGTCAGCCCGATGCCCATCGCCGGCAGGATCCACAGGACGCTCCGGGGCACCCGTGCGCGGGCGGCGCCGCGCTCCACGCGTTCGCGCAGCGCCACCACCCACTGCCGCGCGATCTCGAACTCCAGTGCCAGGATGCCGAACCCAAGCAGGATCGCGGCGACGCCCGGCCCCGGGAGCACCAGCATCGCGACGCCCGCCAGGACCACGCTGCCACCCACCGTTCCCACCACGGCGCGCCGCACGGGGCGGCTGGTGTTGGCACGGATCCAGTCCAGGAAGCGGGGCATCCGGATGCAGGATAAGTGCACGGACGGGCTACCATTTCCCCTTCGAACGACGACCCCCGAAGGACCCTCCCCATGGCAGCCCCCAGCAAGTCCGGCCCCAAGAACGAGACCCAGATCATCTATTCGATGCTGAATGTGTCGAAGGAGATCGACCGCAAGCAGATCCTGAAGGACATCTCGATCTCCTACTACTACGGCGCCAAGATCGGCGTGCTGGGCCTCAATGGCAGCGGCAAGAGCACGCTGCTGCGCATCATCGCGGGCGTGGACAAGAACTACGAGGGCAAGATCACCGCCGCCAACGGCTACTCGATCGGCTACCTGGAGCAGGAGCCGCTGATCGACGACACGCGCACCGTGATCGAGGTGGTGCGCGACGGCGCCAAGGAGACGTTCGCGCTGCTCAAGGAGTACGACGAGATCAACGCGAGGTTCGGCGAGGACATGACGCCGGAGCAGATGGACAAGCTGATCAACAAGCAGGCCGAGGTGCAGGAGAAGCTGGACCGCCTGGACGCCTGGACCATCGACAGCCAGCTGGACATGGCGATGGAGGCGCTGCGTTGCCCGCCGCCGGACCAGGCCGTGAACACGCTCTCGGGCGGCGAACGTCGCCGCGTGGCGCTGTGCCGGCTGCTCCTTACCAAGCCCGACGTCCTGCTGCTGGACGAGCCGACCAACCACCTGGACGCCGAGAGCGTCACCTGGCTCGAACAGCACCTGCAGCGCTTCGAGGGCACGATCATCGCGGTGACCCACGACCGCTACTTCCTGGACAACGTCGCCGGCTGGATCCTGGAGCTGGACCGCGGCGAGGGCATCCCCTACAAGGGCAACTACACAGGCTGGCTGGAGCAGAAGAAGGCCCGCCTGGAGATCGAGGAGAAGCAGGCGTCGAACCGCCAGAAGGCCCTGGCGCGCGAGCTGGAGTGGATCCACAAGAACCCGCAGGGCCGCATGGCGAAGAACAAGGCCCGCGTCGAGCGCTACGAGCAGATGGTCAGCCAGAACCAGAAGGAGAAGGCGGCCGAGGTCGAGATCTTCATCCCGCCGGGCCCGCGGCTCGGTTCGCTGGTCGTCGAGGCCAAGGGCATCACCAAGGCCTTCGGCGACAAGCTGCTGCTGGACGACGTCAGCTTCTCGATCCCGCCGGGCGCGATCGTCGGCATCATCGGTCCCAACGGCGCGGGCAAGACGACGCTGTTCCGGATGATCACCGGCACGGACAGGCCCGATTCCGGCGAGCTGCGCGTGGGCGAGAGCGTGAAGCTGGCCTACGTCGAGCAGAGCCGCGAGACGCTGCCCAACGACAAGAACCTGTGGGAGGCCATCTCGGGCGGCGACGAGAAGATCATCCTGGGCGGCGTCGAGGTGAACAGCCGCGCGTACGTCGCGCGCTTCGGGTTCACGGGCACCGACCAGTCGAAGATCGTCGGCAACCTGTCGGGCGGCGAGCGCAACCGCGTGCACCTGGCCCGCATGCTGAAGGAGGGCGCCAACGTCATCCTGCTGGACGAGCCGACCAACGACCTGGACGTGAACACCATGCGCGCCCTCGAGGAGGGCATGGAGAACTTCGTGGGCTGCAGCGTGGTGATCAGCCACGACCGCTGGTTCCTGGACCGCGTGGCCACCCACATCCTGGCGTTCGAGGGCGACAGCAAGGTCTTCTTCTTCAACGGGAACTATTCCGCGTACGAGGCCGACCGCCGTCGCCGCCTGGGCATCCCGGCCGACGCCGCGCCGCGCCGGATCCAGTACCGCGCGCTCACGCGCTGAGGATGCGCGGGCCTATCCTGCCCGCATGTCGCACGCACGCCTGATCGCCGGCATCCCCGCCACGAACAAGACGCTCTTCCACGCCGTCCGCTTCAACGTGGGCGACCCGGCGGCGTGCATCGACTTCGACCGCGAGGGCGGGCGCCCGCACCGCGTCTTCGTCTGTCGCGACATCGAGATGGGCCGCGCGCGCCAGCACGCGCGTGCGGACGCCGTGGCGTGCCCACGCGACTTCGAGCCTGTCGGCGGGCTCTCGGGCGACCGCGAGACGGCCACCGCGCAGGCCGTGGCCGAGTGCCTGCGCCGTCAGGGGGTCACGAAGGTGACGTCGGACCGGACGTTGCCCCTCATCTACGCCGACCACCTTCGCCAGGCGGGCATCGCGCTTGCGTACGACCCGCTGATGGGCGTGACCGCGCGCCGTGCCAAGGACGCCCAGGAAGTGGCCTGGCTGCGCGCCGCGCAGCAGGCCACCGAGGACGCCATGCGCATGGCCTGCGAGACCGTCGCCCGCGCCGTCCCCGACCGCAACGGCGTGCTCTTCCACGAGGGCGATCGCCTGAGCGCCGAGCGCCTGCGCTTCATGATCGACGTGCACCTGCTGCGCCTGGGCTTCCAGAACGCGCCGTCGATCGTCGCGTGCGGCGCGCAGGGCGCCGACTGCCACGAGCACGGCCACGGTGACCTGCGCACGCAGCAGCTGGTCATCGTGGACATCTTCCCGCGCTGCATGAAGACGCTCTACAACGGCGACTGCACGCGCACGGTGGTGAATGGCGAACCGCACCCCGAGGCGCGCAGGATGCACGCCGCGGTCGTCGAGGCCAAGCGCGCGGCGATCGCCGCCGTGCGCGCCGGCGCCACCGGCGAGGACGTCCACCGCGCCACGCTGGGCGTGATCCATGCGCACGGCTATGCCAGCGGCATGCCGCCCGCAGACGCCCCGGACACGTGGACCGGCATGACCCACGGCACCGGCCACGGCATCGGCCTGGACGTGCACGAGCCGCCGCTGCTCGACTTCAAGGGTCCCGCGCTGGTGCGCGGCGACGCGCTGACGGTGGAGCCCGGCCTGTACGGGCGCGCCCACGGCGGTTGCCGCGTCGAGGACATGGTCGTCGTCACCGACGACGGCTGCGACAACCTGAACACGCTTTTCGAAGGCCTTGACTGGCGGTGACCGCGCGGGCCGCGCCGCGCGCGGCCGGGCCCCGCAGGACGGCTATTCCTCGTCCTCTTCGCGCTTGCGGCGGCCGCCGCCCAGCTCGGATTCAAGCTCGGATTCGTCGATCCCCGCAAGCTCCTCGTCCAGCACGTCGCCCGCCGGCGCGCTGCTGCGGACGAACCCCTTCGCGGCCTCGGCGCACTTGGCTGCCAGCAGTTGGTGCAGCTTCTCGTGGTCCGGCACGGTGTCCAGCAGGTTCAGGACGTAGTCGATCTGGCGGTCGAGCTCGATGCCCGAGTCGAGCATCTCCATCGCCGCGTCGCCCAGCTCCTCCATCGCACGGACGAACCAGGCGAAGTCGGGCTTGTCCCAGTCCTTCGGCGCGTCGATGCGCGCGCGCACCGTGATCGCGCCGATCGCCACCACGGGGCACTGCCCGCGCTGGGTCCGCGGCTCGCGGCACATGACGGCCACCGGCACCTCGCGCCGCAGGGCGGCCAGGCGCAGGCGGCGCGCGTCGGCGCCGACGGTCGGCGGCTGCACCAGGTAGGCGCCCGGCGAGAGGGGCATCTCCTCGGTGATGTCGGCGTCCAGGATGCGGACCTTCTTCTTGGCGGCGGTCACGGCCGCCTGCACGCGCTGGCGGCGCGCCTCCTGCAGCGGCAGGACGATCCGGGCCATCGCGGCGAAGTCCTCCTCGCGGCGGGCCAGCTCGAGCGCCTTGAGCGCGATGCGCTCGGCCTCGAACCACTGCGAGCGACGGAGCGCGGCCTCGGCGCGCTCCATCATCTCGTCGACCTTCTCGTGGCGAGGGGCGGAGGTCATGGTCCGGGGATGATACGCGGGCCCGGAGGGGCCGCAGGGCTCACTGGGGGCGTCCCAGGCCCAGCCGGCGGTCGTCGCCACGCTGGGTCTCCAGCGAGCGTCCGTGGACGCCCCGGGCCTGCGCGTTGACCGCATTCACCAGGATCTCGACCGAGCGGACGCCCTGGTACTTGGCCATCAGGCCGCTGATCTTCTCGGCCAGCATGCCGCCGCGGTCGCGGAAGAGGCGCTTGTACGCCTCCTTCATGGCCTCGATGTCGGTCTCGGTGAAGCCGCGGCGGGCCATCGCGATGTGGTTGTGGCCGCGGACCTCGGCGGGGTTGCCCTCGACGATCATGAAGGGCGGCACGTCCATGCTGACGCGCGCCATCGCGCCCACGAAGGCGCAGGTGCCGATCACGACGAAGTGGTGGATGCCCGCGCCGCCGCCGAGGTTGGCGTGGTCCTGCACCACCGAGTGGCCGGCCAGCATCACGTTGTTGGCCAGGATGCAGCCGTTGCCGATGATGCAGTCGTGGGCCACGTGCACCGTGCCCATGATCAGGTTGTCGCTGCCGATCCGGGTCACGCTTCCGCCGTTCTCGGTGCCGCGGTGGATCGTCACGTGCTCGCGGATCTGGTTGCGGTCGCCGATCTCGCAGGTGGTGCGCTCGCCGAAGTACTTGCGGTCCTGCGGCGTGCCGCCCACGTAGGCGAACGGGAAGATCTGGTTCTGCCGCCCGATCCGCGTGTGTGCCTCGACGATCACGTGCGGGTGCAGGACCGTGCCCTCGCCGATCGAGACGTCCGGGCCGACCACGCACCACGGGCCGACGGTCACGTCCTTGGCCAGGCGTGCGGAGGGGTCGACGATCGCGGTGGGGTGGATGGTCATGTCTCGCTCGTGGGCGCGGGCGCCCGGGTTGCCGTCACTCGAAGTCCTGGTCCACCATCATGAAGCGGATCTCGGCCTCGGCGGCCAGTTTCTCGCCCACCAGGGCGCGCGCCTTGACGGCGGCGCTGCGGCTGGTGGCGCGCATGGCCTCGACCTCCAGCACCAGCTGGTCACCGGGGGTCACCGCCTTGCGCAGCTTCACCTTGTCCAGCGAGAGCAGCACCGCGACCTTGCCGGTGTGCTCCAGCGTCTGGCTGAGCAGCAGGCCGCCCATCTGGGCAAGCGCCTCGACGATGAGCACGCCCGGCATGATGGGGGTGCCGGGGTAGTGGCCCTGGAAGAAGGGCTCGTTGATGGTGACGTTCTTCACGCCCGTGGCGCGGCGGCCGGGCTGGACCTCCAGCACGCGGTCGACCAGCAGCATCGGGAAGCGATGCGGCATCAGGCGGCCGATGGCACGGGCGTCCATCTGCCGGCCCTCGACCAGCAGCCGCGCCTGGCGCTCGCGCTGCATCAGGCGCAGCAGGCGCATGCCCAGCTGCCGGTTCAGGCCGTGGCCGCTGCGGTTGGCCACCACCTGGCACTCGATCACCGGGCCGACCAGCGAGAGGTCGCCGATCACGTCCAGGATCTTGTGACGCACGGGCTCGTTCGGGAAGCGGAACTGGTTCTGGATCGGGCCGTCGTCGCCGATCACCAGCACGTCGCGCGGGGTCAGGTGGCGGCACAGGCCGGCCTGCCAGAGCGCCTCGGCCTCTTCCTTCAGGCTGAACGTGCGCGCCGGGGCGATCTCGGCGGCGTAGTCGTCGCGCGCGGGGTCGAAGCTCCACGACTGGTGCGGGATGCGCAGCGCGTTCGCGCCGTAGTCCAGGTCGTACAGCACCTTCATGCCCGCGGGGCTGTCGCAGGGCAGGGCGGCGATCGAGGCATCGCCCTCCTCGACCAGCACGGGCTCGCGCAGCTTGAACGTGCGCCGCGGGGCGTCCTGCTCGGCGATGCCGGCGGCGCGCAGGGGCTCGACGAAGGGCAGCGCGCCTCCGTCGCCCAGCGGTACCTCGGGGCCGTGCAGGCGCAGCAGCGCGTTGTCGATGCCCAGGCCGCGCAGCGCGGACAGGCAGTGCTCGACCGTCTCGATGGTCGTGGTGCCTGCCTTCAGCGTCGTGCGCCGGGCATTCGGGATGACGTTGGAGACCAGCGCGGGGATCAGGACGGGCGGGTCCAGGTCGACGCGCTCGAAGACGATGCCGTGGTCCGGGGGCGCCGGGAGGATGGTCAGCGTCGCCTCGCGGCCCAGCATCAGGCCCTTGCCGGCGATCACCGCCGGCGCGGCCACCGTGCGCTGGCGCACCGCGCCCGGAGGCACGGCCAGGTCGGCGCTGCGGGGTTGGGCGGACGGGGCGGCGGTCACGGGTCAGCCCCCGCGCGCGGCCCGTGTCCCAGGACGTCAGTCGTCCTTGATCAGCTTGAGCAGCGGCTTGGCGGAGGCGGCAAGTTTACGGAGGGCCGCCTCCTCCCGCAACGCACCGCGCATTTCCTGCGCCGGATACCCGCCCCAGGCCTCCCCGGCGGGGATGTCGTTCATCACCGCCGCCCGGGCGGCGATCCGGGCGCCGCTGCCGATCTTCAGGTGCGGCGCCAGCCCGGCGCCGCCGCCCATCATGACGCCGTCGCCCAGCTGCGTGCTGCCGGCGATGCCGCAGTGCCCGCTGAGCATGCACATCCGCCCGATCACCACGTTGTGGCCGATCTGGCAGAGATTGTCGATCTTGGTGCCGGCGCCGATGCGCGTGGCGCCGAACTTGCCGCGGTCGACGGTGGTGCCGCAGCCGATCTCCACCTCGTCCTCCAGCACCACGTGGCCCAGGTGCGGCACGCGCAGGACGCGCGACCTGTCCGCCGACGCACGGTAACCGAAGCCGTCGCCGCCGATCACGCAGCCGGCGCCCAGGATGCAGCGCGCGCCGATGACGCTGCGTTCGCGGATGACCACGCCGCCGTGCACCAGCGCGCCGTCGCCGACCGTCACGTCGCCGTACAGGGTCGCGTTGCCGTGGATCGAGACGTCCGCGCCGATCCGGCACCGTGGGCCGATCACGACGCCCGCGCCGATGCGCGCACCGGGGCCCACGCTCGCGGTCGGGTCGATCGACGCCGAGGGGTGGATGCCGGGTGCCGGCAGCTCGTCGCCGGTCCAGAAGAGCTCCAGCACGGCGATCATCGCCAGGTCGGCGTTGTCCACGACGACCAGCGCGCGCGACGACGCGTCGTGGCCGGGCACCTCGACGCCCTTCGTCACCACCGCGACGCCCGCCTTCGACGACGCCCAGCGGTTGGCGTTGGCGGCGTCGACGATGAAGGTCATCTGGTCCGGCGACGCGTCCGCCAGGCTGTTCAGCCCTCGCACGGGAAGCGCGGCGGGCCCCTCGAGGCGGCCCTTCACCAGCTCCGCGACCGAGCCGGCCGTGTGCCCGGTGGCGCTCACTTGGCGCCCGCGGGGGCCTTGCCCGCGCCGGAGGT
>JBIKJV010000303.1:0-12969 GCA_044360755.1 Phycisphaerales bacterium
GCTCTATTATCTAGAGTAAACAATTCTTTGAAATGAACGAGATAATACTTACCCTTCTTATGAAGAATGTGGCAAGATTGATATAGTTTCTTATCTTTATTCGAAGAGATACCTACTCTTGTTAGTGTTTCTTTACAAAGAAGAAATGCTTCTTGATTATCTAATTCAACTTCTATAAACGTCTCAACCCAATTATTGTTTCTGTCATTCATCACTTTCGCCTTTTCTTGATGATCTCTTTGTACCACCAGTATCTAAATATTTTTTCATATTGTCTAGATCTTCAGAAGTAATCATATCAGCAATCTCTTTAGATTTGTTTATAGAAATACCATAAAACTTAGATATAATCTGAATATTTTCTGGTGGTTTTGAATTACTTAACCACTTAGAAAATCTCTTCTTCTTTTTGACGCTATACAGAAAGTATTTATATTGTAGAATTCGGTCTAAGTGTGAATTAGAATTAAGAAAGTTTGCATGAAGAATGGTTTCTGGATAGAAAGACATTCCTCTATTAATCAGAAATGGAACATAATCAGTTTTATTGTATTCATCAAGAAGATCTGTATCTTTTGTTACATTAATAGAATTAAGAATATCACCAAGCTTTGGCATCTTATACCTTCTTGAATAAACATTCTGACATAATATTAATGAACATCGCAGTAAGGTTAATTTCTTGATCGGCAACGAACGCAGACTTATAAGAGTAATCTGCAAGAATTACAATAGCTGTAGGAATTGATGACGGCTCAAGATAAGCTTCAAGATTATCAAAGACCAACCGAACAATCACATTAGGTTCAGAATCTAGATTCTCATTAACCCACTTCCTCATACCAGTAAAATCTTTCATACGAAGTGAATTGACTAGATCACGAATTGAAACATCTTGAATAGATGAAAGAGCGCCAACATCAATCTTTCCATTTGCAATAACATATCGTTGGATCTCAGAGATTGTTTTTCTGAAATCTGGAAAGAACTTCATGATAATTTCAGCCAGAACTTTCTTATCGAATTCAACAGATTCAGTTTCAAGAATACCTTGAATTCTCTTCATCATTTGAGCTGCTAATTTAGATTTTTGAGAAGATGGAATAGTGAATTCAAAAACAGTCAATCTTGAGATAAGTGGTTCAATAATCTTCTTCTTATAATTACAAGTAAGAATAAATCGACAGTTCTTAGAGAACTCTTCCATGAAGTTTCTCAGTGCAGGCTGAACTGCGGACGACATATAATCGGCTTCATCTAGAATAACAATCTTCTGGCCACCAGAAAGAGAAATCGCAGAAGCGAAGACTTGAATCTTATTCCTTAGTGTATCTATGTTTCCGTCTGCAGATGCATTAATAACCATGATATCACAATCAAGTTCATTACAAGCTGCCTTAGCAATAGTTGTCTTCCCCATACCAGGTTTACCAGTAAGAAGCATGTTGGGGATATCTTTATTCTTAACAAAGTTCTTGAATGAATTCTTAATATCTTCTGTAAGAACACAATCATCGATTACCTGTGGTCTGTAGCGTTCTACCCATAGTGTATTTTCAATCATATAATCCTCATAAAAATGAATGACGGTATATTTTATTATACCGCCGCAAACTCAAGAAAGTAAATGTTTAGTTGAACTTTGAATCAGCTTCTGCTGCAATGTAATAACGAACATCATTATTCATATGCTTGAATCGAGTAATTCCCTTATTAGAAATTGTAATTTGATAATCACCTTCAAGTAACTTCAAATTAGAAATTTTCAAATAAACAGTAAACTCAGAATTATTGATTCCTGAAGTTTTTGTAGACCAGGTATTTGTAGAAGAATTCGTCTTATCAAGAACTTCAAGTTCGATCATATCATCTACAGAGGAAATCTTAAGATCATCGACACCTAGAATCGATGCAGACTTGGTGATCTTCTTGAGAGTTTCTTCTGACATCTGAAGTGTAATATCTTCAGATGGCATAGTGATACGCTTTGATGGTGATGAGATCAGATCTGGATTACAATAGAAAATCTTAGTCTTATCATTATCATTAGTGATCTCTACAGAGACACCAGTGAATTCCATTGTTGGTTTATCGAACAGAGTTGAAACGAAATTCAACATTTGTCGAAGATCGTAGATCGCAAAATCTACAGGAAATGTATCCGGAAGAGTTGCTTCTGCCAAGACAGTCTTTCCTTCTGTCATAGTTCGAATCTCGTTACCAGACTTCACTACAAGTCCATTATTGATGCTGGCAAAATTAGTAAGGACTTTGACTGTAAATGGATCAAGAGTCAATTGTGTTTTTGTTTTTGTATTCATATTAAATCACCTTTATATATTATACTATATTATCTACTTGTAATCAAGTTTATTTTCTAACTATCGTGTAGTTTAGAACTTGTGGAAAGTATTTCTTAATGAAGTTCTTATTCAGATTCTTATAAGGATTCTTCTTTTGGATAATGTTATTGTAGACCAAATCGGATTCTTCCGCATACATACTCTCTAGAATCTGTGCCAGCTTCTGTCGTTTACGTTCTAGTGGAAGTGGATTATCTTTCGTAAAGATATATAATCGTTTCATCTCATGATCTAGAGTTGAATCAGAGATACCTGCTTTATTATGTTTGGTTGTGTATTTGATATCTTTAAATTTATCAAATTCAATATTCTCATTATGAAAACATGCGAGAACCTTGTATAACGATTCTCGCATATGAATCTTCAGGAACTTAGCACGCTCTTCTTGATCTTCAATATCATTTGCTAATCTTAGCACTTCAGGAATTGCTTTCTGATACATCTTAAAAATCTCCAATTTTATTCAATAGATTCGACAATTTATGTGACATCAAATATCTATATATTTGTGTGGAAGTTGGTTCGATCGGTTTACTGTATTCGCCCAATATCTCTTCTTTCAGATCTTCTGGAATACAATCAAAATCTATCAAATATTTATTACGCATATAACCAGCTAGTTCTGAAGAAGTCATGATAGACTCAGGTTTTGCGCAAGAGAGAATTTGTTCGATCTTCTTCTTGGTTAATCTTCTCTGTCTCTTACCTTCTGTCACAAAAGTATCATCATCAGATAAGAAATTAGGAACACCGTCTCCAGAATCACCATTCAAAACCTTTTCAAGAAGATATCTCTTAGGATTCTGTTCTTTAATCCATGATTTCATGATAGTTGAATACTGCGAAACATTAGGATACTTTTGTAATTGAACGAAGTCTTTATCTCCAGATACAATTAGAATCTTCTCGGAAGAAGAAAATTTTTCAGTCAGAGTCGCAATTACATCATCTGCTTCACATGTAGGAATCTCGAGATAATGGTATGGGAAGTTTTCACGAATCTCTGTTTTGATCTTATTAATTGTTTTGAAGATAACGTTCCAATCAAAGATGGAAGAATCACGTGATTTCTTTCTATTCGCTTTATACTGAGGAAAGATATCTTTCCTCCAATAATTGAAAGAATCGGAACATAGAATGAGTTCACCGTAATCATCGCCAAACTTAGACTTAACTGACCGGATAGAATTGAGGATCATGTGTCGAAGGAAATCTTCTTCAATCTCATCGTTCTTAGTTATATTAATTTGTTGCATTATATTTGATACAACAATTTGATTTAAGTCTAGTAGAATCATGGTTACCTTTTACTTATACAATGAAAAATGGGGTGTTTCCACCCCATTTATGAGACACAAACTTATTCGGTTTCAGTAGTCGCCACAGAAGTTTTCTGCTTCTTCTTCGCAAGAAGATCCTTCGCCTTCTCAAACAACTCTTTCTTTGAAGCCGCCTTCTGGATATTCTTCTTCACGGAAGAAGTAATTCGTTCGGCAACTTCAACTTCCTCGATTTTCGGCGTCTTCGCCTTCTTGGTCTTTGGCGCAGAATCAGTCGACTTCGGAGCCTTTGGAGCTTTCGTGGTTGCAACCGGGACGATTTCAACAACACCTTCCCACGGCGACTTACCAGTCATCCAAGCATCCGGAATCATGTACTGTCCCTGACCAATACGAGTCATCTTACCATAACCCTGACCCTGGGAAGCGAACATCGTTTGACCGATAGGATTAGTCTTACCAATCTGTTCGACGTTCGCACGACTAAACGTCTTTGTGTCCACGAAAGTCTCCATCAGAGAATCCACAAAAGCCTTCAAAGCCAATTCACGAGAAACCTTAACACGAGCCATAATTAATTTTCCTTTTCTGGGAATTTTCCCTACTCAACTATTATACTAGAGGCGTCGGTGATTGTCAAGGAATCACCGAAAAATTTTACACAAAAGAATCAGGACGAGGCAATTTCGCATGGAGATCGTTCAGACTCAAACCTTTCGAAAGACGATTCCGGTCAGAAATATTCGCATCCCAACTACGTTTTCCACTTCTTTATCGACTTCGGAGTCCCAGGCTTGCATTGAGTGACTCCACCACCATTCGCAAGATACTTCGATAGAGCTTCGGTGTTTTCCTTAGCAATCTGTTCGAGGTACTGTTTTTCAGTGATCATCAGATTTCCTTATAGAACCATTATAGCGTACTCAAAGAATCGAAGCAAGTTTTTTCGAAAGAATATCTGGTTTAGAATGAGTGACTTGAAATTTATTTCAAGACTGTAGATCCAGAGACCGAAGCGTTCCCAGAGACCGAAGCGTTCCCAGAGACCGAAGCTTCCCCAGAGACCCAAGCTTCCTCAGAGACCGAAGCGAACCCAGAGACCGAAGCGGTCCCAGAGACCCAAGCGGTCCCAGAGACCCAAGCGTCCCCAAAGACCGAAGCGTCCCCAGAGACCAAAGCTTTCCCAGAGACCGAAGCGGTCTCAGAGACTCGAGCGTTCCCAAAGACCCAAGCGTCCCCAAAGACCCGAGCGTTCCCAGAGACCCGAGCGTCCCCAGAGACCGAAGCGAACCCAGAGACGACAGCGTTCGGTCCAACGAACGCTGTCTCCTCTACTGTCGCTGTATTCTCGACCCAGCCTCCTCCGTTCGGATGCTGATGCCAGGTCTCGAGCGTTGCGTCAGGAAAGATAGATTTCAGTTGTTCAAATTCCATAGAACCATTATACCTCGAACGGATCACAGGACAAAGTTTTTTCGAAAGAATATTCTCTTTGTTGTCAATCACTTGGCGCAAGTCATTGATTCTAAAGAGAATATAGTTTAAATGCAAAAAATGAGCCTTTCGGCTCCCTACAACATTTTCCGTTTAAGATAATATACACACATCATCATACTTGGAATAATCATTGACCAATTTCTTGGTGAAAGTATTCCATGTATTGGACAAAATAAGAATTCGTATAAATCATTTAACATATAATTTTGGAACCCCTACCAAGACTTGAACTTGGATCTTTAGTTTCGTAGACTAGTGTTCTTTCCGTTGAACTATAGGGGCATTTGGTAGTCACACTCGGATTCGAACCGAGAACCACTTGCTTATAAGGTAAGCACTCTAACCATTGAGTTATGGAACTATTGTTAATCGACTTTCTTTTCTAAAGAATCATTCTGTGTCTGTGAAGACACTGCATTCTTAATCATCAAGACATTAACAATATTCCCTGAGCAATAAATTAGTTGATCTGGCCTCCAATTAATATCCGCATACACACAATAAAATTGCGTTTTGCTATTAGATTCTTGAGAGATATAATATGATTCCTGTTTTCCTGAATACAAGAAACTTACAGTAAATAAGGCTATTACACCAATCGTTACAATATATCTCAATATATTCCAAAAAATATCAAGATCATCTATAAAATTATTCATACATATATTCCTTAATTGAATAAGAACTCAGACCACTCTGGTCTTGATTCTCCTTTATTTCTCAATATTGTTGTGTGAGTGTGGACTGTCAATTTCATTGGTTTCGACAACAATCTCATGCACGCTTCTTCGGGTGTCTTATCGGCTTTCTTAGAATTACACTTTCTACAAGCGGCAACTAAATTTTCCCAACGAGAAGATCCACCCTTTGATTTTGGAATAACATGATCTAATGTCAGAGTTCTTTCAGAGAAGATTCCCTGACAATATTGGCAAGTATATCTATCTCTGATGAGAATATTCTTCTTAGATAACTTATAAGATCTATTCGGTAATCTATGAAAATTGATTAGACGAATAACAGCCGGAAGAATCATTTCTGAAGAGATAGATTTCCATACTTGTTCTGTGTACTTCTCTGCCACAGCAACACCACGATAAATCAATTTTACAGCTTTCTTTACCGAAGTTGTTTGTATGGGCAAATATTGTGAATTTAAAACAAGAACAGTCATCTATCTCTCCATAAATTATTTAATATTTATCATCGTGCAAAATAAGCTGCCCACACAGATGAACGAGTTTCATAATCAAACCGAGAGACTAGCTTCCGAATTGCAGCCTTTCTCGCATTTTCCTTAACATCTCGATCCTTAGGATGTTTCATTGCTACACCGATATAATCAGGTTTGGAATAATTTTGATCTTTCTTATTTCCAAGATCTTCAAATAACATTGCTTTTGTAATCCTACCTGAATTCATTTCTGCACGCTCATCCATAGAGTAAGCGAAATCAAGAACATAATTCTTTCCATATACATTCACTTTAATCATAGTATTCTCCCATATTTATTTTAACTTAAAAATACAATTTAGTCAATCCCAAGAATCATCTTTCGATATATGGAGCGAGTTAAAATTGAATCATATACTGCTTCATGTAATCTAGATTCATCAACTGAGATACCAAAAGCCTTTGCAACAGTTGCCAATTTGAAATTTGGAAACTTAGATCTTTCTTCCTTCAAAAATTCCATAGCAAATGATGATACATCAATTGTCGGCCACCAAATCCAAGAACCATAATATTCATCTCCAGAATTAATAAAGAATTGTCTTAGAAATGAATCATCGAAATTTGAATTATACCCAACGAAAAAGAACTTATCTGTTTTATCAAACTTAGAAATATACTTCGAAAATATTTCAGTCAATAAGGCGTAACCTTCTTGTGGTTTATGAAATGTCTTAAGATCCTCTACAGTAAGTCCATTGATCTTCATAGATTCTTTTGAGATCAATTGATTTGGAAAGGGTTGTATCTTAATATCAAAAGATTCTTTGATTTCCCCATCAATGTCAATTAAACCAGCAATTTGGATAATTCCATGCTTAGATGGATCGATTCCGCTTGTTTCTGTATCACAAAAAAGATATTTCATATTATTCTCTATATTAAGTGGTTAGGGTGGAGAGAATCGAACTCCCATACTCCGAGTCAAAGTCGGATGCTTTACCATTAAGCTACACCCCATCAAAGTTGGAGCTGCGAGACGGGATCGAACCGTCAATCTGCAGTTTACTAAACTGCTGCTGTACCATTGAGCTATCGCAGCACCCTCTATTTATTAGAATGCGAAATTTCGCATAACTAATTTCGTTTCTTCTTTGATCAAGACCAACTTATCGCCAGCAGAATTAACATAGACGACTTTTCCAGAAGGATCTAACACAACAATTTCATTTGGCGAGAAAGTGGTTTGACCATACATCTCACCATCACCCTCAACAATATAATAATTTAGTAGCACATTATTAGTAATAGGATTTCCAGTATATATTTTCTCAACGCTACCTTCTTGGATATTCAACTCACGGTTTGGTGTGAACTCGATCTTATATTTAGAAGGAGAAACGAATTCCATTTTGGTGTTAATAACCTTAATTACTTCATTTGCTGTTTCGTCATATCGATTCATTTCTTCAACAATAGCTTTCAACATATCGAAATTGAAGTTATTGAATGCCATTGATAGATTACAAACTGAATTGATATTAGACTTGTTGATTAGATTTTCTTCACAATAATCACGAACGAATGATACTTCTAGTCCAGTAAAATCTAGCATGTAATAGATTCTTCCTGGTCGATTTTTCATATTATAATCAATCTTGAATTTATCATTACAAGTACAAATAAACATTTTCTTGGTTGGATAAACACCATCGAAAAGCGTTAGAATAGCTTCTTGAGCCTCTTTCCCCGAATAAACTTTCTCGAATTCGTCGAAGAAAATAATTGCAGATTGTTTAATTGATTGAACGAAAGTGTTAAACGTGTCGCCAAACCATGGTTGACTAATGATGATAGTCGGAATTCCTTGTTCGGCTGCAGAAATACAGATAGCTTTTGCTAGAAGAGATTTTCCCGAACCCTTTTCACCACACAAAATAACACCAGTTGAAGATTCTCGATCGTTGAATGTATTCAGAATTCGATCACGATTCTTTGTTAGATCGCCATACAATTTATTAGGAATGTCAAAAGATTCAATATGATTCAAAGAAAACTCATTCTTCATAGTATCATAATTAACATTATAAGTTCCTGCTGGTAACATCGTTCGCACATCTAAATTCTCATTCGATGTAACTCGATAATTACTCCCATTCTTAACAAATAGACTCATGATTATTATCCTTTACTTATTATTCAATTTGGTGGACGAGGAAGGGATCGAACCGTCGGTCTTTCGATTATCAGTCGAACGCTTTACCTCTAAGCTACTCGTCCACTACAATACTATTATAGTATATTTACAACAAAAAAGCAATGGCGGAAAATACAAGATTCGAACTTGTGCATCCCTTTCAGGACGACCACTGATTAGCAATCAGGTGCAATACCACTCTGCCAATTTTCCGTCTTTAATTATTTTCGATTATATTCTTCCCAAAATCGATCATTGCGTATAGTTAAACCTATTAACCAATTACCATAAGATATAACTTCAGAATCATAATCTCCTGGATAATCAAATAGATAATCTACCAATTCATTAATCAATCCAGTAAGATTCAAATCTTTCAACATAGATCCATATTCTGTTTTAATATCAATTGAATCTGGCGTATAACAAACTATATCACAAATAACATCAATTACATTGCCGTCTCCAAATTCATACAATCTAGTGAGTTGTGGACCGATTTTGAAGTCTTCGTTGGGACTCAACTTACTAATAAATTTTTCAGTGCGTTTTGAGATAAACATATTATTTTAAAGTTAACCAGTGTGCTATTACGCCAAAGAATCCATAGTAGAATTACCAATCTATTTCTAGACTTTATGCGGCCAAGTATTAGACATTAATATTCTACAAAGATTTACTGATACCCATGGTAATCTTTCAACCATATTGGCCGGAACTACGATTCACTCTTTAAAGGATGGACGCCATTAATCCCACCTTCTGGTTATTTGTGGAGGAGGATGATAGCATCGAACTATTATCCCGTTAGAGATACTACAGTTTTCTAGACTGTGTGGGGAGCCAACCCCAGCATCCTCCTAATCTATTCCGCTCCAAGGTCTCAAATTATGTCTTTCTGAAAAGAGTTTAAGATCGTAGATAACTTGTTTTCCTTTTTCAGATTTCATGAATTTATTAATATTGAAATAGGTTCTTCCTTCATGTGTGACCCATATCATTGGGCCTTCTCCTTTCTTAAAGGATTCCATCATTTCTAAATCAATATCACGAAAGAAATTCGTAATGAACTGTATCATACAAATTCAACCTCAAATAATTTCTCAAATTCGTATCGATATTAATATTTATTGATGATTCATCAAAACTATTAATCATATCAGGCATTATTCTGTAAGAGTGTCCGACTACTTGATTTAAGTTCTCGATTAATTCGAAATTTCTCCAATCCAACCAAGTGATACCACCGATTTTCTGAAAACCACCACGATCCTTTCCAGCACCAAATAATGGATCATTAATTCCACTGATAAGTTTAGCCATAGTACTCTGTTCTAGATTATTGAACCAGTCAGAAACATTATTGTCTTTTAATATATCAGAAAAATTAAATGGGACAAATGAAGGATGCAAACCAGCATGAGAGAATAAAAAATGTTTATCTTGAATCATCTCATATTTGAACGGACGAAGTTTTCGAATTACTTGTTTATCTAAAAATTTATCAACAATAGATTGCTTTTGGAAAGACCAACCAGAACATCTGTAATTCGTATTCGAACTAATATAATGAATATCGTGATTTCCGATAAGAAAGGTATATCGTTCATTATTAATGTTATTGTTTAGAAACTTACACATTTCTGGTGTGTAAAAATCATAATCAAAAGAATCAAAGTAGTCGCCAAGAAAAATAATTTCTTGTGCTTCCTGGCATTCAGGAGTTTGAAGAATAGAATTCAAACGATCTATATTTTGGTGGATATCGGGAATTATAATTTTATGCATGTTAATTTCCTTGCACACTAGTTCTTTCACACTACTTTGATCAGAATAGTTTTCTACTATACTTCAATTATACCTTTAATGGAGGTTGATGTCAAGCATTTTTAGAAAAAAACTTTTACACACCGAACGGAACTTCTACAACTTCATAATGAAGTTTGAACTTCATTCTATCCGAGTAGATCTGTTCAGTTTTCGCAAATTCATCAGCCTCTTCTTTTGAGGCGAAGACCCGAATAACCGTCTTCAAATAGGTGGAGTGTACACTGGAATACCAATACTCGTAAACAACCCATACAGTTTTCATACTTTAAGTATACCTTATCCATTCAACCGAAGCAAATTTTTTCGAAAGAATATTCTCTTTTGAATCAATGACTTGCCACAAGTTATTGAAAACAAAGGAGATATTCTTTCGTTTATCCAATACCAATTTCCTTTACGATTCCATCTATAACAGTCAGATTCAACCTTGATCCGTCATATTCGCATGTCAATAACACCGGGACATTATCTCTATTGACAATCCTCGTCTTCAAACCATTCTGTTCTGCATAAGATTTAACATAAGTTAAATCTTTTTCTAATAAGAAAATATAATTATTCATGTTCCTCAAACCAATCTTTCAAAAAATTAACACAAAATGCATTTACTGTAGTCGCATCAACATCTTCTGGAAGAATACAAGAAGAGAATGAATCATCAACTTGAAGTATCAATTCATCGAACCTATTCTGGAATTCTTCTTTTGAAAAGAAACCGGAACGATATTTCATACACTCTTCTGCTGCTTCTTCAAGATTAACTTCATTGTACAAAAATATATGTTTTGCTAGACGTAATAATCTGACAGTGTGTGCAGCAGCCTTTACATCATAACCATATTTATCTACAAGGACCTTCCTCTTCTGACCCAATTTTTCTGTTAATCCGAGTCTCGCTTTCTTTTCTTGAGAAGTTGCGTATCCTCTTAATGAGTTATAGCATCTTTTTGTTAAGAAGAGATTTTTAGCTTGCACTAATCTCAAGCCAAATTCGTTAGTGATTGAATCATAAGATTCTTTCTTTAAGAAAAGCAGAGGAATCACATTCGGATTAAAATTACAACAAAGAGAAACGAATTTCTTAAATTCGTAATCAGTTACATCTACATCTTCTGATACTGAATGCGAAGTATCTGCTCTTTTCAGACCAAAGTATGAATCTATTCCTCCGACATATACCGTCATCCAATCTTTATCTGATTCTGGAGTCGCATGTCCATAAGCATGCGACCCCACAAGTCCCTTTAATATTGTAACCATACTTCAATTATACCTTTAATGGAGGTTGATGTCAAGCATTTTTAGAAAAAAACTTTTACACACCGAACGGAACTCCTTCAACTTCATAATGAAGTTCGAAATTTTAGATCTTCCTTAAACAATTAAATCAATAAATTTTGAGATCATCGTATTAATTTGCTTTTTAGAGTTAGAAGAAAATACGAAGGTATCGATAGTTTCTTGTATAGATTTATCTACCATTTTAGGCTGTTTCTTTTTTCTAAACATATTAACAGAACACAAGAATGTATTATCAAATGAATCTCTTTTAGAATCTTCTATAACAATATATTTAGATCTCAAAACCATCTCCGCTTCCTGCTTCTTTTCCCGAGTCATGTTTATATATTTTTCAGTATATCCATTATCTGTCATTAATTTATCAAAATAATCAGCTGAAACACCACATAGAATATCACTCGTTATCAAAAAATTAATGACATTAACATCAGTCATCCTCTGCTTAATTATCTTAAGAATAGTAGATGGACTATTGCGAATCGATTCTTGAGAAGAATCATAATTCTTCTTCGTCTTTGGATCATGGATTACGATTTTCGGTCTACTGTAGTAATTGAAACTATTATAAGATCCATTTTTGTTAATGTAGTTTGTTTCTGTTCCTTGGCCATCCGTAAAATATACCACATTTACAATTTGTGTGCGAGTGTCATTCCTAAATTTATTTACCAGTGAATCTAAACATAAATGGGTTTCTGTTAATGGTGTTCCTCCTAAAGAATAATTTCCAATATTTGTGATTGTTTTACCAGAAATTGATGCTGGATCAATTGAAAGTTGTCCAGACAACTTCCCTATATAATTAAGAAAGATTGAAGACATCTTTTTAAAATCTGATGAATTCATTCTAGAACTTAACAATTCATACAACTTAAAATTAGGATGTATTCCTAAACTATGTTCATTTTTTCCAACATAATGATCGAAAAGAGCGGGTTTATTATGTCCATATTTAGGATTTTCGGAATTTCTGAATGTATCAACAAATCCATATAAAACAAATGGAATATTTGATTGTTTACAGAATAATATTAATTCAAAAGCCTTTTCTTTAGCTCCTGAAAGATATGAATACATAGAACCAGATAGATCCATAATAAAAATTAATCCATTATTCTTTCCATTTGGTTTGATTTCTGAAGTCTTAAAAATCTCATTATTATATTTGTATGAATATAATTTGTTTGTATCTAATTTTCCAGTCTTAAATGTTAAAGTCTTATTGTATTGAAAAGCTTTTTTTCTCATTTCAAATAATTGTTTATGTAATGAGATATTTGCTTTATGATTCTTATTAAAATTCTTGATCGGATTATTTCGATCTAA
>JBIKJV010000358.1:0-4329 GCA_044360755.1 Phycisphaerales bacterium
GTAGCTACCATCTCTAATAATTCTGTCTTCAAACCAAACTTAGCGTCTGCTAAACAGTCAATTAATGTTGTAGCTTCCTCAGTATAAGTTGTTGGACCTACTGGATCTTTCTCATAGTCATACTCGTAGTCAGCATAGTTACTATAGCCATATGCATCTTTGTTATAAGTGGGGAAAGATGTGTAATTAGTCTTAAGTTCATCTGGATCAGGCACACTTGGATCACGAACAGCTGCGAGAGAATCCCAGTTAATTTTCAATACAGCTTCAGCTAAATCTTTTAGATGCCAAATATCAAGCTTTTCATTTGGTGTATGCTCAGAGTAATAACCAGCACTAATGTTAGTACATTCAGGAATAGTATCAGCAAACTCAGCAGTATCAGTGTAAACGCCTGTATCATCTGGTACAAACATAAAGTCTGTACAAGCATCATTCAAAGCGTCTGACAATGCATAGGCAAAATCATCTGAACAAGTACGACCACACATTTGATGAGTAATAATACTATGAGTACCTTTACGATCGAATGTAATAGCTCGTTTGAATTGTCCAACTAGTCCTGGATCATTTAATGCAAGCCAACTAGAACCGATGCCACCTTTCTCTTCACCTTGAAAGAACACATAGTAGCCAGGCACTCTGTTATCAATCATGTGAAGTAGTAAAGCAACGCCAGCACCATCGTCAGCACCGAGAGGTTTACCTCCGTCAGCTAGCAGATATTGACCTTCATACTTAAACACATTATCACCATCTTCACGGTGGACAGTATCTACGTGAGCAGTGAATAATGTTTCATTAGATGAGTCATCACGCATGTCCACATGTATATTGCCACAGAAGTCTACTGAGAGATCCCCCTCACCAACACGTTCTACAATATAGTTACAAAGCATAGTAACACCTGTGCCACCATGTGGTCTCTTCAGGGATAATGCAAATTCCAAATCTTTAATTAATTGAGTTTTCATTCTGATTCACTTTCTGTTTCGGGAACATTCTCTGGATGATATTCTTTTCCATCTACTTCTACTGGGGTAACATCATCCTTTAAATACCACTCATTAGATCCATTACAGTAAAATAAGTCATCCTTTGGATAAGCAAGACCATTAATCAAAACCCAATCTCCATTTGGGCCAACCTCTTCATCTAGCACATAATTACTACAAATAGTTTCGTATGTACGAATTTTCTTAGCAACACCGCCATTATGAAGCTCAACTAGTTCATGATAATCTAAATTATCTTTATGATAGTAATCACCTTGATATTCAACAACATCATTTTCGCTTACTAGCTCTGTATATCGAGTACTATCTGTGTATGCTCGGACGTAATGGTTATCTGCGCAATTCTCACAAATATCACCGTCTTCGTAAGTACTTCTCATATCATCAGCGTGGTAGTACTCATCACAGCAGCTACAATGCTCAGTTTCACTGGCACATGTTTCACCGTCTGTTTGAGTACACTCATAGTCACCATCCTCAACAATGTAAAGATTGTAATGTACGCCTTTATACACACGGGTACTACACTTGCTTACTCGTTGTACTTCACCATCAATATACGGAGCTAAGAAATCATGGCTATAGCTAATCAGTTTTAATGGTGTCTCATCAGGCCAACCATCTACATGTTTGTAGCCAGACTCTTTTAACCAGTACTCCAATGCCTCATCAGCATAACTGTAGTCGTTACCTCTTTTGTAAGTACGAACAAAGTATTTTTCTTTGTCATCTTCAGAGTGCCATACCAAACCACGACCATTAATTGTACGTGTGTCTGGATCAAGCCTAACTGCAGTTCTCCAACCTAACTCTGGAGCATAAACCATGTAAGGATGCTTTAGGCTAGGATCATAATAATCATGGCCAGGAGTATAACTAGAATCCCATGTCATGCAGGAACGTGGACCTAACTGTACACTGGTAATAATACCTTCTTTTGTATCCCAGATCTCATAGGTATCATTACGACATTTAGTAGCATAGTCACGAATTTCATGATCCTTCAATTGAGGGAACATTCTACGAACATAGCGACCGAATGTAGTAACAGTCTGACGATCGTTAATACCTGAACGCTCATCACGAGTAAACGCAACATTACTTGCATCTTTAATTGATTGATGAGGATACTCTAATGCTAACAACCGATAGTCTTGAGGCACATGAGTCTTCATGATTTCTTTAATAATCGGATGAAACTCATAAGCCTTTTGTTCTCGTGAATGCCAATTTCTTGACAGGCGGAGAAGCTCTAATACTACAGGAAACTTAACTTGCAATTCTTGAATTGTGATCATTTATTCTCTCTTGAAAGATTTAAAATATAATTTGCTTTCTGGAAAACCCAAGGGTTTCTGTGTGGCAGGTGTGCTCCAGTAGCACCATCCCAATCTCTAAATTCCCAGTCGTAAAAATCAATTCTTAAACAATCTGGGTGTTTTTCTTGTAGTTGTTGTAGCTCATCAGCCCATGCTTGCCACTGATGATCAGAGATTATACTTTCATTTAGCTCATAATAGATACACGAATGTATTAACATTTGTGCTCTTCGTCTTCTTATTAACTCTGTTAATTCGGAAGAACAAACAGATTTAACAATCGTTACCTTTTTAGGGCGTGGCATCTCTATTTAATATCTTAGTAAACACTTCGTAATGCGCTTTAGGCACAGGTCCGTACTCTAAGATATCTACAGTATCTTGTAATAACCTTGTATCTTCCCATGTGTAAGGGTCAAAAAACATAGGGCTGTTTCTTAAGACACGCACAGCTATAAAGAATGCATCATGTTGGAATTCTGCGTCTGAACTAAAGTTGTTGACCTTGTTCAACTCCGTGAATTCGTCCATTACTTGTAACGCTAGATCTGCTAACTGTTTCATTTTTTATTTCACTTATTAAAAAGTTTCTAACACGATTTTTTGTATTCCAACGAGGGCTATATCCATCACTATAATAAAATCTACCCCCTCTTGCTTCAATAACTTCTTTACGTTTCTTATCAATCTCATTTATTGCTAAATTCATGATACGATCGCTATAGAAGTAAAAGTCATCTTCTTTAGGAAGCCATTCAAAGTTTGCGGTAGAATTAAGAGCTTTAAATTCTTTCCATAATTTATTAGACTTGTATAGTAATTCATTAGAGGCCATTAGTTACATCCTTCTTACATAATGCACAAACCTTATTTAATTTAGGTAATGATTCTAATGCTTCATACAGTGCGTCATAGGCATAATGACTAGCACAAGCATATCCATTTTCAAATTGACTCATTTTATCATTTGTTTCACGTTCTTGTTTAAATCGATCTAAAAGTTTAAGCAATAGCTTATAGTTTTCAGTTGGGATTGTTACCATTAAGTCTTTCTAAAATACGTTTTAGCCTATTTACACTACTCTCATACTGCATGAGTAATTCTTTATCTGTACCAAACGAGGCGGAGAATTTCCAATAGTTGTCATTGATTTCTTTAGACACTTCTTTTAATTCATAATGTAGCCAATCTTCAATGTCTTTTTCACTTATCATGTGTTCCTTAATAAAATAGCCCCAACTATTTCTAGTCAGGGCTTGGTTTACGGATTCTTAATTACTTCATCTACAATACCATGTGTAACTGCTTCATCTGGAGAGAAGAAACAGTCTGATTGTTGTAACAAATGCTTACGAATATATGTGACAGACTTACCTGTACATTTGCGATAATGATTTAACATTCTTAGCGAGTCTAAATGAAAATCCTTTGAGGCTGCAGCTATTTCATGTTCTTTACCAACAACTCCACGAGAGAATTGATGGGACATCACAGAGCAATTTTCAGTAATAAAGCGCATACCCTTATTTCCTGACATCAACAACATAACACCTGCTGAAGCTACTTCACCAGTACCAATAGTAACTACTGGAATATTGGACTGCTTAATAGTATCAATTAAATGGTATGCTGAAGAAACAAAGCCGCCTGGACTGTTAATAAACAATACAAGTTTATCTGGTTGATCTTGTTTAGCCATTAGGTTGTATTCCATAATAGCCATAATAATAGGCTGTACAGATTCGTCTTCTACTTCTCCCATAAGATACATTACGCCATTACGCATAATATTCTTACCGAACCAGTAGTAGCCACCATCACCATCTTCCTGAGTTACAGGTTGAGGTGGATTAGGGGAGTCTGGTGCTTCAGGCGCTTTGGGTTTAGCTTTAGCGTTAAGCACACTTGAGTACTTGTTGAACTGGCAACCGAATAGTTTGCTCATGTGATAATTCCTTAGTTGAAATAAATAACTCTGCAGGTTCTAAGATAA
>JBIKJV010000201.1:0-4302 GCA_044360755.1 Phycisphaerales bacterium
CGCGCGTCAGGCGGCTGCCGTCCGGCACGGCGGGCGCCTTGCCGGCGTAGCGGTCGGTCACGTCCACGGCACGCGCGCGCGGGCGCGAGGGGTCGAAGACCATCGGGAACTCGACGCCGGTGTCGCGCCACGTGACCGCGTAGATCGCGTGGTCGGGGTTCGTGCGGTCCGCGGTGCTGGCGCGCTGCGTGAACCACGCGTCGTCCAGGCGGTCGCCCGCGGGCTCGGCGGCGCCGGTGAAGCGCCAGCGCGTGCCGTCCCAGACCTCGACCCAGGAGTGGTTGCCGCTGTTGTCGGTCCACATCGGCGTGCCAACGAACCGCGCGGGGATGCCCACGGAGCGGCACGCATCCACCAGCAGGATGCTCAGGCCCGTGCACGAGGCCAGGCCGGACTCCATCGATTCCGACGGCGACTGGTCGGCGCGGCGGCGCTTGGTGCTGTACTTCACCTTCACCGCCGGGAAGAGCTTCTGATTGAGCATCACCGCGGCCTCGCCGGGCGTCTTCGCGCCGGCAACCATCGGCAGGCACAACTCGCGCAGCGGCGTGATCCACAGCTCGCGCTTCTCGCTGACGCTGGCGTAGGGCAGGATCGCGTCCAGGAAGAGCGCTTCGTCCACCTGCGCAGCCCAGGGCGCGGACTTCCAGGCCTGCTCGGCGGCGGCGGCGTGCGCGCGCAGGAAGGCGTCGTCGACGGTGCCGCGGTCGCCCTCCGGCATGTGCGCCCGCAAATAGGTGACAGGTCCACCTGTCCCCACTTTCGCGGCGGGGGCCTCCCCCGGCGCAGGAACGCCCTGGACCGCCGGCGCCGAGATCAGGAGTGCGAGCAGGAAATGAGGGACGCCTGGACCTGTCACCATTTTCGCAGTGTACGAAGGCCCCCCACTATCCTCCGCGCTTCATGAGCACGCATGCCTCCGCCTCCGCAGCCGCCGACCACGCCGACCAGCTCTGCACGGTGGTCACCTTCGACTTCACCGCCAAGCAGTGCACCACGATCCCGGTGGAGGACGCGCGCCACGCGATGGACGCCGGCAAGTTCGTCTGGTTCGACATCAACCTGGCCCGCGCCGACGAGGCCCGCGCCCTGCTGGCCGGCCTGGACCTCTGCCCGCCCGAGGTGCTTGAGGACGCCTTCACGCGCGACCCCGCCACGCAGGTCGGCCGCTACGAGGACTGCCTACACCTGGCACTGACCGGCTGCCGGCTGACCGACCGCTCGTTCGACCTCGAGCGCGTCGACGTCGTGATCGGTGAGCGCAGCCTGCTGACGCTGCGGCGCGGCCAGCCGGCGTTCATGAAGTCGGTCTACCGCGACTACCGCAGCGACTTCGTCCGCTTCGCGCAGAGCCCCAGCTTCCTGCTGTACGAGATCTGGGACCACCTGATCGACAACTACCTGCAGGTCCACGAGGCCTTCGACACCCGCGTCGAGGCGATCCAGCGCGCGCTGACCCGCGAGGTGGACGAGTCGATCTTCCAGGATGCATCGGAGCTGAGCAGCGACCTGCTGCACCTGCGCAAGGTCGTGCTGCCGGCGCGCGCGGTGCTGACCGACCTCTCCACGCGCAAGAGCGCGTTCGTCAGCGAGGGCACGCAGCCGTACCTGGCCAACATGGCCGGCACCGTCGACCGGGTGCTGCAGGACGTGCTGGTGGACCGCGACATCCTGTCCGACTCGCTGAACAACTACATGTCGATGGTGGCGCACCGCACCAACAAGGTGATGGGGAAACTCACCGTGGTCAGCGTCATCTTCCTGCCGCTGACCTTCCTCTGCGGCGTGTACGGGATGAACTTCGACGTGATTCCCGAGCTGAAGTGGGAGTGGGCCTACTACGCGTTCTGGGGCGCGGTCGTGCTGATCGTGGTCGCCCTGCTGGCCGTAATGCGCCGGATGAAGCTGATCTGAGCGCATCGGCGCACCACGCAGCCCGCACCCTCCGGCGCAACTGGGGGACGATTGCCCTTTGCCGTCGAACCCCTCCGGCGTGATGCTCCTCCCCGCAGACCTGGGACAGGACGCATGGGCGGCACGTTGCCCCCTCGCCCTCCACGCAGGGTCCGCACAATGGAGGTCCACCATGCTCCGTCCGACTCACACGTGGCCGCTGGCCATGATCGCCCTTGCACTCGTCACCACCGCCGCCCAGACCGGCTGCGAGACCAAGTGCACCACGGCCCGCGAGGGCTACACCTGCTCCGAGCTCGCGTTCCCCACCGGCGAACGCAGCACGAGCCAGATCCTGGTCTGCCAGTCCAGCCCGCGCGAGGTCCGTGCAGGCCAGGAAACGGACTACTTCATCGACGTCACCAACCTGACCGGCGCCGGGCTGCAGAACGTCGCGGTCAACATGGACAACATGTCGAACGCGCACATCGTCAGCAGCTGGCCAGAGGCCGTGCGCGCGTCGAACGGCAGCGCGCAGTGGATCATCGCCGACCTGCCGGCACGCTCCACGAAGACGATCACCGTCCGCGCGCGGCCCACGTCCGCCGGCACCGCCACCGGCTGCATCACGGCCGGCTATGCCAACGCGCTGTGCACCGTGACGCCCGTGGTCGCCCCCGCGCTGAATCTGCTGAAGTCCGCCACCCCCGAGGTCTGCGGCCAGTGCGACGACATCCAGCTCACGTACATCGTCCGCAACCCGGGAACGGGCAAGGCGGACAACGTGACCGTCACCGACACGCTGCCCACCGGCATGACCACGGTGGACGGCGGCCGCACCGTCGAGTTCCGCGTCGGCGACCTTGACTCGGGCGCCGAGCGCACCTTCACGGTGAACGCCAAGGCGAACAAGGCTGGCACGTTCGCCTCGTCCGCCTCGGCGCAGACGGCGTCGGGCATCTCGGTCCGTTCGGCCGACGTCACCACCGTGGTGAAGCAGCCCTCGCTGGCGTTCAGCTGCGACGCCAACAACCACGCGCTGCTGGGCCGCGACCTGCCCTACCGCATCACCGTGCGCAACACCGGCGCGTGCGACGCGGCCGACGCCAGCATCGTGGCGCAGGTGCCGTCCGGCACGGCGTTCGTCTCCGCCGACGGCGGCGGCCGCTTCGACGGCGCGAACGTCACGTGGAGCATGCCCTCGCTGCCCGCCGGCAAGTCCACCACGGTGACCATGAACCTGCACCCGGCGTCGGTCGGCATCGCCAAGGTGAAGGCGATCGCCAGCGCGCGCTGCGTGCCCGCCACCAGCACCGAGTGCCAGACCGAGGTCACCGGCATCCCGGCGATCCTGCTGGAGGTCGTCGACACCGTCGACCCGGTCGCGGTGGGCACCGAGGCGACG
Organism: Phycisphaerales bacterium; assembly: GCA_044360755.1. GTDB lineage: Bacteria > Planctomycetota > Phycisphaerae > Phycisphaerales > SM1A02 > UBA966. The sequence goes on from JBIKJV010000201.1 coordinate 3,299, forward strand.
TTCAACGTCGTGGTGACGAACCAGGGCTCGACGTCGGACTCGAACGTGCGCGTGACCGGCACGCTCCCCGATTCGATGCAGTTCGTGTCCGGCAGCGGCGTGACGGGCGTCACGGCCGTGGGCCAGACCGTCACGATCGCGCCGCTGACCACCCTGGCACCCGGCGCGCGCGCCGAGTGGCGCATCACGGTGAAGGCGAAGTCGGTGGCCGACGCCCGCAGCCGCTGGGAGATGACCAGCGACCAGTTCAAGGCGCCGATCATCGAGACCGAGTCCACCAACCTCTACGAGTGATGCGGCGGCGTCCCGGGCCATAGCCCCCGGGCGCCGATCCGTCCTCGACACACCGGCCGGCGGCGAGCCCTCTGCTCGCCGCCGGTCGCGTTGGTGGGGCGCACAGCGGCCGTCGGGCGCGCGGCGGGAGCTGGGCTCGCGGCGCGTGCCAGGCATGTGCCGGCGTCCTGCCACGCGATAGCCTGACCGCCGATGCGGATCGCCCTCGTCACCGCCACCGAACTGCCGCGCCCGGATACCGACCTGCCGCTCCTGGTCGACGCGTTCGCCGCCCGTGGCGCGCACGCCGAGCCGGTCGCGTGGGACGACCCGACCGCCGACTGGGCCGCGTTCGACGTCGCGCTCCTGCGTTCGACGTGGAACTACGTCGCCCACCTGCGCGCGTTCCGCGAGTGGCTCGACCGCGTGGAGGCCGCGACGCGCCTGGTCAACCCCCACGGAACGGTGACGTGGAACCTGCACAAGCGCTACCTGCACGACCTGGCGGGCGCCGGCGTCGCGGTCGTCCCCACCGAGCTGGTGCCGCATGCCGTGCAGCCGGACTGGAACGCCCTCTTCGACCGGTTCGGCGAACTGGTGGTGAAGCCCGCGATCTCGGCGGGTTCGTTCGCGACGGTACGGGTGGCGGCAGGCGACGTCCGGGCCGCACGGGAACACCGGCAGGCCCATGCCGATCGCGACCTGCTGGTGCAGCCGCTGCTTGCGTCCGT
>JBIKJV010000200.1:0-4302 GCA_044360755.1 Phycisphaerales bacterium
CCCGACACCAAGATCCTCACCGCCGAGGACCCGGTGGAATACGACATCGAGGGCCTGGTGCAGTGCCAGGTGAACCACGAGCAGGAGCTGACCTTCGCCAAGCTCCTGCGCAGCTTCCTCCGACAGGACCCCGACATCATCCTGGTCGGCGAGGTGCGCGACCTGGAGACGGCGCAGATCTCCATCCAGGCGTCGCTGACCGGCCACCTGGTGTTCACCACGCTGCACACCAACGACGCGCCGTCCAGCATCGCGCGTCTGATGGACCTGGGCGTCGAGAGCTTCCTCCTGACCGCCACGCTCGAGGCGGTCGTCGCCCAGCGCCTGGCGCGCCGCATCTGCACCAACTGCAAGGAGGAGTTCATGCCCAGCGAGGAGCAGCTGATGGAGCTGGCCCTGCGCCCGCAGGACGTCGGCGGGCGCACCTTCTTCCGCGGCCGTGGCTGCGAGCGCTGCAACAAGAGCGGCTACAAGGGCCGCATGGCGCTCTTCGAGATCATGGTGATGAACGACGACCTGCGTGAACTGATCATGGGCCAGGCCAGCACGGCGGTCCTGCGGCACGAATGCCGCAAGCGTGGCATGCGCACCCTCCGCGAGTGCGGCCTGCTTTCCATCTACGACGGCCAGACGACGATCGACGAAGTGGTCCGCGAGACCCTGAGCGAGGAGTGAACGGACCATGCCGAACTTCGCATACGAGGCAATGAACGCGTCGGGGAAGACCCAGAAGGGCACCATCGACGCAGCGACCAGCGACGAGGCCATCCGCAAGCTGCGCGAGGAGGGGCTCTACCCCACCGCGGTGCGCGAGCAGAAGGCCGGCGGCGCCACCAAGCCCAACGTGGCGGCCGAGGGCGCGGCGAAGAAGAAGAAGAAGGGCTTCGCCATCTCCTTCGGTGGCGTGCCGCTGAAGCGCATGACGCTGTTCACGCGCCAGCTGTCCACGCTGCAGGACGCAGGCCTGCCGCTGCTGCGGTCGCTCCAGATCCTGGAGCAGCAGCAGAAGCCCGGCAAGCTGAAGAACATCCTGGAGGGCGTCTGCGAGGACGTCGAGAGCGGCAACTCGCTCAGCGACGCCTTCGGCAAGTACCCCAAGGCCTTCGACCGCCTGTACGTGAAGATGGTGAAGGCCGGCGAGATCGGCGGCGTGCTGGACGTCATCCTCCAGCGCCTGGCCGACTTCATGGAGAAGGGCCAGCGCCTGCGCCGGCGCATCAAGGGCGCCCTGATCTACCCGACCGTGGTGATCTTCATCGCCGTCGCGATCGTGACGGGCATCATGTACTTCGTCATCCCGAAGTTCCAGGAGATCTTCAACGACTTCAACGTGAAGCTCCCGGCGCTGACCCTGTGGCTGGTCTCGGCGTCCAAGTGGATCGCCGGCTCCGCCAGCCCGGACCAACGGGTGCCAGGCGTCGTCTGGATCATCTCGGCGCCGTTCATCATCTTCTTCCTGTTCAAGATCATCCGGAAGACGGGGTTCGGGAGGGCGGCCACCGACTGGATCGTCCTCAAGATCCCCGTCATCGGCAACCTGGTGCAGAAGACGACGGTCGCGCGCTTCACGCGCACGCTCGGCACGCTGGTGGCCGCCGGCGTGCCCATCCTCGAGGCGATCACGATCACCAAGGAGACGTCGGGCAACTGGGTGTTCGAGAAGGCGCTGGGCAACGTCCACGACAGCATCAAGGAGGGCGAGACGTTCGCCGGCCCGCTGCGCAAGGCGAAGGTCTGCGACCCGATCGTCGTCAACATGATCGACGTCGGCGAGGAGACCGGTGACCTGGACATCATGCTCATGAAGATCGCCGACAACTACGACGAAGAGGTCGACGTCGCGGTGGCCAGCCTCCTGAGCCTGCTGGAGCCGTTCATGGTCGTCATCCTGGGCGGCATCGTCGGAACCATCGTCCTGGCGCTGTTCCTGCCGCTGGTCAGCATGATCGAGAGCGTCTCCGGACAGAAGGGCGGCAAGTGACGCGCGCCCCGCACCACCCCGACGGCCGGTCCCTGCCCGCGCGCCGCGCGGCACGGGGCTTCACCGTGGTCGAGATCCTGGTGGTGCTGGGGATCGTGATCGCGATCATCGCCACGCTGCTGGTGGGCCTGGGCGCCGCGTCCAAGCGCGCCCGCGTCGCCAACACCGAGTTCCTGATGAACTCGATCGTGACGGCGATGTCGAGCTTCCGCAAGGACACCGGCTACCTGCCGCCGATGCTCGGCGTCGGCGCGACGCCGGCGGTCACGGGCGGTGCGCCGACCATCGGGTGGGCGCGCGACCTGCTGGCCTCGCCCTCGGCCAGCACGTACCCGCCGCCCGCGAACGAGCGTGCGCAGATCCAGGCGTACCGCAGCGCGACCACCATCCCGGAGTACCTGCTGGGCATGGGCGATCGCTCGCAGGACGGCTGGGGCGTGATCCTGGAAGGCGCCGGCGGCCTGCCGACGGTGACCACCACCGCCGGCTACCGCGAGCAGCCCGCGCTCGGCATCCGCAACCCCGGCACCGACGGCGTGTGGGGCGCGCTGCTGAACCCGCGGCCCGGCACGAGCGGCAACGGCACGTTCGCGGCGCGCAACCTGGTGGCGGCGGGGCCCGGCTCGGGCGCCGCGGGCAACCTTGACACCAGGAGCGTCTTCCTCAAGGGCAAGTCGATCGGTCCCTACCTGGAGCTGAAGGGCGACGAGCAGATCGGCGCCCTGGTCGGCTTCGCCGCCGACGGTACGCCGCAGGTTGCCAAGCCGGGCGAGATCAACAACTTCGACCTTGCCCCGAAGGTGATCCTGGACTACTTCGGCAAGCCCATCATGTACTACCGTCGCGGGTACGTGAACGGCGACCCCAAGGCCGCCGACTCCAGCTGGTCGCTGGCCGACGTCATCGCGCTGCGCCCGCAGCGCTTCGGGCCCGGCGACGCGATCGACGCGGTCGCCGACGCCAACGGCGACACCTCCGCGCAGCGCGCGGCGCGCAGTGCGGAGTTCGGCCTGGTCTCCTTCGGTCCCGACATGCGCTGGAACCCGAACGTCCGCGCGGACGCCGACGGCTACAACGAGGACAACATCACGAGGCTCGGCCCATGACCGGCGCCCACCACGCCATCCCGGCCGCACGTTCGCGCCGTCGCGCCACCCGCGCGCGCCGCGCGTTCACGCTGCTCGAGATCCTGATCGTGGTGGGCGTGATCCTGATCCTGGCGTCGCTGGTGGTCGGCGTCAGCAGCGCGCTCCTGAAGCGCGCGGAGCGCTCCAGCGTCGAGAACGCCATGGCCATCGTCGAGAGCGCGCTCGGCGAGTACGAGGCGACGGTGGGCCGGCCGATGACCTACGACGGCGCAACGGTTCCGCTCACGGGCGCGATCGTCGACGTCAGGGAGCCCGCGAATCCCGCAGGGCTGCCGGCCAACGGCGTGATCGTCGGCCGGGCGCGCGGGCAGGGGATCTACGCGCTCAACCTGATGGCCCAGACCGAGGCCACGAAGCCGATCCTGGCCGGCATCCCGACGGACCTCTACCGCCCGGACCGGACCAATCCCACCTACCCGGCGTCCGACGCAACCTATGCACCGTCGGTGACGACGCCGGCGAACCCGCGAGGCGAGCTCGTCGACACGTGGGGCAACCGGATCGTCTGGGTGTTCCCGGGACGCCCGTTCCGGTTCGGTGTGGACACGGGCCTTCCGGATCCGGATGGGACCGTGCGGACCACGGTCGAAAATCTCTTCGGGGTGTGCACCAACCGCCGTATCTGCTTGGTGTCCGCCGGCCCGGACGGTTTGTTCGGGTTCGACCTGGAGGTCAACCCCAACCTCACCGTCGTGCAGCGCACGGCCGCGCAGACGGACAACGTCTTCAGCTACCAGCTCGACCCGCCCAACTGACAGGACCGCATGCAGGCACCCGCCCGCCAACCCCGCCCGACGCGCCGGCTCGCAGCGTTCACGCTGCTTGAGCTGCTGGTCGTCATGGGCATCCTGCTGGTGCTGGCGGTGCTGACCACGATCAGCGTCGGGAAGATCACGCGTGACGCCAAGCTCGCCAACGCGACGAACACGATCATCGCCTCCTTGGGCTCCGCCAGGGCGATCGCCGTCCGGGACAACACCTACGTGATGGTCACGTTCCGCATCGCGCCCGACCGCCGCGCCCGGGCACTGCCGCGCGAGCCGCAGGTCGTGCAGGTGGTGACGGCCCGCTGGACCGGCGAATCGATCCAGGACGGCCGTGCGGAAGCGGCGAACAACGAGTTCAGGAACGTCAACGACACGTACGCCGACCGGTTCCTGCCGGTGCCGGGCG
>JBIKJV010000215.1:0-3403 GCA_044360755.1 Phycisphaerales bacterium
ACCGGGAAGCGGCTCTGGCCGCTGGTCATCGTGGTGATGCGCTGGCCGTTGCGGATCGAGTCGGGCAGGTCCTCGTTGAAGCGCGCCTGCAGCTGCGGCTTCCAGTCGTAGAGGTCCAGCTGGCTGGGCGCGCCCTCCATGTGCATGTAGATGACGCGCTTGGCCTTGGGGGCGAAGTGCGGGCCGGGCATCGCGGCCGCGCCAGGGGCCGGGGCCGCGCCGGGGGCGGCGGCAAGCGCGCCGTCCGCGCCCAGCACCGCGCGCGAGCCCAGCAGGTGGAACATCGCAGCCGTGCCCATGCCGGCCCCGATCGTGCGCGCGGCCGCGCCGAAGAAGCGCCGCCGCGTCAGGTTCAGGAGGTACTCCTCCAGATGGTCGGCCGACGGGCGGTTGGGGTTGGGTCCTGGCACGATGATCAATCCTTCACGATGACGGGGTCGGATGCAAGGACTGCGTTGGCGATCATGGTCCAGGAGGAAAGTTCCGACCGATCAAGGTCCGCAGGAACGGGGCTCTCGCCCACCGACAGCAGCTTGGCGGCGTCCTCGGCGCCCGGGCCGGCCCAGCGGGTCCGCTCGGCGGCCAGGGTGGCCTGCATCGCGTCCAGCGCGGCGGGCGTTGCCACGCTCCCGGTGGAGCGCAGCCACAGGCGTGCCAGCCGGGCGCGGTCGTCGCCCGGCTCGCGCAGCGTGCGTGCGGCGGCGTTGCGTGCGGCCTCGACGAACTGCGGGTCGTTCCACAGCACCAGCGCCTGCAGCGGGGTGTTCGTGGCGAAGCGACGAACCGTGCAGAACTCGCGAGTGGGCGCGTCCAGCGCCAGCATGGAAGGCGGCGGCGAGGCGCGCTTCCAGTACGTGTAGAGGCTGCGGCGCCAGAGGTCGTCGCCCTTCCCCTGCTCGTAGGAGCGCGTATTGCTCTGCAGCATGCTCGTCTCTTCCCACAGGCCGACCGGCTGGTAGGGCTTGACGCTCGGACCGCCCACCTGCTCCTTCAGCAGGCCGCCGACGTAGAGCGCCTGGTCGCGGATCTGCTCGGCCGCCAGGCGCTGGCGCGGGAACCAACCCAGCAGCCGGTCGTCGGGGTCGACCGCTGCCAGTTCCGGCCGGACGGCGGACGACTGGCGGTAGGTCGCGCTGGTCACGATCTGACGCACCAGACGCTGCAGGTCCCAGCCGTGCGTGCGGAAGTCGACCGCGAGCCAATCCAGCAGCTCCGGGTGCGTGGGCCATTCGCCCTGCAGGCCGAAGTCCTCGGTGGAACGCACCAGCCCACGGCCGAAGAACTGCTCCCACAGGCGGTTGACCAGGACGCGCGCGGTCAGCGGGTTCGTGTCGCCGACCAGCCACTCGGCCAGGCCCAGGCGGTTCGGCGCGGCGCCCTGGGGCAGCGCGCCAAGCACCTTGGGGATCGCGCGCTGCACGGGGCGGTCCTTGTCGGGCTGGTCGTACAGGCCGCGCTTCATCACGAAGGTCTCGACGGGCATCGCCCGCTCCTTCATGACCATCGTGCGCGGCAGGCCGGCGGCCACCTTCGCGCGCTCGGACTCGGCCTTCGCAAGCTGCTCGGAGAGGTCGCGGAACCGCGGCGAGCGCTGCGCGCGCCAGCCGTCGGTGGCGGCCTCGGCAACTTCCGGGCGCACCGAGCCCGGCGGCATCGCGAGGGCAAGCATCGCGCGTGGGACGAAGTTCCTCGCGGTGGAAGAAGCCGCCGGTCCCGCCGGTGTTGACGACCTTGCAGACCAGCGCATTGGCGCCGGCCTGCAGCGGGATCTTGACGTGCTCCTGGTCGCGCATCACGCCGCGGTCGATGCGGTGCTCGAAGACGCGCGTGCCGTTGACGAAGACCTGAAGGCCATCGTCGCTGCCGAGCGCAAGCTCCAGCTCGCCAGGCCCGGCGGACCAGATCTCGCGGCCGACGAACTCGGCATCCACGCCCTGCGCCAGGTTGACGGGGGTGTTCTCCAGCACGCCGGGCGCGAAGCGCCAGCGGAACTCGCCGTCCTGCTTGGTGCCCCAGACCTTCGAGGGATCGATGGTCCGCGACTCCTCGGGGCCCAGCGTCCGGTCGTAGGCCTTGTTGCCGTCGTCGAAGGGGAACGGCCCCACGATGTGCCAGCGGCCCGTCGCGGGCGGCAGCGTGGCGACGAAGGCGTCCGGCGCGGCGCCCGCGGTCAGCCGCACGCGCGCGAAGCTGTGCTGCGCGTAGGGCGACCGGTACGTGAGCTTCACGCGGAGTTCCGTGCCGCCCGGGAAGCCGAAGGGCTGCCCCGCCACGAACATCGCCGCACGCGGGCCGGGCTGGAAGTGCGCGCCGACGGCCCAGACGCGGCCGTCCGCGCGCAATGCGTTGGCGACGGGGTAGTCGCCGTCGGCCTGCTCGACGTCGGCCCAGGCCCAGACCAGGGGCACGGTCACCTTCCTCGCAGGGTCGGCCACCGAGACCGCCTCCAACTCGATGGCATCCAGGACGGCGTTGCCGTTGGGCGCGCGGCCCACGCGGTCCTTCGTGCTGGGGTCGGTCAGCGCCTCCAGCGCCAGCACGCGCAGCCCGGTGGCGTCGGTGCGCAGCGTGATCACCTGCTCGTCGTTCGCGGGGTTCGCGCCGCTGGCCAGCACGCTGTTGTCGGGCTGGACGGCCAGGGTGACCCCGCCGGCGCTGGTCGCGGCCACCGCCTTGGTCGGCGCCCAGGCCACGCTGGCCTCGCGCAGCTGTTGCGTGAACGCGGCCAGCTCGGCGCGCTCGCCGTCGGACATCTGCGAACGCACGGCCTTCAGGTCGGCGACCGCCTTCTCCAGCGGGCCAAGGCGCGCCGCGTGCTCGGGCGTGGGCACCTCGATGGCAGGCTCGTGCGCGCGGTTCGGGTCGGGCACCTGGCTGTAGATTCCGGGCTGCTCCACCGAGTTGAAGAACGCCAGCAGGCCGTAGAAGTCCTCCTGCGTGACGGGGTCGAACTTGTGGTCGTGGCAGCGGGCGCAGTGCAGCGTCAGCCCCAGGAAGGCCGCGCCGACCGTCGACGTCCGGTCGACCGCGTACTCCAGCAGGTACTCCGCCTCGATCGCGCCGCCCTCGTCGCTGGTGACGTGCGCGCGGTTGAAGCCGCTGGCGATCTTCTGGTCGACGGTGGCGTCGGGCATCAGATCGCCGGCCAGCTGCTCGACGATGAAGCGGTCGTACGGCTTGTTGTCGCGGAACGCCTTGATCACCCAGTCGCGCCACAGCCACATCTGCCGCCCAGCATCCATGTGGATGCCGCTGGTGTCGGCGTAGCGCGCGACGTCCAGCCACGGCACGGCCATGCGCTCGGCGTAGCGGGTGCGGTACGGCTCCTCGGTCAACAGGCGGTCGACCAGGCGCTCGTAGGAATCGGGGCGCTCGTCGGTGAGGAACGCGGTCGACTCCTCGG
>JBIKJV010000202.1:0-4282 GCA_044360755.1 Phycisphaerales bacterium
TTCTCCATCTCCTGCTGGTCGCCCATCGACTGCGCGGTCGAGGCGCCCGGCAGGGCCACCTGCACGCCCTGGTTCTTCGACATGCTCAGCGACACCATGATGAAGGTGGCCAGCAGGAAGAAGATGATGTCGATCAGGGGGATGATCTCGATGCGGGCGCCCTTCTTGCCGCCCTTGCGCCGACCGCCGCCGCCGGCCACGTCAGTGCCCCCCCGCCGCGACCGGGACGCGCGCGTCGGCGGCGGTGCGCGCCGCGGCCACGGCCGCCTGCGCCACCGGGCCCGCGCGGCCCTCGACCATCAGCTTCAGCTGCTCGCCGGCGCCGACCATCTCGTTCTCCAGCACCTCGATGCGGTTGTTCAGGTAGTTGAACGGCAGGAGGCAGGTGATCGCGATGACCAGGCCGAACGCCGTGGCGATCAGCGCCTCGGAGATGCCGCCCGTGATCGCGCCCGGCGAACTCAGGTCGCCGCCGATCGTCGCGAACGACGCCATCATGCCGGTCACGGTGCCCAGGAGGCCCAGGAGCGGCGCCAGCGTGATGACGGTGTCCAGCACCGCGATGCCGCGCTTGTAGCGCTTCATCGTGCGGTTCTCGGCGTAGTTCAGCGCGTGCCCCAGCGACTGGTCGCGGTGCTCCAGCGCGTAGCCCAGCGTCGTCACGACCGCGTCCTTCGACTTCTTCGAGAGGGCGATGGCGCCGTCCAGGTCGCCGTGGCCGACCGCGGCCATGAACTGGCCAAGCTGCTTCGAGCTGCGCCGGCTGGCCTCGATCATGAGGAAGATCACGCGCTCCAGGACCACCGCCAGCGCACACACCGACGCGAAGAGCAGCGGCCACATGATCGGGCCGCCCTGGATGAACACGTGCACCAGGTTGAACTTCTGCACCAGCGCCTTCAGCGCGCCGCCGCGCGAGGGGTCCAGCGGGATCGTCCCCGAGCCCGTCTCGACCAGCGGCGCCACCTTGTCCGCCATCGGGCCCTCGAGCGGGCGCACCAGCGGGTTGGCCGAGCCGACCTGCGGGACCGCGACGCCCGCCACGCCCGAGTCCGAGCGGAACAGGGTGACCGGCCCGACCATCGCGAACTGGCCGTTCAGGACGGTGCCCATCGTGTCGACGCCCACGCCAGCGAAGCGCGTGCCGCCGACCGCGTCGAAGAGGCGCTTGATCGTCTGGTCCACGAAGCCGGTCTGCTTGCCGAAGCGCTCCTCCGGCGCAAGCGACTTGTTCTCGATCACCTGCTTGGTCGCCTCGATCGGCGCCGCGAGCACCTGCACCTCGCCGACGCCGATCTTCGTCTCGAAGTTCCGCACGTACTCGTCGAGCAGGCTGCTGACGTAGCCGAGCTCGTCCTGGCGCGACTTCATCTCGGCCTTCAGCGTGGCGATCTCGAGCGCGCCGGCGTCCACCAGGCGCTGCACCTTCGCCTCCTCCTTGCGCTGCTCGACGACGGACTCCTCGAGCTGCGTCAGCTGCTGGGCGATCGGGAGCTTCTCGGCGGCGATCTGCGCGCGCAGGGCGTTCAGGTCGGCGATGCTGCGGTTCAGCTCGGACTGCGCGCCGGACGAGACCTTGCCGATGACCTGCGCGGGCTCGGCGGCCGGGGCGGGCGACTGCGCGGCGGCGGCGGATGCCAGCGACAGCGCGCAGGCGGCGAGGAACGACATGGTGTTTCGGCTGTTCATTGGATGGTGATCGGAAGGGGAACGAACATGGGGCTGGCCTTCCCCTGGATGACCTCGAGCGCGGTCAGGATGGCCGAGGCGGCCTCGGGCGCGGGCTCCCACTTCCACCCGTCCTCGGTCGGGCGGCCGATGCCGGCCTCGCCGCGGGGGCTCAGGAAGTAGGCCTGGGCCAGCCCGACGTAGATGACCTGAACCTCGCTGGAGCTGCCGTCGGCCAGCTTGCGGATCTCGTAGGCCACGGTGATCTCGCTGTTGGCCTTGTTGACCTCGTTCAGGATGCCCAGCACGTTCTGGAAGCGCTCGGCGGCGCTCACGCGCGTGTTCTGGGGGTCCGTGGGGATGCGCTGCAGGAGCGGCGCGATCTTGGCGGCCACCTGCTCGGGCATCAGCTTCGCCAGGCGGCGCACCTCGGACTCCATGGCGATGACCGACTTCCGCAGCTGCTCGCCGGTGGCCTTCAGCTTCTCGTTCTCGGCGACCAGCTCGTCCCGCTTCTTGTTCGAGTCGGCCACGGCCTTCTCGCCCTGGGAGATCTTCTCCTTCAGGACCGAGACTTCCTTGCCGACCAGCTCGATGCGCCCCTGCAGCAGTTCCTTCGCCTGCTGCCAGTCGTTGCGCTCCTTCGAGATGATCTGCTGTGTCTCGATCCACTTGGAGAGGGTCAGGCGGCTCTCCTCGAGGGTGGGCTTCTGCGCCTCGCCCGCGGGCTTCGGCGCCTCGGCGGCCGGCTTGCCGGCGGCGGCGGGTGCCGCGGCCTGCGGGACGGCATTCGCATGACCATCGATGCCGCATGCCAGGAGCGCGGCACCAAGGACGGTTCGGAAGATGGGTGACTTCGTCTGTTGCACGGGACCGCGAATGATCCGGCGGGCCGCCCTCCCCAGCGCGAACGACGTGCGAGGAATCCGTTCAGAAGGCGCTAACGCGGCGGCCGTACCCTGCGCGGCATGCCCCTGGCGCCCGCCACCGACCGCCCCCCCCTGTTCCTCGGACTCGACCTGGGCACCACCAGCCTGAAGGCACTGCTGGTCGAGGGCCACGCCGGCGTCGTCGCGTCGGCCACGGCCGAGTACCCGCTGGCCACCCCGCACCCCGGCTGGAGCGAGCAGGACCCCGCCCACTGGCTGCGCGCCGCGCACGACGCCACGCGGCAGGCCCTGGCGCGCGCCGAGGCCGCGGGCCACCCCGGCGCCGGCGCGCGCGTGGCGGCGATCGGCTTCAGCGGCCAGATGCACGGCGGCACGTTCGTCGACCGTGCGAACGATCCCGTCTGCCCCTGCATCCTGTGGAACGACGCGCGCACCGCCGACGAGTGCGACGCGCTGGACCGCGAACTGGGCCGCGAGACGATCCTGGCGCGTACGGGCAACCGAATGCTTGCCGGTTTCACGGCGCCGAAGGTGCGCTGGTTGCAGCGCCACCGGCCCGAGGCCTGGCGCGCCACCGACTGCATCCTGCTGCCGAAGGATTGGCTGCGGTTGAAGCTGGGCTCGCGCCGCGTCACCGACGCCAGCGACGCCAGCGGCACGCTGTACTTCGACGTTGCGCAGCGCGCCTGGAGCGCGCCGATGCTGCATGACCTTGGGATCGACGCCGCGCAGGTGCCGGAATGCGCGGAGTCGCCGGACGTCGTCGACCGCCTGAACGACGCGGCCGCCGCCGCGATGGGCCTGCGCGCGGGCATTCCGCTGGTCGCGGGCGCGGGCGACCAGGCGGCGGGCGCGGTGGGTGGCGGCATCGTGCGGCCGGGGCGGCTGTCCGCCGTGCTGGGAACGTCGGGCGTCATCTTCGCGCCCACGGATCGCTTCCGCGCCAGCCCCGACGGCGCGCTGCACGCCTTCTGCCACGCGGTGCCCGGGCGCTGGCACCTGATGAGCGTCACGCTCAGCGCAGCAGGCGCACTGCGCTGGTTCCGCGACACGCTGGCGCACGGTGCCGTGGCGCGGGCCGCGGCTGCGGGCATCGACCCGTACGCGCAGATCGATGCCGACGCCGCCGGCGCACCCGACGGCTGCGAAGGGCTGGTGTTCCTGCCGATGCTGGCCGGCGAGCGCTGCCCGTTCCCCGACGCGCACGCGCGCGCCGCGTTCGTCGGCGCCACGCTGGCGCACGGGCCGGCGCACGTCGCGCGCGCGGTGCTGGAGGGCGTTGCCACCAGCATGGCTGCGTCGATGGAGATGATCCGCGCGGCGGGCGTACCAGCCGACCTGGCCGTCGGCAGCGGCGGCGGCTTCGCCAGCGCGCTGTGGACGCAGATGCACGCGGACGCGTTCGGGATCCCGATCGTGCGCACCGACGCGCGCGAGGGTGCCGCGATGGGCGCAGCGATCCTGGCGGCGGTCGGCGCCGGTGCGTTTCCCGACGTGGACGCCGCGGTGGCCCGCAGCCGCGAGACCGGCCGGACCCTGCCGAACCCGGGCGCCCGACCCACCTGGGACGCCCGGATCCGCCGGCAGCGGGCGCTGCACCGGGCGATCCGGGGCACCGACTGAGGCCGCACGCCCCCCTTGGCGGGCCAGGAACGGCGTTTTTCACCCCGATCGGGGATGCCGGGCTGCTTCCCTGCGGATTCCCCGGGGTCGGCGCTTGCCCG
>JBIKJV010000233.1:0-2671 GCA_044360755.1 Phycisphaerales bacterium
CCGCGCCAATTCAGCGGCCGCTACGTGGACATGAGCGGCTCCTTCGCGGCCAACCAGGTGAACGGCTTCACGCCTGCCACGGTGACGGGCGCAGCTGGCGGCAATGGCGGCAACGCGGGCGGCGGAAATGGTGGCCGCGGCAGCGCCGGCGGTGGTTCAGGTGGTGGCTCGGGCGGTCGCGGCGGCGCGGGCGGCACCTCCGGTGGCGCGGGCGGCAACGCCGCCCCGAAGGGCAGCGCGACCGGCGCGGGTGATGCACCGAAGGGCAGCACGACCAAGCCGTGACGCTCGCCTCGCCCCCTGCTGCGCGCGCGGCCGACGGACCGGCCGCCGCGATTTCCAACCGACCACGTTCGCTCCGATCCGACCTCGTGAACTGCACGGGCGACGGCGTCACGCACGCGTTCATGGTTGGACTGGGCGAGACGAACTTCCCGCTGTTCGCGCTGGCGCTCGGCAAGGGCGAGGCCGTTGCGGGCCTGGTGGCCACGGTCCCGCAGCTGATCGGTGCCGTGCTGCAGCTCTGCGCGCCGTGGGGCGTGCGCAAGATCGGCTCGCCGCGCCGTTGGATCATGCTGTGCGCCACGGTGCAGTGCCTGGGCTTCGTGCCGATGGTGGTCGCCGCCCTCCTGGGCGCGATGCCCACGTGGTGGCTCTTCGCGGTGGCAAGCCTGTACTGGGCGATGAACCTGGGCGCGGCGCCTGCGTGGAACACCTGGGTGGGGGCGCTCTTCCCGCGCCGGATCCGCGTGCGCTACTTCGGTTGGCGGTCGCGCGTCTACCAGTTCTCGATCCTGGGATCGCTGGTGGTGGGCGGCGTGGTGCTGGCACTCGGTGACCCCGGCAAGGCCGAGCGCCTGCTGGGGTTCAGCACGGGCGTCGACATTGGCTTGATGGCGGCGTTCGCGACGGTGTTCGCCTTCGCGGGCCTCAGCCGCCTGGCCAGCGTCTGGTACCTGAAGCACCAGGGCGAGCCGCCCGCGCTGGACGTCCGCAACCACCGGCATGTGCGGGCGCGCGAGTTCGCCGGCCGCGTGCGGCGTGCGCCCGACGGCCGGCTGCTGGCGGCATTCGTGCTGATGACGTTCGCGGTGCAGGTGGCGCAGCCCTACTACACGCCGTACATGAGCCGCCAGCTTGGCTTCGGCGATGCGTGGGTGCTGGCGATGATCGCGGCCAGCTTCGCGGCCAAGAGCCTGACTGCGCCGCTGTGGAGCCGCTTGGCGCAGCGGCACGGCGCGCGGCGGCTCTTCGTGATCGGCGCGGTGGGCGTGGTGCCGTTGGGCGCGCTCTGGATGATGAGCGGGTCCGCCTGGTACCTGGTGGGCATCCAGGCGCTGACGGGGGCGATGTTCGGCGCGTTCGAGCTGGGCTTCTTCTTCCTGGCGCTGGAGACGATCCGCGAGGAGGAGCGCACCAGCCTGATGGCGACGTACATGCTGCTCAACTCGCTGGCGGCAGCGGCCGGGTCGCTGGTCGGTGCGGCGATGCTGCGCGGCTGGGGCAACGAGCCCGAGACGTACATGTGGATGTTCGGCGCAAGCTCCGCGCTGCGGCTCGCGGTGCTGGCGGTCGCCCGCACCGTGCGCGACGACGTCCGGCACGCGGAGCCGATCGCCACGCAGCCGCTGGCGCTGCGGCCGAGCTCCGGGTCGATCGAGATGCCCGAGCCCGCGTCGATCGAGCGCGCCGAGGAGGCCGGGGAGTGAGCGCCCCCGGCCGGTTCCGCGCGGCAGACGCCGCCGTCGTGGCCAGCGCCTGCCTGGCCGCGTGCGCGGTGCGCGTGCCGCTGGCGCTGCAGTCGCTCTGGTACGACGAGATCGCCTCGTACCTGGGCTACGGCATCCGCGGCACCGGCTTCGCGCTGACGCGCATGTACACGCAGGCGAACCACGTGCTGCAGACCGTGCTGAGCGCGTGGTGCGTCGACGCGCTGGGCCCCACCGAGTGGGCGATGCGCCTGCCCAGCTTCGTGGCGGGCCTGGCCACGATCCCCGCCGCATGGATGCTGGGGAACGAGGCCGGCGGCCCGCGCCTGGGCCGCGCCGCGGCGGTGGCGGCGGCGCTGATGCCGATCGCCGCGCTGGAGGCCACTGAGGCGCGCGGCTACGCGCTGATGGCCCTCTTCGCCACGCTGTGCACCGCGCTCTTCCTGCGCGGGCTGCGAACGCAGCGCGCGGGCGCGTGGGCGCTGTACGCGCTGTGCGCGGGGCTCGGCACGTGGTCGCACCTGGTGACGGTGGTGGTGCCGGTCTTCCACGGGCTGTGGACGCTGGTGGCCACGGCGCGCGCGCCCGACGCCGCCGCGCGACGGGCGCTGCGCGCGCCCCTGGCCGCCACGCTCGCGGCCGGCGCGGCCAGCCTGCTGGTGGTCGCGCCGTTCGCGGCCGAACTGCTGGCGATCCGCCGCGAGTTCCTGGCGCTGGACGGCAACGAGCCGCGCCTTGCCGGCCCCGAAGGATGGATGATGCTGCTGGGCCTGTGCGGCAGCTGGACGTGGTGGGCCAGCCTGGCGGCGCTGCCGGTGGTGGCGGCGGGCGCGTGGGCATGCCGCGCGCAGCCCGCGCTCCGGCGCGCGCTGGTGCTGGCGGCGGGCGGCGCGCTGGTCGCGCTGGCCGCGCCGCTCGTGGGCAGCTGGCTGTATGCGCGCTTCCTGGCGTTCCTGGTGCCG
>JBIKJV010000318.1:0-4247 GCA_044360755.1 Phycisphaerales bacterium
TTTCCGGAGAATTCTCCACATTCTGCACGATGAACCAGTGCGGAAAGACATAGCCATCGACCCCAGGGGTGATCTTGCCCTTCACGAAGCGGGATTCTTCGGTCGGTGGAGGCACCTGAAGCCTCACCGATTTCCTGAGGACAAGACGGGCAACCTTAGCTGCCAGCCTTGGCTCGTCGATGGTGCAGCCATGATTCTTTGGATACTGCCAGCGGTCCAGCCCGGCAATGATCACGGATCTTTCGGGGAAATCGACCATGGCCCCGGGGCCGAAGGTCGTAATCAGCTGATTGGCGCGGATCTGATGTCGGCTCACTGGTTGGTTCCACTGGTTGAGGGTCGGCAGATGATATCGACGGCGGGCTCGACTTCCCGCATGGAGCGGTTCGCCCGGAACTTTGCAAAGACCGGCAGTTTGTCAGCCAGTTCAGGGTCAAGAAAATCACGGAGCAGAGTGTCTCCCTGCGGCTTGTCCTCGAATTTCTGATAGGAAAGACCAGTACCCTCGCTGGCGGACATCCTGCTGATCTCAAACCATGCGGAGATGAGTGCCTCGGCACGGCTTTGTACCGATGCCTGAAGCTCTTCACCCTCTTGCGTGGCGGCCTTGTCCGCATCGTGGATGCGGGCGCGTTCTCCGAAGACCGCCGCCATGGAGATGAGTTCCTGGTGATGCTGGCCTGCCAGTCCGGCAGCGTTGCCCGACTCGATGGCGGCAACTGCATGGCGGCACAGCCCAACGAGGGCGGCCGCAAGGGCTCGGTCCAGCGCCCGCGGGGAAAATGGGGTGACGCTGGTGGCTTCCACCGAACGGTAGAAGGTCTGATGATAAATTCCGAAGCGCTCGAAATGTGAACGGTCCCGCGGTCGATGCGCATTGAGCAGAACCACCACGAGACCAGGACGGTTACGGTCCCGGCCGACCCGGCTGGTGGCCTGAATGTATTCCGATGACGTCTTTGGCTGCCCGTAGACTACCATGAGGCCGAGCCGCACAATGTCGAGACCAACGGAGATCATGTTCGTGGCCAGCGCGAAGTCGACCCGTTCGGGGCTGGCGATGCTCAGGGCGAGCTGCCGCCGGGCTGCTGCGACTTCGTCTGTGCTGACACGCGAGGTGAGTTCCACGGGGGCACGACGGATGGTACGCGAGACAAACCGGCGTTCCTCGGGTTGGCGGCGGCGGCGCTTCCAGTAGATGCGCAGACGTGCCGTGATTTCGTCTTCGACAATGCGGCGGCTGCCACCGAGTTCCCGCAGACTATTGAAGTATGCGAGGAGCGTCATGTAAGGATCAGCCGGATTGCCGGGGATATCCCGGCCTGCAGCCTCGTAAAGGGACCGCGCCCCGGAAAGCAGCGCCAGACAGCTGCGCAGATACGAAACCTTCATGCTGCGGCCCTGCGCGGAGATCCCGAGATACAGCCGCCCCGGATTTTCCGGACTGACCGGGACGGTATGGGCAAAGAACGAATCATTCCGGTCCGGTCCTGGTGGAGGGAAGATGGCATTGTCCTGGCGTCCGAAGAGCGCCCGGATCTGACGGTCCGCCCGCCGCACCGTGGCGGTCGAGGCCACGATTTTCGGAAGTGCGGTGCGGCCATCGGGCAGAATCCGCCTGCAGAGGTACTCGATGGCCGTCTCGTAGATGCCGGCCACGGTCCCCAATGGTCCCGAGATCAGGTGAAGTTCGTCCTGAATAATGAGATCGGGCGGGAGCAGGCGGTTCCCGGGCAGCGGTTGCCCGCGCGTAGGATCGCAGGGACCGTAGAATCCCCGGCTGTCATGCCTCTGCACGTTTCCGAACAGGGCACCCGTTTTTCCGACCCATGGCAGGGCCGCAAACTTGTCGACCGTGGCGATGAGAAAGCACGGAAGCCTGCGGTAGATTGCCTCGTCGACCCCGAGCACCGGAAGATTCCGGTTCGAGGCTCCTGAGAATTCGCAGTCCATGTTCATGCAGGCCACCCGCAGGTCATCCGGGGTGGCCGACCCAGGAGGATCGAGCTGAAACGAAGCTGGTTCAAAGCGGGTGCTGCACCACGGGCATTCTTCGAGCGGAATCGGAGAGGGACGCTTTCCGGGATTGGCGAGGTACTGCTGTAGCTTGGTGTAGGCCGTGGTATCCGCGCCGGGCGACGTGTCACCCTTACGGCCCATGCGGTTCGGCGTCGCCGCGCTGCCCACCCACAGGCCGATCTCGAATGGCCAGCTGCCAAGGGCTGGCTCACGCGCGCGTTCCAGTTCGAGGGCGCACATGAGCGCGGCGGCCCGCCCGAGCTGGTCCAGCGTGAGCAGACGCAGCGTGTAGCGCATGATGATGGAGACACCCGCCGAGGCCAAACCGGGATGCTGCAGCCGGCGCAGGCAGAGACTGAAGGCCGCCAGCCCAAGATAAGCTTCCGTTTTTCCCCCGCCCGTTGGAAAGAAGAGCAGATCCACCTTCGCACGGTCATCGTGGCCAGGATCAAAGAGCCCATCGAGATTCATGAGGATGAAGGCCAGCTGGAAGGCCCGCCACGCCGGAGCCGCCACTTCCTTCGGCTGACGGCCCTCCTGAACCGCAAAGCGCTGCCTCGCCGCCCGGGCCATCGCCCGGTTGGCAAGACAGAAGGCCTTGAGACATTGATCGTCGCGCAGAAGAAGAATGCCCGACTCGATACGGTCGGCGGCCACCCTCGCGGCCGCCACGAGATGACGCGCAGTTTCCTGACGGGCAGCGTGAAGGGACTCGCCCGCCATTTTCCGTTCCTGCACCGCAATCCATTCGCGGTACTGCCGCACGAGCGGGTCGAGACGTTCGCGTGCTTCCTCGGCCGATCCGATTTCCCCGAGTCCCTCCATGGTCAGGTCGATCCCGGGCAGCGACAGGTGATCCACCCGCGGAACTTCCCCCACAGGAATCCATGTACTGCGGACGGCATGGCACCTGCCGTCGGCCAGTACCGGAGGAGCTGCCGCAACACCGTGGCCGCTCGCATACTCAAGCACATCCCGGTAATGAAGGTCGGCCACCCGTTCGTCGAGGTCAACCTCGTCCGTGAAGACCAGACCCCGCAGGTCGGGACGTCCGAGGAATCCCTCCCGGCATTCCAGTTCGAGCACTACCTGGCAGATGATGTCGCGGTAGGTCAGCTTTCCGTCCCGGCAGGTCCGGTCATTCAGCACGAATACCGAAACAGTACGCGTCCCGTCCGGCAATTCCACAAAGCGCCCCTTCGGGAGACAGCGCCACGACCAGACAAGCTTCACTCCGCCGCTTCCCGGCAACTCGGTCTCCCTGGTGCCATCGCCCTCGCCGATGGCCAGCTCGCACGCTTCTTCCCGGCTCCGGCGGCGGAAGCCCCGGAGCGCGTATTCCTTCGAGGGGGCTTCCTCGGCCTTCGGTTCCCCCGTGCCGGCGTGATCGGCCGGAGGTTCGCTCTCCTGCGCCATCTGCCTCTCAAACCGTTCGTTCTCGGCCTCCTCGTCAACCTCGCCGCCGTCTTCTCCCTCGGCCACGCGATCCGACGCCTCCCACTCGTAATCCCCCCAGCGCACCACCGCCCGGAGCCCGGGCACGCCCGGTGGAATCAGCACACTCAGTCCCACCGAAGACGGCAGATAACTGACCCTCGCATTGCTGTCGGCATGCTGATCCTCGTCGCCACCCTGCTCCACCGCTCCTTCCCCCTCGTCCTCTTCGTCCCGGCTGCGCCGCGACGGCTCGGGTGCCCGCTGCGGCACAAGGTAACCAGTCAGATACCAACGCTGCGGCGACTGCGGCAGTAGTTCAGCCGCACAGGGATGATCGTTGTCGGGGCCTACAAGGTCCAGCTGCAGCGTCTCCACAAGACGGGACCGTACCTCCGCACTCGTCACGGGAATGGTAGCCTCATCAGCATCAGCACCACCCGGAGCCACCACTTTCTTCCGATAATTCACCTCGCGTCGCGGTGGCAACCCACCGCCCCCTCCAGCGTCAGATACGTTCAGATTGTCGGAACTCATGGCTCTCACTCCCTCCGGAATGCCCAGCTGTCCTTCGCGCCAAGCCTTCCTTCGGTTCAGTCGATTTTCCATTCCTCATACCCGGATTTTCACGCGTTGTCCTGAATTTTCCGCGTGCCACCGCGGTTTTTCAGCAACTGGGACCCGATAGATGTCAAGGTAGTTGTCCAGTTTATCATGCGGTTTGATCAAGCGGCGCGTTTGGCGATTGGTTCGAGGGAGCGCAGGGAGACTGGGTTGAGGGTGGTGGAGCGGAC
>JBIKJV010000357.1:0-13852 GCA_044360755.1 Phycisphaerales bacterium
CAAGCAGGATCCCTAAAGCTTGGTAGATACTGCATAGTCTCTAACCACTGTAAATCCATTACATAGCCCTGATAATGGCTAGGGTTAATGGCATCTTTCTTCTGAGGATTTTCTTTAAGATATTTCATTAACTGATCAACTTCCCATTCATCATCACTGTCTTCTATTTTCCAATCGTTTAATAGATTACGATAGTTATTAATGGCTTGAATTGTATTTAATTCCTTAGAACGATTCTTTACACTAGTTGGCCAAACACATTTAATAGTAAAGAAGTTCATATTATTTTTCCATGCTTCTACAGCATTTTCAAAATTGTTATATGTCCCTACTACACCTCTGTTATCATCATAGGAGTATACTTCATAAACTGGAATGTACATTCTAATCCTTTACTTGATACTTTTTACCTTCTTCAATTGCTTCTTTTAGCATATGAATAAAAGCATAATTCAATAAATACTCTCGTGCTTCGTTGTCTAAATCTAAGACTACATTGGCACTACCGTCTTCATTCTCTTTTACTGTAGTTACTGTAAACTTTATCAATATACATCTCCGTTTTCTCTGATTTTAAGGTCCTCATACGGTGCTGCTACTCTTCGATAAAACTCAATTTTAGCGCCTTCTAAAGCACCTACAATATCGTTAATAGCTTGGTAGTTACCTTTATCTGTACGGTTGAAGTAATCTCGTACAATAGAAGTAATAACAAAGTTTAATTCTCCTGGAGTAGTACATAAATCACCTACTTCCGCTACACTCTTTGTGTGTAAAAAATGTTTAAAGTCTTGTCTAATATATGGCATTAATTCTCTTCCCAAAGGCTTGCATGATAAACCCTAACTTTTAATTTTGGATAGTGAGCTTTAACATCTCTCACTTTAACTGCTACTTGTTTTAAACTAGTAAAAACGCACTCCTGAGTTGCTTTACTAATAGGGATATTATGCTCTATAGTTTCATCATCAGGGTCTACGTAAGTAACAAAGAATGGCATTAATCGATATACTCCGTAATGATAGTATCACATGCCTTTTCTACTGTTGATCTCCACTCTGTAACTAAAGATTCAAAGAATGGATGGATAGTAGAGGCATCTGCTTTAAAAGCAACTACTGGTTTACGTAGTACATAAGAAGCATAGAATACTTCCATGGCAGTACCGTGTTTAGCAATTGTAGGATTATCTAAGTTAACAAGAATCAGGTCTGACTCTTGAATATCACGAAGATCTAACTCAAATATCCTTTTCATATATTTAGGTTTAAAGTCATGAACCCTACGAGTAGGATCAAGAACTTTTTGATCTGCTTGCTTAAGTAATTGAGTAGCAATATCACGCCAACCTTTTGCATCGTCAAGCGATACGTGTTCCATTGGACCTGCAAGGTAGATTGTTCGTTGTTTCATTTTACACGTTCCCATGATGTTACTGTTACTACTTTTTCAACTTTAGTTACTTCTTCTGCTACAAAGCTATCTTCATTGAAGAAGTATTCAGTATAATAACTTCCAGTTCTTTTCATACTAATTCGATAATATTTGTCTTGATACTTAATGATATCTATACGAAAGTAATAGTCTTCGAAATCATTAACCCAGTCACCCTCTTCAATTACTTCACATTCGAGTTCATCATTCCAGTAATCTTTAGCAAGTTGGTTTAAGTTACTCATAGTTCTCCTAGAATACGCATATAATTTGCTGTATACCAGAGACCACCTTGACTTTCAGGTCGTTGATGTCTTGTATAGTCTTGAATTTCAATCTTACACCATACTCTACCTTTAGGGCTTAAGTGTGGTGCATTAGGTGTAGAGCAGCAATGCCATCCAGGACGATAGGCATAACCTACAGTAGGATGAGACTCTGCTCCATAAAGAATACCTGATTGTATTTTCTGTTTCCGATTAATAAACAATGGTCCATAAGTACCATCTTTTCTTTTCTTAAAAAGTTTATATGCAATCATTATGAATTATATGTTAACCAATCAGGTTCCATTGTTACTAGATGTTGGATTAACCCGATGTTTTCTACTACAGTAATTTCAGAAACTTCTTTGAGAAACTCTCGTTCACTCATTGGGGTCTCAATTGTACAGACAGTGAAGTCTTTATTGTATGAAAAGTCATCTCCAAGTTTACATAGGAGAAGCATTTCGAATTCACTAATAGGGTCGGTGAATGTCAGCGTGTATTCAGAAGTAACCAAGAACTGCTCCAATAAAGGGTACAAAGACACCGATAATACGGCCAATAATCCAACCTAATGGAGTATCAGCATTCATTGCTAGTATAGCTATAAAGTTTGCAATCCATCCGTAGATAGAAGCTACTACAACAGCTAAAACAACTAAACCTACAATAGTATCTTTCATTTAATTTCCTTTGATAAAATAGGAGACCGAAGTCCCCTAAATTTAATTAATAAGGATTGTCATCCTCATCATCACCACCGTCAGCATCTGCTACACGAACGATCTCTGTCTCAGTCATTTCAAACTCATCGTCAGATGCCTTTGGAATGTACTCATTGAGCTTAGTGATTTGAACTGCCATCAGCATAGATGCAATCTTACCTTCATCACCATATTCATATTGGAAAATACGAACATTACCTACTGAGCCGTTACCAATGCTCATTGGGTTAATATCATTTAAACCACCATCAATAACCTTTACAGGCTGATTGACTTCACCATCTTTCTTTTTAGACTTCTTGCGAAGAGTAACAGAATAAAATACTTTACCGTCATCATCTTCTACAGTCTTAGGCTTCAAGTTGAGTGCGGCCCACTCATTCTTAACTTTCTTGTCTCGAGTTCGAATCTGAACTTCCCATGTAGGTTGCTCTTTATTAAACTTAGCATTTGGTTTCTTGGGATCAAGACGTGGGTAGAATAACTCAACATTTTTTAAAATAGCCATAGCTTTTTAGTTCCTTACTTTTAATTTCCAATTAATAAAAGGTATACATCACAAAATGCATACCATTGTGCTTTAGCGTACCCTGGTAAAACTTAACAAAAAGCATAATCTGAGTACATAATCTGTCCTACATTAAGATTACCCCTCTCAGGAATAAGGTCTTCACAGTGAAGTTCAGACAATAATTTCTCTAAGGGTTTGGCCTTATAGAACTCTACAAACTGTTCTCTTACTCTATAAAATAAATCATCCATACGTCCTGGTAAAGTACCAAAGGAATCATGGACAACAGTCATTTCATATGGAGCAGATACTACAGTCATTGTCAAGTGAGCAGCATCGAAACTGTGAACGATGTTCGGTGCAGCACCTGTTTTTTGGGAATCTTTGTTAATAGTTGCTTCCTCCCAAGTCTGAAGTTGAATCTTTAATTCTTCTTCTCCGTACTTCAACTTAGTACGTACAATAGATGGCTTACGATATGCCTGAACTACTGGGAAATTAGTTACAGGTGTAGTCCATTTTAAGAACACTTCTTTTTCATTAGATCTTTGTGCAAGATCTTGAAACATACGAAGCATTGTGGCTGGTCCTTTAAGTTTCTCGTAACAAGTCTCAAAGACCAAGTCACCCAGCATAGCACCCCAGAGGTGTTCCTTGTCACGGAGATACTCAGACATATCACGGGTATCATCAATAATCTGTTGACCCATGCCGTATGCAGTACCACCGTAACCGAGAGTCATTACATTTCTCTTTACTACTTTACGCTGATCTTTTGGATTATCAATGTTAAGCCAGTAAATAGGGAATAACTTTTCTCGTATAGCTCGATTTTGATTACGCCATTCTTGAGCAGCAGCATAAGCTAAGGCTTTCTGCTCTGTCTTGTCTGGTGCATCAAAGTAAGCCTTTTGAAGTTCTTTAGCTTTACTGTAAACTGAATCAAATTGATTACGTTCTTCATCAGTAAGCTTATCTGCCATTTCCTGTAAATGTTGCCATACATATTTTGCAATATACATGTACACATCACCAGGAAGATCTTGAGGAACTAGATTAACTAATGGTGCAATATCCTCATCTTGAGACATAGCTACTAGGTGCTGGACACCGTTATTAGAACCATCGATATACACTGGAAGTGCACACTGATAGTCTTCTAACTTGTTACCTAGCATTAGCCATTCTTTGATTTTCCTTAGTTCATTACAAGCAGCTAAGAAAGAGAATGGAGCATCAGTATCAATCCAACCTTGATTAATAGTTGGTTTCTCTGCATAAGATAAGAATAAATTAATGTTCTCATCTACGAACTCAGCCCTCTGCTTTAGCGTCACCTTGTCGTTACCAAAGGAATTAGCAGTATGTACTTTTAACCAGAACAAACCATTTTCACCTAGAGGTGTAGCTTGGTCTAGCAGTAAAAGACCTTTTGCATTATCACTAGATTGCTCATGTAAGAATGCAGTGTTAACATACACTCGACCACGGAAATCAAAGTTATACATGTGATAAAAAGCATTATCTAAATGACCTAAAGCTAATTGTTCAATAGCCTCTGCTTCAATTAACAATGATTTCTTTTTCTCTTCATCAATCTCAGAGTGCAGCTTAAAGGGACTAGTTGGATTTTCCTTATGTAGGAAATGCTGATATACTTTAAATACATCCTTATTAATCCGCCATCCAGTAGCTTGTAACTTATTTAGAATATCATACAAGGTTTGCTTGTCACTATTCTTAAACTGGGCTAATGCTGTAGAATGACCTTTCTTAATAATAGGTACACCTAAGTTATTATAAGCAGAATCCCATGGTGTTGCCTTTTCTCTAAGAGGAAATATATCAACTTTAGTTTGATCTATTAAACTCCATAGTTCTTTAATTGCTTTCCAATTTTTAATTTGAAAGAAATATGCCTGATACTTACTCTTCTTTCCATTCTTGTAAGTAAATTTTAATTTGAATGAAAGTATTTCACATTCAATATATGCAATACAAATGAACCAACCAACTTGGGCATCTGCTATTGTATCATTAGGTAAACTTAAAATTTGCCTAACTCTGCGACCGATAGTAACGATAATATCTACTAATGTTGCTTGTCTTTCTAAACCACGTAACACATGTGGGTAAGAAACATCAATTAATAGTTTAGCGTCTGTATCTTTTAAGTAGTGAGTGTAAACGTTTCGATCTGCCCTTAGGGATTCTTGTCTTAATTTAATATCACTTACCAACTTATCTAATATTGTCATTCGTTCCTTTCGATTAAAAAAGCTAACTAGATTCAACTCCTGTTAGCTAGGAGCTAGTTATCGTTATTTTCTTTATCCATGTAATCCTTTATTTTATTGTAAGCATCTTGGCTACACACAATAACCAGTGCCATTATAATTATTGATATTAGGTCCATATACCCTTATAGTTATTATTTGATAAAAAATGCCATCTAGATTATACTCCCGATGGCTGGGAGCTTTTATAAAGGAAGTCATTTTACATTTCTTTTGGTAAAAAAGAAAACAACCATCTTTATAAAAATTAGTAGCCCTATAGAAGCATGTAATGAGGAGCCAAGATACTCTATTAAAGTTTCATTGGCCCCTCGATCAGATGTGAGTATTATACCTACAAATAGAAATAACAATTGTGCTGTAAGAGCCACAACTATTGATTTAATATGTTTGGTTTTACTCATTCTTATTCCCAAAAGTTACTTTTAGAACAAGCTTCAAAAGCTAATTTAGCAGCTTCCTTTTCTGATTTTGCTTTCTTGTAACCAAGATCAAAGGCTTGCTTTAACACAAGACCTTGAACGAGGTCACCAGTAAATACAAATTTAACTTTGTCTTTATTGGTTTTTGCCAAATAAGCTGCTTGCGCAACTTGAGAGGCTTCAAAGCAAGTATCAAATTTAGATTGCGCATTAGCTACAATAGCAGCAGACATCAAAACAAACGCAAACACTTTTTTCATGATTTATCCTAAGATAAGAGTTGTACAAGACCGCTTCGCAGCGGTTTCGGCTATTAAAGCCTCATCAGTTGTACTGTTTAAATACGCTAACAACTTTGTCGTAAACTTGTTCAGATTTGTCTTTAGTGTAATCATACGCCTTACCAGAAACTTCCTTGGTATATTCGTATGCAACTATAGCTTTTTCTTTTGCAGGTTTAACAACATGGTTATTAGCGGCAGTAGCAATATTACTCTCTGGTATTAATGCAGAGTCTAATTTTGCTTTTATAAAATCACGATCTTCAGTCAGAGATTGCATTTCTGAGGCATGTTTCTCTTTTAACTCTTGGACAGTTAAAGCGTTTTCAGCCTTAACAAATTCAAGTTCTTGAGAGAAGTAAGCTTCAGAACCAATAGCATAATGGTAAGCCAATAAGCCAAAGGTGCTAATACTAAATGAAAGCGTAATTATTACTGCTTTAATTACAGAATATACGTTATAATAAGTTTGAGGTTTCCAGGTTTTTACAGCATTAGACATTTAAGTCTCCATAAGTTATACAAGACCGCTTCACAGCGGTTTCGACTATTAAAGTCTCATCAGTTGTATTTTGGTTTGAGTCTACTAATAAAAGATTCTTCTATTATAGATACACAACTTTTCTCAGTTTTATTTAAGACCTTATGGTATTAACATGACCGATTTGTTTAAATCGTTGGTTAACTAGTCGCATTGGATTTGCTTTCCAATGATCAAGTTCCTCACCGATTTTATTAAAGAATTCTAAGCTATGCGGCTCATGACGAACTTTAGCATAGTTAAAAATCTCTTTACTGACTTGATAGACATAACCTTCCTCATCAGCAATTTTTACATCAGAATACACAGGTGGACATTTAGTACACATTTTTAAACTCCGAGTTTTTTATCTACAAAGACTAAGTCTTCAACCGCTTTGAAAATCCTACGAAAGTCTTCAGCAGACTCTGTAAGGACAGAAGCTACAGTCTCTCCAGTCATGTATGCTGAGTTAACATCATACAATTTAGGAGACACTACAGCCTGCAAGAAGTCATCATATACAGTTACTTCAACAGAGTCGAAGGCATTGTATTGGACAGCTTCTATAGTGTAATCACCAGCTTTTAAAGTTAGTCTAGGCATAATTAATTCTCAAATACTTGATCGTAAATTGTACTGAATTCAATAATAGAACCATCAAGTTGAACTTCATTACACATTCTTTCAATTAATTCTTTAGAGTAACTTGTAGCATAAATTGCTGGTATACCCTTAGTGTCATTTGAGAAAATATAAGTGAGGCCAAACTCTTCTAATGATTCAATTACTTCTTGTGCTGTAACTCCAAAGTTATCCCCATAAAGAGGATTCAACAGTAAGTACCTAGGCATAGACTTTCCTTTATCAAGTTCTTTGATTCGATTTGAGTTACTGTTCATGCTATTACAATCTCCACTAGTTCTGGAAGATATGCTTCAAGATCTTTTAGATTAGTTGTCTTAGTAATCAAGTAACCGCTTTTCTTAGAATACACGTAGTACATTACTTCAGTCATTTTAATTTCCTTGTTGATTAGAACAGAGCGTCAAGACCGTGCAGTACCAAAGCTAACAAACCCATTGAGACTGCAACTACTGTAACAGCATCCATAAGCTTTTCATTTACTTTCATGATTTTCCTTTTTGAGTTAATAAGATTAGAGTCCTATCTTTTAAGATATTCTTCTATTATAGATACGTCATTTTTCTCACTTTTTTTGATAAAAAAGGCCACCCTTTTTACGGGGTGACCATTCAGTTTAAGCAGGTACTGGTTGAGTCTCTGCTGGTTGCTCTTCTGACAAAGCTTTCTTAAGCATGTCAAAGAACGTGTTACGACCTACTTGGAGTTGATCCAAGTTGAATTTAGAGGAGTCGATTTTGCGATCTAAGTCTGCAACATGGTTTAACAACATTTGCTGTTGTTGACTCATGTCCTCATACTTGTATTCTACGCCATCGATATTTACAGGGGTCTTTTCATTTTTTCCCATTTTAATTTCCTTTTTAAATTGTCACTAAATGTCAGGTAGTGACTTCCTGTTATATTTGTTTGATTATTTTTTAATTAGAGGTAACCGTTAGATAGTCCAAGAGTAATACCAGTTCGTGTAGTTAACACAGGTGATCCCGAGGAACTTGAAGATATTTCTACAGTATATGTAGCGGTTACTTGGTTGGCTGGACTTTGATAAAGAACAATTTCTCTACCGGGGGATGTTAACTGAAGCCAACCAGTAGAATCGGTAGATGCAGCAGCTGCTCCAGAACCTCCTGTTGCTGTTCTTGTAAATCGAATCCAATAATTTGAACCTATACCACTAGTAGTTGGGTTTCCCCAAGTTTCCCCAAGTGAAGAGTAACCTGTTGAGTAACGGTATTGATCCATAGTCCCATTAGCATTCCACCGGATACCTATGCCAGCAGTAGCTCCAAAAGAATAGAATATATCATCAATAAAGTAACCGTTATAGAAGCCGCCTGAGTAAGCTACTGTAAATGCAGGGCTTGGGCCTTTACCATAAAAATCACTAAATGATATTGCTCCAGAACTAAAGGTACCAGAGCTACCACCGGCTGTATACCAAGTGGTACCCCTATAAGCACCTAAATTATTACCACGTCCATCAAAGACGGAGTTAATTTGAGACATGGCTATCGAGCCACTGCCTTGAAGGTATCCAGCCATGATTAAGCTTATGCCTCAGTAGGTGCTGGCTCAGGAGTTTCAACCACAGGTGCCCAAGGCATTGGGGTAGATACTAAAGATGCTCTAGCAACTTCCCTGTCTAATACATATTGAATATGTGCTTTGATGCCGGGTAAACGTGTTTCTGTGGATTCAATCCAAGCAACAACGGCAGCTTCTGTTAAACTAGTTAATGGCACAAAGTTAGTGGAGTCAGGATCACCAAGATTTGTTGTTTGTGGTAATTCGAATTTTTGGCCAGCCTCTTCACCAGTTAAAGTCCATTCAACTTGTTTTACCGTATCGGCTAGTCCATTAACAGTGGCAGTACGAATACCATTTACCTTCATTGAAAAGGTAGCTGTAAAATTAGAAGGCTGAGGTGCAGCTTCTGGAGTTGTATTTGTAGTCATAATTTATTCCTTTATTAATTTTTCAATGAGTGCTTCTAGTTGAGCTACTCGGGTTTTTAAGTCTACGACTTCTTTTGCAAGCTCTACAGAGGATGCAAGAGCAGCATTACCATAAGATACTGATAAAGTTTGCATTTCGTCTTTAGCAGTTAAGATTGCTTCAGGAAGAAGCTTTTGGAATGACTGCGCTGAAACACCAACTTGAGACATTTCTTTCTCGTCAATGCGGTCATAAATACCAACTTTGACTTGAGCTAAACGAGTAACATAGTCCTCTGGCATATCTCGCCAGTTGGTTTTAAGACGCTCATCCGAGTATGCAGTAATGTTTCCTGATGCAACAATTGAGTTAGAAATCGCACAACGGAATCCACCATTGTTAATAATGAGCATGCCGTGGTCAGTCAAATTACCCGCTGCACCACCAGCATTGGGGTGTGACCAACCAATACCATACATGTTAGCAAGGCTAGTTCCATCGGCAGACATCTTGTATGAGTCACCCATGAAGAACACGCCTTGGTAGCGGGTAGATGCGTAAGCGCCAACAATACCACAACCGTAGTTGTCGTCTATGTAAAAGTTGCCGTTGGCTCGGTTTGCTCTGGTTGCGGTCAGCGTACAAGTAGCTCCACTAGCCTCGATTCCGTTTCCGTTTGTGTAAATGGTTCCATACAGCCAATTGGTACCTTGTGAATATATACCTGCAGGGTGATGAGTAGCTTGACCAGTTCCACCTACGTTAGCGTTACCTCGGTAAGAAGCAGCATAAATTGTATTATTAACATTAACGTCTTGGCCGGCATTGCCTACATATCCGCCAACGGTCATCAGCAATGCTTCGCCACTATCACCGTTGCCATCGTTGTTTGCGTCTGTGGTCGGGGAATTGTTGTAAAAGCGAATACCACTGTATGCACCACCAAGACGAATACCAGTGTGGTAGCCAATGATTAGGTCAGAGTAGTGTGGGTGTGACCAACTGCCATTGGCAATATCTTTACCCATTGAGTAATGATTTGCACCAAAACTATGACCACCAGCACCGCTAACAAAGTTAGTTCTAAGATCACCAACTGTACCTCCGCCTATAGGCAGTGCGTAACTGCTGAAATTAGCTGCATGAAGTGCAACGTTTTCATTGATGTGGAGTGCACCACCGTTTGTTTTGCGAAGATCCCACCCGCCCCAAACACCGTTTAAAAATCCGTAATTGCTGCCTTCACCATATAACTGCCAGCGGAATGCTCCGCTGCTATTAAGACCTGCAAAACCAAGATCAGCACTGCTGTTACCGTAATAGCGAATGTTTCTGTCGTTAAATTGATTGACCGTAAACCCACCCCACCGACCATCCGTGTAACTAGTATAGTTGCCTGCATGAAGAACTTGATTGCCAGCTTGCGTAATTGCACCGCCAGCGTTAAAGCTTGCGGGAGTACGAAGCGCACGTAAATCGCCACCAATATTTGAGAAAGATTCAGTAGCGGTAAATTCAACGCTAACAGCAGCACCCAAATCCATTATGTTGTTGTAGAAATCGCCGTTGTGAATTTTGCGAAACACAATCGTTCCGTATTCCCAATAAGAACTGGCATCCCCAAATACAACGCAGTACTGACCGTCTTTGTACCCAAGACGTACTTGCTTGCCCAACTGCCCAATAACGTTAGCGCCTGTGTTGTACCAACTACTAGCCCAGTTATGACCCCCAACAATGACAGTGGATACGCTATTGCTGTTGTACTCATAGATGTCAAACACCATATGAACCATGCCGTAATTACCACTGCTACCGGGCAACTTAAAGATAACCATACCAGTAGCACCAGTAGAGCCCCAGCTAGCGTTTGGTCTTGACATGTTGTTGCCGCTTTTAACTGCACCTACAGTTTGAAAACTGCCGGTAGTACCGTTTAATGCGGCAACAGGAGCAAAGCTTTCTCGGCCCCATGTGAAACCACGACCGGGAGAACCATTGTCCATTTGCATTTTAATGGAGTAGTCCGTAACTGTGCCGTACTGATAAAGCGAGCCTTCGCCCATGCTAATTTTGTACGCGTTACTTTCCCAAAAACGAATACCGTATCCATTACCAGGAATATGGTCAGAGTAATAGCTACGTAATCCAGAAGTTGCGGAGAGGGCTCCACTTAATGTACCACCACTTAGCGGTAACGCATAGGAGCTGAAGTTACCTGCATGCAGTAATGTTTGTACTGTTGCTCCGTCAAAAAACTTACCACCGCCATAGATGTACGTAGCGCCTGTGCCTTTTATATACGTGCCTTGACCCGCTGTGCCGTTGTATCCAAACGAATCCGTCTGGCCCGCCATATTTAGCACTGTTCCATTAGAAATAGAGCTTGTAATAAGGCCAGTAATAATGGTTGGCTGCGATAGCGTAATCGCACCATTTTCCAAAGTAATCAGCGCTTGCGAACCATAGCCGTAGCGATCGAAGACGAAGCGGCTTCCGCTAAACGTATGGGTTCCAGAACTTGAGGTAGAAATCGACGACCACGAATTAACGTTACCAACCGTACCACCGTAGTAAATAGTTCCTGTGAAATGTGACGATCCCTGAACACCAAGGTTAGCATCTGTGTTGGTCGACCCACCAGCAGTGATTTGCGGCGCACGAATTGCACCAGAGAGAACTCCGCCACTTATAGGTAGGGCGTAGGAACTGTAGTTACTTGAGTCAAGAACTGTTGCGGCTGTACCGCCACCATATGAGTTTTTATATACAAATAACTCCCCACCCGCCCAACGAACTTGCCAGCCAGAATTGTTATTGTGGAAACCAGTAGTGTTGGAGTCGCCGCTAATCATCAACGTCACATTGCCGTTGCTGCCATCAAACTCAATACCGCCCCAACCGTTTCTTGACCCCGCTGAACGCCAACCGCCGTACGATCCATTATTCGGATAAAAATGTGCGCCGTTGAGAGGGCTGTACAGACCGGAGTAGTTACCAAGTTCAATCCACTCGTTTGAGTAATTGCGGCCAGACGTTGTCCAACCGGGTGAAATTGTCAGGCGGCCAGACATCGTTCCACCGCTCAGTGGTACGGCGTAAGAGCTGTAGTTACCTGCGTGAAGAATTGCACTACCTCTGTATTCAAAAGCAGCGGCAGAGGAACTATTAAAGCGAATTTCATTAACAGCGCCAGCTGACCCTAGACTAACTTCTGAGCCAGATTTACCTAGTATCCAAACACCGGAGGTATCTCGTATTGCGGTGAGTCGTAAATCACCGGACAGCGTACCTCCAGTTAGTGGCAAAGCGTAGGAGCTGTAGTTAGTTTCGTCTAGTAAAATTTTCCAAGATGTCCACGCATTATTAGTTTGGTTTATAGATCGAACGCGAAGACCTAGTCCGCCGTAACTAGCCCCGTGACCCATGTAAAGTTGGAAGTTTCCGCCGGGATCAGCCGGTACTCTTCCCATAACACTTAACACAACACCGTAGTTGGGCCATCCTTCGGCAGCGGAAACAAATGATGTCTCGACTCCGGAGTTGTAGCCGGTTGGCAGAGTTGCATTAAGCCATTGATAATTAGGAACTCTGTCAATCCACTTAGAATAGCCAGTAACATTAATACCCCAAGTGCCGGACGCGCCTGTGCCGGTTAGAGTGGGAGCGTAGGAGTTGTAGTTGCCTGCGTGAAGAACAGTATTTCCGTTAATTTGTGTTGTGCCATCATCTAAATCAAATGAAACACGAACATTGCCGCCGCCAATAAATCTAATCTGATTACCATCGCCATCCCAACGAATACCCCACGCATTTGCTGCGGTCGCGTTAGAGGGGTAGTAGTCCCGTGAAATCCCCCAAATGTCAAAGTTTCCGTCGCCGGTGTCAAGGCCGAGAATACCGTTTGGAGCTTGTGGCCGAGAATTCACCGCTCCTTGAAACAAGGCTTTGCCGTAGAAAGTAGTATCGCCGCCGCCATAACCAATACCAATAGGGCCCGAGTGGCCGTACTGAAGCCACAGGGTGTCGGCGTTAGTCTTGGTCTGAAGCGTGTTGTAACGTCCGCCGTAACCAATCTCCAAATTACCAAACACGCCACCAACATTGTTATTGGCTGCAATAATGCTTCCGGTAATGGTTCCACCAGCTAAAGGCAAATAAGTACTAGCCGCTGACGCAGAAGTTAGATAGCCTGACAACGCAGAGCTTGTGATATACCCACTAGGATTACTAGAATTATAAGGTGTATAACCTAAAGCTGTAGTAACCATTCCAGAGGTAATACCTGAAATATAACCGCTAGGGTTAGTAGCATTATATGGAGTAAACCCAAGGGCAGTAGTTACATTTGAACTAGTAATGCCTGTAATATATCCATTAGGATTAGTACTATTATAAGGTGTAAACCCTAATGCACCAGTAACATCTGCTGAACTTAAAGTAATAGCACCAGTGCGAGTATTAAAGCTAGTTACGCCACCAACAATATTAATAACACCTGTGGTTGAATTGTATGAACCAGCACCAGTAACGCTAATAGATGCCCTAGCACGAGCATCCGTAAAATAAAGATTTGTTCCCTCTACAATACCTGAAGTACTGGGGGTTGTATAACTAAACACACCTGTTGTAGAGTTATAACTTAAGTCACCAGAGGTACTAACCGCACCTCTAGCTAAAGTATCTGTATATTGTGTAATAGTAGTGCTAATAGCACCAGTAGTAGAATTATAACTAATCCCAGTACTGGCACTTAGAGCACCTCTAGCACGAGCATCTGTATAGTAAAGGTTAGTACCCTCACTAATTCCTG
>JBIKJV010000404.1:0-4205 GCA_044360755.1 Phycisphaerales bacterium
TCAAGCACTTCAACAGCTTGTACCAATGGATACTTTTTAGTTATCCATTCAGTGTACTGCTGATAGATTTCAGCAACAAGACCTGCTGCCATTAACGCATCCGTAAATTGTGCAACGAAATCTCGTGGAGCTATAGACCCACCATTGGGACCATAGGCATTAGCAGTTTGTGGCACCCCATTGTTTAGAAATATAAAGTAGTACATAGCTACTATTTGTATCTCTAGTTTTTGGAAGCCTGTTACCTTGGCATTGATACGCACACTTTCTACAAGTGTACCCTCACCATCTGCTACTTCCTGTCTAATTATTCTCTTGAGTATAGTAGCCATTTTCCTACGGGTAGGATATAGGACATTGAACTCTCCTGTGTTTGCGTATCTAGCCATCTTATATGTTAATTAAAACTTCATAACCTAATTGCTCATATCCCAACTTAGCATACTTCTCAGCAGTCTCTAAAGATTGCATTTCACCTGGTTGCAATGTAGCTACTATATTGCCTGATGTTATATCAGTATACAACAACATACCCTGTTCGTAAGTTTCTTTGCTTACATAAGTAGCTGTAGATATCTCTAATGTAGTGCCATTAGCTCTAGCTGCAAACTCTAATCTAGCATAAACACTTTCTAGTGTAAATTCGGTACCTGCAATTTTGATACTTTTTTCTGCTGTTGATTTAATTGTTAAGCTCATAATTTATTTGTTTATGCTAATATACCTGTATTTCTTAATGCTTTAACAATTTGACTTAATGTATATCCATCAAACGTGCTTGTTGGGTGTATTGTACCGCCACTATTTTGAACAAATGTAGATGCTGCCACTGCTGTTGTTTGTTGATAAAGTTTTATTATTGCTCCATTCTCAGTTCTAAAATGTGGAGCTGCATTACCTGCTACAATGTCGGCCGAGTAATAGTAGTGGTGGTCTACTACATTTGTTGTTGGTCCAGTATTATTTGCAAATAAAATATTACCTTGACCGCTTCCAGCTTGTATTCCAGTAGCGTTTCCAATGTAAAAATTTCCTGAATTATATATATAAATACCTTTATTACCAGTGGATAATCTTAATCCAGTAGCACCAGATAGCCCGAGACCGTTAGTATTATTACTAATAAACGCTTCTCCTGATGCATCATTTTTTAGCTCAAGTCTATTTGTTCCGTTCCAATAAATATATTGATTTGAGTTACTATTATTTCTAGAAATCCATGAACTATCACCATTCACAGCAAACAAATTTAATGTATCAGCACTATTTCTAACCCTAAATGCTATATCAGTAGATAATGCTCCTTGTGCTCTTACGTCTAGTCTAACAGCAGTTGAAGGTGTTGCCCCTACTCCAAGTCTTTTATTTGTATTATCCCAAAAGAAAGATGCATCTTGTTGCAATACTCCTGCAGCTTGAAATAATACTCTTCCATTTGTACCTGATGCTATAGCTGTAGTGCCTACGGTAAGACCACCACCTGATGCTGCTGCTATTATCTGAGCACCTGTGATTGCTGTGTTAACAGGTAAGCCACCCACTATAGAAGTACATTCTAGCAAGTCAGTAGGTTGAAGGTTTCCGGTGTGAGGTGTGAGGATAGGTCTCCAATCACCCCACCATTTTGGTGCACTCATACCTATATTATTCTAAGCCTCCGAAATGTTTAGTTCCCTGATAGAGGCACAGCACAGTCAGTCCAATCATTAACAGTTAATGTGATGTTCATGACATAGCCTGCAGCGTAGTCAAGTAGATCATTGTTTAATGCCTGGAAGTTAGGCAGTCCTATGACATCAAAGCTGTAGTCATTGCTGTAAGTAAAGTACACATACAAGTCATTCAATATTTGCTGTGTATCGCTTAGGATTGTAATGATGTTAGCCCTATCTTTTTGAATGATATCAAAGCAGTAGATGTCAAAGTTAAACTCTGAGGTGTTCTCGGTAGGGTTAACGCTTACCGGCACAATGAAAACAATAGGATACTTTTCATCCTGGGTAGCGAAGTTGTATAGCTGTTCCTTGAAGTCACTACCTACTTTCTTTACCTGCAGGTGATTGTTGTAGAACTGCTCAATGTGGTCGGTGATTGCTTGTAGTGAGTTCATTATAATTCAGCGTTTTTATTAATCTTAGTTATCTTGTTTTGTACGTTGGTTATTTGTGTCTCAGATACTACAGCTGTGACAGTCATGGAGCTGTTAGATGTACCTCCTCCTGCACTCACTACGTTACCGCTATTGGCTGCACCAAATAACTGAGCTGATGCCGGTACCTGCTGTGCTACATTGGTATTGCTTCCACCTGTTGCTTCAGCTGAACCGCCTCCACCACCTGCTGAAGGTGTACCACCTGATGTTAATATCTGCTTAGCCTTGGCTATGTTAGTAACTATCTGAATGATACCGCTAGCAAACTGAGCAATACCTGCAGCACCTGCTGTCAATCCGTTGAATGGGTTAGCTTGAGACGCAGCAACTAACGAAGAGATTGCCTTGGCTGTATCAATACCAATTTGAATCAACGCATTTGCCTTGTTAAATTTCTCTAGTTTCTTTTGGTCCTTGATCAATGCACTACCTACTGCAGATACTCCATTGAATATCTCTTCAGCTAGAGCTATCTTAGCATCTCTTTCTTTCTTAGCATTCTCTATCCTTTCAAGAGCATACTTATTCTCGATTGCTTTCTTATCCTCCTCAAACTTTGCAGTGAGTTGTAGTTGTGCAGCTGCGTTATCACCTAACACTTTTCTATCTGCTTCAAGTTGCTCCTCCAGTGCTTGAATATCTTTCTCTTGTTGGGTAGCATTCAATTCAAATATCAAATCATCTGCTGCTTTCTTAGCTGCAAGTATTTTATCTGCCTCCTCTTTTGCTTTCTTTTCAGCCTCATCAGCATACTTCTTATTGATTTCTGCAATATCTTTTTTCTGCTGTTCTGCTAGTAGCTTCTCAAGTTCAGCATTGCCATTAGCGAGCTCATACTTTTTATCATAGTCTTGAGTCAATGCCATGATGTCCTGTTCACGTTGTGTAAGGGTTAGCTTGTTAAGTAGTTCAAACTGCTCATCTTCTCTTTTAATCCTTTCCTCATTTTCCTTAATAGCAATTTGACGTAGCTTCTCTGCCTCTTTCTCAGCATCCTTGATACGTTGGTCGCTTTGTTTTTTATTGCTTGCAGTCTTTGCCTTATTACCTTTGATATTTATGTCATTAGATTTCTCTAATTCAATAGCATTCTTCAATGCCTTCTTTGCCTCCTCTTGATACATATTGGATATCTTGCCTTGCCTTTTCTGCTCCTCTCCAACTCTCATCTTTTGCTTATCGGCTAGGCTCTTACCTGATTTATCCATGGCATCAAGAGTACCTACTACTGCTAGACCTGTACCCAAGGTAGTGGCACCTACAACATACGCTAGAGTCTTATTCTTATCTACCCAGGTAGTAACCTTATCTAGTGCTGTGGTTTGGTCTTTACTCTTAGCCATGATTGCCTTGGCATCTGCTTCCGCTGCTTTCTTAGCAAAGACTTCAGCTCGAGCTCTTGCCATGGTAGCTGCAATGTATGCATCAGTTTTAGCTACATATAATTTTTCCGCTTCAGCCAATGTAGTTGCTGCACCAAATGTATCACCTAGCTTTGAGTTGTAGGTAGCAAGTGCTTCCTCTTTTGAGATTACCCCTTCCTTAGCTAACTCGAATGCAGTGCCTACTTCATTGGTTACTTCAATAACACCTGCTGTACTTTTCTCTGCCTCTTCATTAGCTTTAGTGTTAGCCTCCTGCATAGCTATGTACTCCTCACTCTGAGCAGCAGTAATACCCATGCTTTCACCAAGTTCCTTAAGGGTTTCAATCAAGGCATCGAATACCATCCCTGCTGCCTCAGTAACTTGGTCAAGGTATCCTAACTTATCAGCTAGATAAATCGTAGCGGCAATGACTCCTGCTATCACAGCGGCAATTAAATAGATAGGGTTAGCTAGTAGGGTTTGACCTAATGACATGAATGCTTTACCGATTGTACCAATAGTACTAACAAGTCCACTGAATGCTTTGTTAATATCAGCAGGCTTAATGTTCCCAAGTGAAGTAGCAAATATCTTAGCCTTATCTGCTGCACCTTCAAAGTCAAGACTCATTAAGTCACCCTTGATAGCACCGAAGCTGTTAGATACTGCTTCGAATTTAGAGCCTG
>JBIKJV010000331.1:0-33275 GCA_044360755.1 Phycisphaerales bacterium
CACATCTGGTCCGGGAGGCCAATGTTGCTGGTGAGGACCATTTCATCGCCCCAGTAGTTGCTGATCTCCTGCGTGGATATCTGCTCACCGGAAGCCCCGGAAAGGATGTTCTTGTTGGTCAGGATACGACTTACACCCTTCTCGGTCCAAGCGTACATATTCCTGCCAGCCTTCTCTCCAAGTGCCGATGCGATGACCTTGATCTCGCCGTTCTCTTGGGAGAGCAGCTTGATGTTGGCGCTCAGGAATGTCCTCAACCCCGGTTGGTCCTGAGCTGCTGGATCCACCTCGTTTGAGGCGGCGATGGCGTTGCACAGGTCGCTGCGGTCCTCGTATCCAACCTCAGGCAGGCCGACAAAGGTTACGTTCGGCTGCTTGGAGTAGTCGTAGTTGTACGGAGCGTTTGTTGGAGAGTTGCGCCTGAACTGAATGCCTCCGTAGTGGAACTCTTCGGCCACGTTATACCCAAGTAGGTTGGTGTACTCTGTGTCAAACTGTGGGTAGAATCCATTGGCCGCTCCACTCGAAAGGGACGTGTTGTAGAATGGCCTGATGATGTAGTTTGTGTGGATATGATCCACTCCTTCTCGTGGAGAGAATAGGTTCATCACCGAGTTCACTCGGGTCTCGGCATCCCACATCACAGCAAGCTGTCGGAAGTTCCTGAACTGGAACACATCGCGCTGCTCGTTGAGGACAGAGCCTCCTCCAAATGTCCCATACGGTAGATTGTAATTGTTTGAGCGTATGATCCCCCACATGGGCATGGGAGGAGGAACTCCAAACAAGCGCACAGAACTTGCAGGCTCGTTAAAGAACCCATCGTATGGGGAGTAGACCTGCTTGGAGATGGTGCAATCCCCACCGAACACGCGGATGTTCTTGCCACAGAACTTCACGGTAAAGCGTGTTCCTTCTGGAGGGAGAACGCCCCCGGGTGCGCTGAATGAACCCAGTAGAATGGAGTAACCCACACCAGAGGAGAACTCCATGCCGAACTGAAGTAGCTGGTCGGATACCACCTGATACACGCCGTACACCTGAGTTCCATCAGGAGACAACCAGAATCCGTTGGCAATGATAGCGTCAATGACATCACCCTGATCCACGATGGTGGTATTGGTCATGTTGACCCATGCGCGTTCTGGCAAGCCCGGTTCTTTCACCCATAAGTACCTAAGGCTGTCAACCGTGGTTCCAAGGACGTATGGGCGAACATCCTCAAGGCGCTCGTTAAGTAGGCGGAAGTTCACTACCTGTGGCGATCCTGCTGGCATAACACCTACCGTGGACGCCATCTTGATCGTGGTACCGGTGTTGACGTATAGCTGCGTGGTCTGGTCGGGAACCTCCGCGCCGATACGCACGATGTTCACAGTGTATACTGGCTGCTGGAAGCGGCGGATCTCGTCAGAGTTCAGGCCGATGGCTCCATCCGTATTCTGCGAATCAGATGTATAGATGAACTGCCCAGTCTGGAGCCTCCAGTATGATCCACGGCCCTCAAGTACTTCTTGGAAGTCGGAAATGTTGTACAGGACGTTGCCTTGGTCTGGGCTGGTGTTGAACGGTAGCTGCGAAGCCTGCCCATAGAAGTTGGGGTTGCGCCACTTCCCGGGACCGATATAATTCCAACTAAGCGGCGAATCAGAGTTCGGTCCACGGGTATATCCATCTGCCGGTGCGAATACGTTTACCTGACCTTCGTCATGCTGCACGCTGGCATACATGAGCATATCAGCGGCCTTGCCGATGTTTTCACTGTTTGGAATAAATGTCAGGGGTGCGTATCCGTAAACGTCCTGATAAAATCCGAAGTACGATACTAGCTGCACCCTGTACGAGTCAGGGTTCTCTTGGATGTCGTCGATTGTGGCCTGACTTACTAAGCCTGCGTCGATGTCGGGGAAATGAACACGAAGCGAATTGGCACTACGCTGCATACGGAAGCCCTCGTCGGCCGTTCCGTTGCGCATATCCCAGAATCCGAAACCCTGAGCAACCACGCGGTTTGCGGGCTGTGTTCTGGCCAGTGTAATAGCCTTTACATTAGACGGAATACCTGATATACCGTAAAGCAGTCCGCCCAACGCATGGTGTCGCTGATCGAATATTTGTCCAGTGTCGCTGGTAAATGTGCCAGATCCTCCGTTTGGGTTGTTGTATCTGCCCGTTTGTGGGGGGATGTTCCATCCATTTGTTGAGATGTTAGCGTCAACCGGAGAGATGGGAAGTAGCGATCTGTAAATGATACCCTGCCCGTCAAGTACGTTGATTGTGGATCCGAACTCCACCCGCTGCTTGCTGCCCTGAGTAACAGAATCATACGTGGGGGTTACTGGCTCTGATGACTGGCACTGGGTATTGGCCGCGTCAATGTTATCCGTTGAGTAGAAAATGCTGTCAGCGCCGAACGCACCGAGAGGACCCTTTACATCCCTACGGTTTGGGAACTGATAGTCTTCCAGCCCGGCGATAGGAACCACAGGCAGTTTTGCCGATTGGTTGTCCCACAACTGGATACCAAATCCATAGCGTTCGCCGCGCATGAACGACTGGTAGTAGGCGAGGTTGAACGGGTCATTGTGCCCAGAGTTGAACTCAATGCCAGACTGATCCACGGTGGTTAGGCGCTGGGTGATCGGGATCATCGTTGCTCCGGTTGGGCCGGTGGCGAACGTAAGATCCGTGATCAGTGGGTTGGTCTGGTAGTTGGCGTACAGAAGGCGGTTGTCGGCCAACTCTACGCTTTTCGGGGCGTTGATGGTCTCCTGCTGGTTCGCTGCTTCGTCTGCCGGAATAAGCTCAGCGGGCACAACCCCGAATTCACCGGGGTCTTCGTAGCTGATGATGTTGAATTGTCCGGGGGTTATAGGAATACGACCAACCACCTCGTACTGGCCGGGGTTGGATATACCCTGCCCGTCATTGAACCGCTGGCGGCACACCTCCACACTTTCGTAGCCTTGGGTGTTGTCGATGCGGAACTCCAGACGGATGCCGTACTGGGTTGGGGCCAGAAGGTCGGTCACTCCACCGGTAGTGCGACCACCGGGGTAGATGGTGTCGTAGGCTGAATCTTGTACACGGGGCACAGAGAAGGCCGGGGTTTCCGGGCCACGGTTCGTGCGGTCCCCTGCTGGCGTTACATAGCGAAGCGAGTAGATGTACTTGCCCGCTGGCAGTCCCTGAATACCAGATATCAGCCCAGAGAAACGAGGGAACTCTGCCGGTGTTGACAGGGCAACGGAGTTGAAGTCCGCGATGTAGTCGCCGAAGTACGTGGCCGACCCAGAGTTCAACTGCTCCAGCATGTCGTCCACGTCCCAGTACAATGGAGGTGACTGGTGGTCGGCTGGATAGATTACCCCACCGCGGCAGCGCGTCTCCACGGCTGCTTGTAGCGGGCGGTCGAAGGTGTACGGGATGTTGGGTGACTGGGCGGCCACAACGCCATCAATACGGACCAGTGGGTCGTACAGGTTGGCTTGGCTACTGGCCCAGAACTCGACCACACGGCCATTGACCATCCAGCTACCGATGGACACATAGGTATCCTGACCAACGATGTTCGTGTTGTACAGAAGCTGCTCTCCACCGACAGCCTCTACTGAACCGGTGGCACCTACTGTGGATGTCGGACGAACGTGGAACTGACTACGGGCATAGCCGTCAGGCAGCAACTCGGGAGCTATGTCCTTGTTCACGCCCTTGCCGAGCATCTTGCGGAACCAAGACGAGAGGGAGAACTTTGCCATTACTGCGTATGTCCGAAGCGAAAGTTATATCCAGTGGTGTCGTAGCGAGTCTTCTTATCCATCTCCTTGTAGCGGCGAGATGCCATCATCCACGATCCGCGAGGGCTTTTCAGTTCAGACTCCTTGCGCTGGATCACTCGATTCAAATGCTGTGGGTCGCCACGCTCAAGGGCAAGGGCGGCCTTATGGATAACGTAATCGGTCAGGGCTTCGCGCAGCCACATAGGAACTTGGAAGTCCTCTCCGAAGCAGTCCATTCCAAGTCCAACGTATGGGATGACCACATGACCCCATCGTTCGCGGCATGATGGGGATAGGTACAACTTTCCATCGCGCTCACCAGCGAAGTACAGGTGATGAGGAGGCGTCTCGTTCCACTTGAATGAGTACTGGAGGGCATCGTGGTTCAGGCCCTTGTTCTGCGCAAAATAGCCCTCGCCACCCATGTGGAACATATTGGGCTTGATGAATAACAGGGACGACGATGTGATGTTGCACCCATCCATCTTGGCCACGTATGCCTGATCCATGGAGGTCATGTCATCGGGCATTTCAAGGATAAGGCTTTCGGGGATCTCGGCGGTGAACAGCTTCTTGTGGAAGTTGGTCAGGTAGTTCATATCGGTCAATCC
Organism: Phycisphaerales bacterium; assembly: GCA_044360755.1. Classification (GTDB taxonomy): domain Bacteria; phylum Planctomycetota; class Phycisphaerae; order Phycisphaerales; family SM1A02; genus UBA966. The sequence continues at coordinate 4,391 of JBIKJV010000331.1, forward strand.
GCGCTGGGCTGACGATACAAAGAACGGCTTGCCCAGTGCCCCAAACTCCAGAAGACCAAGCTCCTGCGCTGCTGCGGTAATGATCTCGTCGAGGGAGATAAATGCGTTACCTGCTGGCATTAGGCGTCAGCTTGTGATGGGTGATTGACTGAGATGATCGGGCTGGTGCGGACGACTTCTCCGGGTTCAAAGTCACGACCGTCATTCTTCAACCTCTCCTGCGGGATCTGCAAGCTCCAAGCCTCCATCTCCATCACCATCTTCTTCAGGGTGTGGAGCTTGTCGTCGGGCAGGTTGATGTCGTCGTCAAGGCTCATGGTCATGAAATCCGCAGATGCATAAATGCCGATTAGCAGGTTCTTCACCTTATCGCGGATCCCGAACAGGTACACACGGTCCCTATTGCCAGCCTTAGCCCGTGCATAGTACGGCTGCTTGGGTGATGGAACTTGGTAGGCCGAACCATAGATGGCGTTCAGAGAAGCCAGCGTGGTCCCGGTGAAAGGCGTGCGAGATACAGCAGGAGGGCACTCCATCGGAATGTCATTGCGCAGGTACCGGATGAAGTTAATACCACTGTCGTATGCCGAACCGATGACAGGGAACGGAAGATCAAAGTACACGGCGTCGAAGTCTGTTACTACGTCGTCATCCACATCGTTCCAAGTAACGGGTACGATAGCGGTGATCAGAATGTCGCTGGATGACCGTGGGTCGTTGCGCTGTGCATCTCCTGCAAGGATCTGCTTGGCCAGCTTGTCGCGGACCAGCTTTACATTGTAGGCGATCTGGTTGCGCTTGCGCAGGGCATCATCGTGGGTGAATCCCATCGCGATGGCCACGTCATCAGCTATCTGTGCATACGTTGGCATGTGCCAGCGAAGGTACGCACTAATTGGATGATAGCCAGATGGTTAGGCAATGAACCCAAACAACTGAGCTGCGTCCTTCTCGGACGACTGGTACAGGGTCGGGCTTCCGTCCTGCGGGAGGGAGATGGTATTGGCCGCCCATTCAACCAAGGTCTGGATGAAGGACTGAGGGAAGTCTGTGGTGCCCGAAGGACCAGTAAATTCCTGTGGTTTTTTCAGGTAGGAAATGGCGATCAACTGCTGGCTGGTGGCCGATTGTGGCAACACGCGCAGTTCTTGTCCTCCCGTGGTAAATCCCAAGCTACTCGCATCTCCAATGATGTAGTAAGAGAATGTTACTCGGTCGGTGTTCCCGGCAAGTATTTCGTTGCCATTTCGCAGGAAGTTGGTCCTGATCATTGGCACCTCCTCGACCGTCACACGTTCCACGGGGTCTCCCGTTCCACTGAAGGCTAGGTCGTCTCGGTACTGGCTAACGCTTGGATCCAGAGGCAAAATGGTTGCGGGCTGTACGGTAAGTGGACGGGCGTAAACTCCAAGAACATTCCAAATGGAGTGGCCGAGAGTGGGATCCCCAAGCGAGACCCCACCCTGACCGTTTGTTTGGAACACCCGTAGAAGGGTCAACTCCCGAAGAGCCTCCTCGGGTCCTTTTCTGTTGGCCATGGCCCAGCCAAGAGCGGCTGTGGCCTTACGGATGGCCGTGTTGAATGCCTCTACGCGAACCGTTGGCCGGTACCTGTCGCTGAACTGGTCGTCCAGTTTGACAGATAGCGGTCCATTGAGTTCGGCGTAGGTGATGGGCATTACTGGGTGTCGTTAATGGTAAGCAGGGCTTCCTTGCCCACGGAGGACATGATGCTATGTACCTGCGCCTTGTGCTTTGCCAGATCGTGCTCGGCCAGCTTCTCGGCCAGCACGGTGCGCAATGTGGACAAAGACATGGTGTGGTTCATCTTGACGCCAAGCTGCGACCCAAGGGAGTACAGGTCGGGGGCCATGGTGTTGGACAGGGCCGCGAACTGCTTGGCGAAGAACTCCGCGTAGCGAACCTGTTCGGATGTAACGTCAGCCTCCTTCTCGCTCAGGAAGAACTTCTTGCCGAACATTTCATGGGTTTCCATGTACGACTGCACTCGCTTGTTGGCGGTAGCGTAGACGGACATGTACTTGGTCTGCCATTGATTCCCTACCAAAACAGCCTGACCTCGGTCAAGCTCGAACTTTACCTTGCCGTATGGTGGCTTAACAGTACGACCGGCCACACGCTTTGCTGGAAGGATCCAGAAAAAAGTGGGGGTATAGTAAAAGCGCATCTCCCCAACTTCCGCTGGATCTGGATCCTCGTAGGTTTCCTCCCCGTCGGCACCGTCTTGGGTGCGGTTTGACTTGGCGACACTCTCTCCAATAACCTTACCCAGCTTTAGCAGGGTGTCTTCGGAAATGCCTCCAGATGCCGTGGTTGGCTCTGATTCATCTAACTCGTCAATGGCCATCTCCAGCATCTCATACGTGATGTCATCATCGTACTTGATTCCGAGGCGGTCTGCCTTCTTCTTGAGTTTGCCCATCCGGGCCTTTGCTGCATTGTCTGCGGTCGCCATAGTGTATGGTGGTTGTTTCGTATTGACTCAGTGTGAGATGGCATTGCCCCGAGCCGTATTGCTCGGGGCTTTGCCTGTTCGTGATTGTTAGAAGGGCTTACGCCACATCCACAATAAAATTCTGTGCGGCGTTCTTCAGCTCAGTGCCAACCATGCCCTCAACAGTGTACCGCTCAAAATCATAGATTTCGAATGGCGTAATATTGCTGCGGCTCTGGCTGACCTTCACTTCCTGCTGCAACATCGGTACGCCACGCATGGTTGCGAGACTCACGTTCTGCTTCTGCAACACCACGAGACGCTTGCTGTACTCGGGTGGGAAGGATGCGGGATCGTTCCAGATCTGGGTCGGAACCAAGGTCAGGGTCTGACCGCCAAAACGCCACGTCTCGAAGTCCATCGAGCTGGAGGTGTCACCGGCTTCGTAACGGACCAGTTCGCCCTTCTGCTTGACGTTGATGGCGTGCAGCATCTCGGGGGTGCCGAACACTACGCGCTCGTTGCTCACGGGACCGAAGTTCGTGGCGAAGATGCCCGTGGTGATGTCGTCCCACACCGTGCTCATGGTGGAGTTCAGCGTAGCTCCGCCGTTGTTCTGGATGGCTGGAACGATACCCTCGGTGTTCTTGCCGATGGCGCCCTGAAGGCCGATGCTCTCGCCGTACTTGCCGATCCAGATACGCTGGCACAGGCTGACCTTCAACTGCGTCAACATGGTCTGCATGTCGCGCTCGATGAAGTTGGTCTGGCTCTGGTTCTTCCACTTGATACGCTCCTTGTGGTTCCACAGCTTCTGCTCGGGGCCGATGGCTTCGATCAGGTTGGTGCGCTGAACCGTCTGGAGGCGGGTGGGCTGGGTGAAGGTGCTCTGACCATCTGCTCCGAAGGTCATACCGTTGGTCAGGCTAGAGCCGGATGCCGCAGGGGGCAGAGGCTGGCTGGTCTGGGAACGGACGTTGATCAATTCTGCTCCACCGGTGCTGTCAACACTTACCACGATCACGCTGGCGTATACGCCGTTGGATCCACGGTAGTACAACTGCTGGCCGGGGTAAACGGCGTTCAGGGTGGCGGCGGTGATGGGGATGTTGCCCGTCACCTGAGTGCCTGCGCTGGCGGCAACGCCTGCGAAGGATGCACGGGTAACGATCGGGCTACGGCTCCATACGTCCTCGTGCCAGATCAGTTCGTCACCGGGAACCTCCTTGCTGGAGAAGGCCATCAGGTACTGAAGGTCCAAGAACTGCTGTGGCTGGGCGTCAAAGATGACGGGATCAACCGGAAGGTAAAGGTGGTTGGTTACGCCACGGCTGTATGCGGCTGCATACGGGGACCCGGGGGCGTTGGTGTTCTGTAAGCCGTAGGGTGCGTTGTTGACGTTCTCTACGTAAGTATTCTGCGACATTCTGTTGTCTTTGGTTGTTGGTTATCGGGCTGATAGGGCGCGTGCCATCAACGCCTTCACGGAGTCATCCGCTGTGGTGTTGACCGGCATGTCGCCCGGTGATCGCCGAGGAAGGGTGCCTACGCCCGGCTGGCGTGAAGTCGTTTCGAGAAGGGCCTCCTGCTTGCCCCGCGCATATCCTCTCGCATCTGCTGCCTTCACTGCGGGATCGAAGTGAATGGCCTTCAGATACAGGGCTGCGGCTTCGGGGGTCGGCGTCATCCGATCCTCTTGTACGAACCTCGATAGGAACGATCCGCTCTGGATTGCCTCGGTGGCGCCTTGGTCGAGGAATCCCTTGAGGGGAGAGTTCTTTACGTTTGCGATGGCCGATGCAACACCTTGGTTGTATCGGTCATACGATTCTTGTTGGAGCCTTGCTTCCTGCGTCTGGAGTTCTGCCTGAGAGCTAAGGTCTTTGATGTACTTGTCGGCGGCCGCCTCTCGCAGGATTCCGATGCGAGTTTTGAGAGCATCGACCAGATCCTCATCGTCGGCCTCGGGGTCGTTGACCATCTCCCACTGATCTGGACTGATCTTTCCCTTGAAGTAGGTATCAATCAAATCCCTGTCGCTCAGTTTTTCAACCGGCGTGTTGGACAGGATCTTTTCCGGAGTTGAGGCAATGTGCTCCTTCGCCTCCTTGTACTTGCCAGCCATGGCCAGCTTAATACTATTCAGGACGGCCGGAGGAAGATCATTGAACTGGTCAACGAACGGCTTAACCTTTTCATACTCCGCTTTAAGAAGTTCGGCCTGCTCCAGCCGAGTAGAAATGGCCGAAGGGTCGTCCGTTCCGAATGTGGAATTAAATACGGCCTTGGCCTCAGGCGTCCACACTACAGCGGCTGCTGTCGAACCCATTGAGTCCAACAGGGAGTCGTAAGAGCTCGGCGCCGAAGATTCGGGCGCATGGTTCGCTGAAGTATTGGCAGCCGCCGGAACAGTTTCTGCCGGTGGCTTTTTTGAAGCCTCGGTTACTTGTTCTACGGGTGCGGGTTGCTGAGTGGCAGGCGCTGCCTCTCGCGCCACAGTGCGTGACTGTGGCTGAAATACAGACATGATAGCATCACGCTGTACGTCATTCGGTGTACTAATCACCTGAGTGTCAGGAGTTTCCATGGGAGCAAATGTACTAAGTAGTTATGACAACGCACACAACTTGTTGATTTTTAGCGAGTTGCGCCCATTGCCGCTTCGGTCATTGCGTCTGGTTTATTCCATTCTGCGGCCGCCTGAGCCTCGGGCTGCATGAGCTTCTGCTGGAGTTGGGACATCTTCAGCTCTCTATTGGTGTCCTGATTGGCAATATCCGCCTCCTCGTCACGAATAGCCGCCTGCTCCATGGCCATCTGCTGCTGCATCGCCGCCTGCTCCTGAGCGGCCGCCTGCTCCTGAGCAGCTTGCGCTGACTGCTGAGTGAACTTCCTAGCGGCCGCGTACACGTCCTCTGGGATTGATCGACCCATAAGCTGTGCTGCCGTAATGGGGTCAAGCATGCCTAGCTGCATAAGTCCCGGAATGGTCTGCTGGTCGGTAATTGTGCGAAGCTGCTGTCCGTCTGGAGAGAGCTCGATCTTCACGCGAAACTGCTCTACCTGCATGTCCTTGCTGGCAATCAATGCCTCCATATCCTCCTCCCCTACCATTTGTCGCAGGATCCACGGGTGGCGTGAGTAGAACTCCTTGCCTCCCTGTGCGTACAGTTGATTCTCTTGGCGGAACAGGTCAGCGATTGAGGCATAGAACGGCTGCTGCATCACACCGGCCTGCTGAAGTTGAAGTTGCAGCGTTCCGACCAACTGATCCTGACCCTGTGGTGATCCGTAATTGCTCTCGTACACACCAACAGAGCTTTCCATAATGGACTTTGCCTGTGGAATGAGGCTTACCATGTTGAAGATGGCTGGGCCGGGCGACTCGTCGATAGAGTAGGATGACTGAGGCAAACCACCGAGCACGCTTCCGCTTAGGAACAGCGTGTCGCCCTCCTTTATCTTCATGGCGACCTCCTGCTCACTCATGTTAGAGTCTGCAATCGCCTCCTTGGCAATGATGGTGGACTTTCCACCGGCCTTGCGCAACCTCCACGCAACGTCCGATGTGATCTGGTTCATCCACCTTTGTGGATCGCGGGCTGCGGTCAATGGTGCAACTACATGCCCACCCATGTACCGCCATGTGGAAATTTTGATAGGCAAGTGTACCGAGTACACGTCATCGGGGTCGGCCTCTTGGATTGGGACAATGCCGTGGTCAAGAACGATGTCACCAATAACACCAACGTCCGGCAGGCTGTGGTTTGGTGGCTGTGGAGCTCGATTGGCCTTCCCGTATCCAACGCCTTTGGTGTATCCGCCGGGCAGGTACTCCCAAGGAATAATGGAACAATAACGAGCCACCTGAATAGTCTTGGTCTGCTTCTTCTCGCGGCGCTCTGTGTCGGTCCAAGCGTCCGTGTAGATGTTCTTCGGAGGATCGACCAGATCCGCGTCAGTGAAGTCTGGCTTGCCGGTGTCTGGATTTACCTCGTTAATGGTGCAGAACTCCAACTCTCCATCACGCATGACAAAGCCGCGCTCAACCTTCTTGAAGTCCTTCCAGTACATGGTGAACACACGCGGGCGGGACTGGGGCCACCCGGCTTGGAAGTTTTGACCACTTGGCAGCACACGAGCCCACTTGTCCAAGGCTTCGATGACACCCTTGGCCGGGTTCCAGCGTTCAGCGATCTCTCCCACGTCCATAAGTGGGCAGGTATACACAAACTGGCCATCGGACATATCGGGCTCCATGGCCGAGGTGTCCCATCCAACCTCACGAGGTTCTATCAGTCGGCTCTCAATGTTGGATCCGTTGATGAAATTGTGGAAAGCGGCCATACCAGACAGGGCCATGTTCTCTGCAACCTTTCGCTTGGTCGTTGGCAGCTTGTTGCGCAACGACATCATCGACATCAGGCTATTGATACCACGCTTAAAGTGGTCCTGATAATTCATCTCGAAGATACTCTCGGTCTTCTGCTCGTTGGGACTAATGCCCATGCCTTCAAATGCAGCAGCCATGTCAGGTCCTGCTTGAGCAGCGCGGGACATGATCATTACTCGGAGCAGGGCGTCTTCCTTGCGGGTGGCAGAGAAGTGCTGGGTGGCGGACTCTGCCATCGCAGAGATGGAGATGTTATCTACAGCACCGACCATTCGAGTGAGCATCGGACCCATCATGGGCACCTTGAACGGTATGCGGCTGGTCTGCGAAGGGCCGTCTCCTAGGAACATCTGAACGTCAGCCTCCTCCCCCCAGCGTGAGTCGATGGAGTACTCCATGTTCGCAACGTAGTTGTTGCGGTAGTAGTTGATCCACTCAGACTGTTGGCGGGAAAGAAAGTACCGGGTCCATGCACTGGCGTAAGCGGCACCCTTTTCTGATTCAGGGATGGTCATGCTTGGCGGCTGGTAGTATGCCACCGGGATCCACTGCCAAGGCTTTGATCCCCTGTTATTGACGCTTACTTGCTCCATCTATCGCTTTGTTTGTCGGAACTGACGAAGCGTTCCATCGGCTTCGTCAAGGATTGTTTCTTCGTAGAGCGACACGCCGAATGACCCGCGCTCCAATGTCTTGGTGGTTTCGTCCAGCAACTTCCACAGCTTAGGTGCCCGGGTAGCCCAAGCATCCTTCTGGTCGGAGTCCATGGTCGATGTGTCTTCACTGAGCATGGCCTTGCAGTTTTCCCTAACCGTCCTTGTCTGGAGGTAGTTATCAACCCTAGCCTCTGTGTTGAAGGACTCCATCCGCTTGATCGCCCCCTTGATGTTCTCTGGCATGCGGTCGCGGAACTCCATAAGTTTGGCCGACCGCTGCTGGCTGGATGGGTATGAGATATGCACAGCCTCTGCCATGCGCTCGTCATCTGGCTTCTCGATGATCGGGGAGCACAGGCATGCATACCACCACACGAACATCACATCGTGCATCTTGATGACGTGTGACTTGAACTCTGGATAGTCCATGAGTTCTGGGTACTGAACACGAAGGTCCTTGATACTCTTCGGTGCGAAGATGAGGTATCGGTAATCGTTGCTCATGCGTATGATGCGGGTACTTTCACCCAGCGGTAATGAGGCATAAGGCTGCCATCGCGCTCGATGATGCGCTTGGTCACCAGCTTGGGTTCGGATGTGATCACGTACTCTGGCTGCTTGTTGATGCAGCGTGCGCAGAGTTCGGCGTAGCCCATGGCGTACACCATGTCGTCATTATAGACGTTCTTGTTTTCGGTACCCCATTTGACGCCCCCTTCGGCATCAGGGATAACGGAGATGTGGCGGATCTGGCTCCACAGATCGTAGTACCAGATGTTGTGCCAGTTGGCCAGCAAAAGGTCAACCACGTCACCGTACAGAAGTTCCTTGCGAGAACCCTTTCCGCCCTTCAGGTCGATGCCGTAGATGTTAGATGCGTTGCCAGTCTTGTACTTAGGCAGAAGTTGATGTCTGGTCAGTAGCGATTCGCGCAGGTTACAGACGGGACCGGTCTTGAAGTCCACGTACCTGTGACCGGCGTTGATCTCCACGAGTTCCTTGCACGCCTTCTGCCCGTGGTTGGCGTAGTACATGCCCATCAGAATGTTCTGGATGAACAGCTCCACTGGCTGGGCTGCGCGTGAGTTCAGGATGCAAGCGATGGTTGGTACATACTGAACCTCATCACCCTCTCCGATGGTCCTTGCCGCAGTGTCCCATACGACAGAAGAGAAGCGGGAGAATCCGCCATCGTTCTGGATGGGGTCGGTTCCTTGGAAGTACCGGTGAGCCCACCCGCTTTTTCGGTCCATGAACATCTGGATCGGGGCGTCTACTTCATCTGGCCTTGCTTCCTGCCACTGAACACCTACAATAGGGTGCTCGAAGTACGTGTCTCCGGGTATGGTCTTGGACTCATCGAACACCGGAATGAACTTTCCGAAGACAGGCTTGAGTGATTCTGGCTGCGCGTTGTGGCACAGTTCGATGATGCGCTTCTGCTGCTTGACGATAACCTCCATCGGCACAAGGGTCTTGTGCGTGGACATAAATGCATCGTCCGGGCTGCTGGGATAGTGAGCGTAGAACAAGCTCAGGCGTTCGGCAGGAGAAAGGCCCTTGGTCTCCTCGGTCTGCCCTCGCAGGTACTTGGCCTTCTGCTTATCGTAGAACTCTACGGTTGCGCCGGGACGGCAGGACCAGTCGAAGAACAGCGGAACCCATCCCTCTGTGTTCTCGCGCTTCTCCCATGCGTCAAGGATGCCTTTGAAGTCGTTCTCGAACGCTCCCTGACCCGTGTTGTTGCTTGATCCAGTTCCCCATGCGGCGATCTGTCGAACCAAGTCCATCTTACCGGTGTCCGGGTTGAACTGGTACAGGGTTGGGTCAATTTCGGACTTGATCTTCTGGTAGGTGGGCACGTTCTGTGCTTCATCCACAAGAGAGATGGTCGGGGTACGACCGTTCACGGCCATGGAGTCTTCAGCACTCAGCAGCCTGAGTTCCGAGATATCCATACCCTTGGTCGCCTTAGTATCTCCGGGGTCGAAGTCAATGATGGTGCTCTCGCTGGAGAATCCCTTGGATACGTCGAACTCCTTGGTGATCCACTCAGGCAAGTGCTGAAGGGTGCTCTGGTGCTTGTCCCTGAACAGGGTCTTACCAGTTCCGTCCTTCTTGTGGACCATGAACACTCCGGTGAACGATGGCACAGTAACCATCATCAGGCTGGCGATGGCCATCATCTCGGATGTCAAAGCGGCCTGACGACCCTTCACTAGGTCGAAGTGCTTGCCAAGATCCACGACGAACGCGACCAAAGCGTGCGGGGCGGATGCCTCGAACTTCCTTCGGCCACCGGCGAATCCATCCTCCTTGATGGTGCAGTACTTGTTCAGGCCGTATAGCTTGTTGTCGGCTATGCGCTGTAGTTCCTGCTGCTTCCAGTGGGCGCGTTCGGCTGGCTCGATGTCCGATATCGTTCGCTTGTCCTCCAGCCATCTACGAGCCTGCTCTATGTACAGGAAGAACGGCTCGTAAGCCATCAAGTCCTTGAACTGAGGGATGTGGCTGTCGATGAAGCGATAGAAAGCGTCATCGCATTTGGTTGGGTCCGATGGCCTCCAGTGCTCACGCAGGATCTCCTTGTCCTTCCACTTGGCTATCCACTCCTTAGGAATCCTATCGTAGTAGCACTGACCTTCAAACTTCTTGCCAGCATCGTCTCCGTACTTGACCGTTGGGATTTCAAACAACCAAAGGTGGAGTGCGGTCGGAGCGCCCTTCTCTCGGGAGGGTAGCTCGACCTCTGCCTTTGGTCCCTTGACCCCTGTGGATAGGCCGACCGACCGGATCAGCTTCTCGTGACCATTGGAAATGGACACGCCTCCTGAGCTTAGGGCTAGGAGGATCTCGGCCGAGTGAAGGTTTATTTGCTTGCGGGATGCGATGAACGCAAAGGTAGTGCAAACTATCTGACAGTCAGAGAGTTATGCTACCTTCGCAGGATGAACTACGTCACCACAACGGCAGCTTCCGGATTCGCTGAACAATACACCTCCATCACATGCAAGTCACAGTAGGAACGAACCTTCTCACCATCACTCTTACGGATGGAACCACTCAGGTATACCCAGCCAGTGGCATGGTTGACGTGTGCGCAGAACGTGGATTCCAGAATATCTACGGAGCCGCTACCCCATCGCAGGTAACGACCACGGACAAGTACTACGTCCGCATCCACCTAAAGGATAACCGGTTTTTGGATATCCGAATGGGAGAAGTGACGAACCAAGGCACTTGGGTCAATACGCTCGTTGGCGTAAATGCTGCCGTTGCAGCAATCGACGCTGTGTTCGCCTAACTCAAGAGCGACATCACCCGCATCAGGGTGTTGATCTCGGCGTCAATGGCTATCGTCCTTGCATAGGACGGGAAGTCATAGGCGCCGCGCTCTTTATCGGCCTCTTCGTGCCACTCCTTCTCTAGTCGCTTGATGTCTTTGGCGATAAAAGACTTCAGTTCGTTGTTATCCATGGCCCCAAAGGTACGAAGGATTTGTTATCGGTAAAATTTGTTGTAACCACCTGATTATCAGGGAGTTATGTAGATTTGTACCGTAACCAACACATCAACACCATGGAGATCACCTTCGTGCCCACCGGCGAAACCGTACAAGTAGGACTTGGAGCCTGCACCCCACAGGCCCTTGCTGGCTACACGTCGAACCCCATCTACCTGACCACGCCTTCTGGCTATACGCCTGTTCAGGGCACGATGGCGGCTGGCTCCAGCGCCAACTTCCCCATGATCGGTCAGTACAACCAGCCAGCCATTGGATTCTACTCTGCCAATGTACACGCCTACCTCGTGACCAAGTTCACGATGGATGACGCCGCTGCTGTGACGACCGGGATGGCTACCATCTCCACCGCACTTGACGCTGGCGACGCAACTCTGCTCATCAACAGCGATGGCACTGCCGGTAGCTAACCATACATCCCGACAAGGAAGGGTACTGGGGCCGAAAGGCCCCTTTACTTTTGTGGTATATCCTGCCCGCACGTTGGACAGGTGAGGCAGATGTTCTCGTATACCACATCAGCCTCTACGGCCCTTTTGCTGGCTACGGCCGCATTTATGGCTTCTGCCTTCTTGGCCCTGTGCTCCAAAGCCTTGGCATGCCTCTCTGCTGTGCTGAAATTGTCCAATCTATTTCCGATGATGGACAGATCATTGTCCATGTAGTTGACCGGCATATACCCAGCTAGGTCATTGATAACGCGATAGTCTCCCCGGCGCCATGGCGTCCAGTTGACCTTGTGAAGGTGCGATTTGTGGAAGGCGAAGGCTATGCCTGATATATCGCCAGCTACGACCTTGCCCTTGTTTTTCTTCTCTGGTATTACCCGTCCGTTCACCTCCAGCTTGGCATTCCACAGTAGCAGCTTGTTCTTGGACAAGCCCCCTGCTATTGCAAGAAGCGCCCCGGGCACGTAGAAGTCGTCATCATCAATGTAGGTGATGTATCCATCCTTCACGTAGCTGGCTAGTTCGTTCAGGTAAAGGTTAGGGGCTAAGTAGCCCCTGTAGTCGTCCCCTTGTGGCCTGTGTTCTGGCGGTGGTTCTGGGGATACCTTGACCTTGTAGCACGGATACTTGCACAGGAACTTGAAGGTCTCCTCGTTGTCGTAGGAGGCGATGACGTTCCAGTTCCGGTAGCCCTGTGACGCGATGCTCTTGAACAGGCGGTCAAGGCCCTTCGGCCTGTTGTGGCAGCGGACAAGGATGTTGATCAGCGGAAGCTCCCTGACCCATTTGTCACGCACCATGTTGATCAGGTCGTCGTAGGTGTGGACTACCTTGATAATTGATCCGCCGAAATCTGGATACCAGTTGTAGAAGGAGTTGACCGTTGGCCGGAGCTCCTTGCACTCCTTGGTGTAGATGATGTTGTCCTTGGCGAAGAACGACGCCAGCATGGATGGGCCGCCGTTCATGGTCACAAACCTTTCGCACCCAGCGAACACGCGCATTTGCACCTCGTTGTACGTGAACTTGTGCTGCTTCACTAGGTCGTGGATGATTTTGACCTGCGGGAACTCCTTCCGGATCATCTCGTAGTCACCCAGCTTCATGGAGTGGGCATTGTCCTCCAAAGACTCCTCTCCAGCCACGTTGAAGTAGACCACCTGATACTTCTTGTCCAGCAACGCAAATAGCGCACGCAGCGTCGGCAGATCGAAGTAGTTGATAGGCGGCTTCGTCCACTCCTTGTTGTAACGGTTGTAGATTACGACAGTTGGCTTGTCGAAGGTTATTGCCCGGTCCTTGTATACTTCCTTGTATGGTGGCGGCACCCAGTTGCCCTTATCCAGACGTGGAACATGGATCCACGTATTAGGCGCCACTGACTTGTGCGTGTTGGCGTAGTCCCGTGGCTCATGGTTAATGACATGATTTGGGCTAAAATAGTATAACGGCTCGCTGCCTATGCCACTAACCGTTCCTGTCAACTCCCCCTTCAGATGCAGCGCATAGGCCCATGGGATGGTTGCAGCTACCTCGTACCCGAACTCCATGTTTTCGCTGCTTACCCTCATCGGTTACATACCTTTGTGACCATGGACTTGATGCCAGACTTGTTCCACCCCGAACCGGGGCGAGGAGAGATAACTAAGGACAACGCGGTTCTTAATGATGCGGTAAACGCACTTCTACAGTGGAACGAGGCGTTAAAGATGTTCATGGACCACACTGACAGCCGATTCGCTACATTGTCGAATGCCGAAGCAGATAAGCTGATCCACATCATTGGTCTTGTAAAGCATAGAACCCGATCCGTACAGCGTGCCCTGAATAAGGAATACGAGGACGGCAAAGAGCAACGCATGGCTGAACGTATTAGCCGAATGAAACGAGTCCCCAGAGGATGGAAAACTTCCGCTTAGGTTGTAAATCAACGATGCCGCGCTGTTCTTTGATACAACTCGACACAAAGTTCATGAAGTAGTCCTGCGCCTTCTCTGGCATGTCAAGCACCATCTTTGCTGGAAAGTCTATCGCCGCTCCTTGATCCACAAACCGAAGGGCGTGAAACTCACGATCTCCGATGTCGTATGCGGCCATAAAGTTCAGGTCGTGGAGTTTTGCTATCTCCAAATACGTCCGCATGGTGTTGTCGAAGTCCTCGATAGCCTTATCGCGCTCAGTCATTATGCAGCGTAGTGTTTTGGAGATCCTCCTTTGGCACACCCCTGTCGTCCATCATCTTTTTGGCCATGTACTCCATGAATACAAGCTGGTCATCCGGAGTCAGCATCAGCGGCATTTGTGTGGCGAACGAAATGGCGTTCTGGCGATCAGTTCTGCACACAACAGCGACCCCACCGCTTTCATGGTCGTAAACAGCAGCAAAGTTTACATCGTGAATCTTAGCAAGTTCACGATACCCGATCATGACCTCGTGCAGGTCCTTGATAAACTTCTCGCGCTCAGTCATTTTAGTAACGGTTTTGGCGTTTCTTCCACAGTGCTGTGGATGTCATTTACAAAGATAACCTGACCTAGTCTGTTCAGGTACTCCTCCCTCCAGCCGAAATCGGTCTGTGTTATTCGGGCGATGGGGTAGAGATGTCCGACGCCTCTTGGGTAGAGGTAGCTGGTGAGTGGAGTTCGCATCCTGATAGAGCGTTGTCGTGATCGAAAAAGACGTAGAACGGATCATTGGTAACTTCATCTGGAGCCGTGCATACATACCCGCACAGGTCAGAAATGCTACCCTTGGTCTTCCCCTCGTTCCACGGGTGCTTCGTCACTCGCTTCAGGTGCTTGCACGATAGGCAGTGTCTCATCTGGCTCTGGTTGGTCTTGGGCTGGAAACATTTCGCGAAGGGCCACCAAGGCTTCGTTAAAGTCCTTGTTGGCTACGATGGCTAAATGGGCAACGCTGGCACGAACAAGCTGTGGCGTGCATGATGCCTTGACCTCCATCGGAGCGTTCAGTCCTTCAAAAAAAGACAAGAACTCAATGTCGTGACGCTTGGCATGGCGAACCACTTGATCAACCAGTACGGCGAGTTTCTTGCGGTTGTTGACCTGCGCCTTGGTCAATGGTTTGGGGCCACTCGCCTCAACATGTTCGTCAGATTCTGGTGCTGATGCGTCGCCATTATCGCCATCACCGATAGTTGACAGGATGTAGGATTCTTCTGCCTCCGCAAACGCGGTAGCATCAAAATTGCTTTGTGGTTCCGTAGTCATGGTTGCAAAGGTACGAATAAGTTTTGACTCATTAGTCGTAACGCCCTTTTGGGTTCTTGTGTTCCTTGCGGAGGTTTACTTGGTCTGCCATTGGTTATTCTGGTTTTAATTCGTCCGGCCAGTCGGGCGGCTGTGCATTGATGGGTCGATAGAAGATGTCTTCCGCCGCCTCATACCAATCGCCGATGCCAGCGTTGCCGTTGGCATCCAGCACCACCGAATCATGTGTCAAAGGATAGGTCCAGTCTGGAGCCGCCACCGGATCCCACTCCACCACGTTGAGGACGTATCCTGCCTTGATTATTGCATATCGTGCCATTGCTTATGCTTTGTATACTTCGTAAACATAGACTATCCCATTGCCTCCGTTGCCGCCATCGCCGCTGATGCCATCGCCGACGGTATCCGTTCCACCGCCTCCTCCACCGCCTCCTGCGGAGATAGCACCATTGCCGCCGTTGCCAGCCACAGCGACTGCACTCCCTCCACCACCGCCACCACCGCCACCGCCCGCGCCATTGGTTGTGGTCAGGCCATGCGACGATAGTAGCGTCAGCACGATGTTGCCTGTGCCGTTGCCCCCATTGTTGGTAGCCGTACCCAAGGCCCCACCACCTGTCAGAGCGGTGCCGTTCCACACGCCACCGCCAGCGATACCCGCACCAGCCGTTCCGCTTGGTGCGTCACGCCTTCCTCCGTTGCCTCCGGGTGCGCCACCAAGAGCGCGGCTTCCGCTCGTCGAATATGAAGGAACGCCACTTGTAGGCCAGTAGAAGCCCCCGGTATTACTAATGTTGCCAACACGCATCGACGGATGTCCGGGCAGGATGTTCGACCCTCTCCTTGGCGTACAGCCTGTTATGTCACGCCCTGTTTCGGTACTATTTCCCCCTTTTCCACCTAATGCGATGACGTGCGCGCCAAACGATGCATCGCCTCCGTTGGCTCCTGCGATACCTGTTCCGGTAGTATTGCGCCCTGCCTGCCCTGCCCCTCCGGCAGGCACCGTCACAGCCTCTGTGCCGCCCAGCGACGCGGCAGTAATAAAGTCCCATACCACCCATCCGCCACCGCCTCCTGCCCCGCCCGTTGCCTGCACCGTTATCCCTGCGCGAAGGTCGCCACACGCGCCGCCAGCACCAGCACCAACGCACACGACGAACGCACCGACGAATTTATTGTTGGTTGGCTTGCTCCAAGTGTCGCTAGCTGTATACTCACGCAGCACGTTAGCGGGGGAGCCAATAAGTGGGGCCGCAAAAGAGCCTACGCTCATAGGTTGCTGATGTTAATGGTCACGCCAATGTTGGCAGTTGGCAGGTTCTGGGAGTACACCTTGACGCTGCCCGCTGCGCTGTCCGTCCTCGGAAGGATGCCAGCGGCAATGACAGTAGCTATATCAGCGTTGTTGGGGATAACATCCACAATGGAAGCTGCTGTAATGTTGGCGTTGGCCAAGTTCTGCTCGTATAGGCCACCGACAAGCGACCACCCTGCGGTGGTAAGCGTCAGGGAGCCTACCTGTAGTATCTTCTTGCTTACGTCAAGTGCTGTTCTGGCATTGGCTGGCGTCAGGTTCTCCCATACGCTGGTCCCAGTGTTCCAGTACAGGCCACAGGTGTTGGTCGCTGGGGTGGTGATGAGTACGTCATGCAGCTCATTCAGCTCAAACCCGTTGAGGGGAGCGATGTAGATCTCACCGGCTCCCCCTGACTTCTTTACACAATAGGCCACGCGGACCAAGTGGTCGGGGGCCACTGGCTTTGTGTTCACCAACTGACCTGCCACGGTCGGGGACAGGTATAGCACATCCCCATCATTGAATGAGTTCGTGTTTAGGTTGGTCATGATGCCAAGCACCTGAACAAGCCCCTGAGAGTTGTTAGCAATTGTCTCGGCCACCACGCCCACCGTATCTGCGCTGTTAGGGTCTGAGTCCGCCTGCGCCAGAGACACAACCGGACGGATGCCACTTGAACCGTTGACCCTCACCACCTGCCCCTTGGTCATCGGGCTACCGCTGTTGTTGTAGCCGTACAAGAACAAATCCTCGCTAATGTGCGAGTGGACGTTCCCGCCCTTTAGCCCAAGCTGCAAGGAACCCTCTGCGTCACTCCACTGCAACCTCTTTGCAGCTATTGCCGTGATCGGGGTGGTATTGAAATCTATCGCGTCAACCTGACCCAGCTTGCCGTTGTCGTCCAGCAGAACTGTGCTGTTCTGGATAAGCTTGCCCGTGGTGAGGTTGTACCTAGTTATGGCGTTGTCTGTTGCCGATGCGGGGCCAACAACGTCACCGGTTGATGTTGGAACCGAGTGCCACGTTCCGTCAGCCTTTAGATACTTGTTGGCGGCAGCGTCACCAGCGGCCGGAGCCGGTACCGCCCCTCGCAATCCTCCGGATCCGGAGTCTCCAACGAAGGTGTTGATGCTGATGGCTGGAGTTGCACCACCGCTCGATACAATAGGAGCCGTTCCACTGACAGAGGTCACTCCGCCGGTACCATTACTAGCGGCAGTGATCCGGCCGTCGGCGCCAATGGTAAGGTTGGGGTTCGTGTAGCCTCCGGGCGTTACCGCCGTGTTGGCAATGGCAACGATCGGATTCTCTGGATCCAGTGAATCCACGGTGATCCCAGACCCCGGAACGATGGTATCGACCGTTCCTCCAAGGCCGGAGGACATATTGGGGATGCCTAAGATCGCAGAAATGTCGTCGATGGCTCTCTGTACGCCGACTTGGTCGTTCGTCCACGTCCTTTGGTTTGTGACGGGCTGGCGAAGGTCGAACCGAAAGACCTCCTGTCGATCCACGCCCTCGAGGATAATGGAGGTGTAGTTCTGGGTCCCTACCGACTGTCCCTCCACGGTGATGCCAGTGAGCTCCTGTCCGGCAAAGACAAGTGTTCGTGTTGGCTGCTTGAAGCGTACCAACTTGGCGGTGAGGAAAACTTCCATAGCGCGAAGTTACCTGATAGTCAGTTAGTTAAGGCAATACACCCAGCGTATTCCGGAGGCGTCATAGGTGGCAAATGGGGTGTCCGTGGGATCCACGGGGTGAAGGTAGTTCCTTCCCAGATCGGACCTTCGTGGATTAAAAAACGAGAGTTTATTTTTTTTCGTCGGGCGCAGCCCAAGGTGAGAAGTTATTACGAGGAACGAGTAATAACTGAACACCTTGTTCCCATCCCCACATTGAGACCGAATAACAGCCCCCCCTCCCCCCGCCAGATCCGTCGTTTCGACGTTATCGAGCAGGTGTGCCTTGCGGCACCACTGAACCGATCCTCGTGGATCAATTCACCGGGAGAGGGGACGCGCCCCGCGAGTTCATCACCCGCATCCGCTGCAACCATCCTGTCCGCCTTGGCGAAGGGAGGTTTATCACGGACCCATTGGTCAATTCCAACGTGGCGGTTCTCCCATCGAAGGGACATCTTCTTGTGGACCACCACAAAAGAGGAACGCCAGCTTCCGGGTTACGAGGCCCCTTGGCTGGCGTCCAGTCCTTCACAGGACTAGCTTTCTGTCAGTTTTGCGACCTCGTATCGCGGCAGTACGGTGTAAAGGTATTATTCCTTACTGATCCGACAAACTATCGTCGAAAAATTTCATTACCAAGGCCATCACGGTCGAGATTCCTGCTATCACAACCAAGGTAAGCAGAACGTTGAACAGTGTGGTTGTTAGGTCTTCCATCACTCGGCCGTATATGGAGAGTTGTTAAACACAGCGAACCCGATGGCTGTTTTATCCCTGTCGGTCAATCCGCGAGTACGGCTCAACACCGCCTCGTGAATCTCGTTCTGCCTCTTGGATGACAGCTTGTGGTCCATGTAGTCCTTGGCCCTGTGATAGTCGATCGGTGGATCGGCCTCCTCGTACATCTGTTCGAGAATTTCGTTAACGATGGCTAGGAGTTGCTTCTGTGACTTCATTGGTTAGGTTTAGTAATGTATGACCAGTGGTCCCGCCGCTGCCTAACTCTGCCGTTCGTGCATCCGAACGGTGGCTTAGGTGGCGCGTCCCGGAAACGGCTCCACCGCGTGGTGCGGCCACTGGTCAATATCACTGCTGGTGGTGGGTTCTCGTAGCGGCCCTTGATGGCTAACCATCCTATGCCGACACCTGTTCGGGTAAAAATTCCCCCACCAACCAGCAATACTGTAAAGAACGTCGATGCCTATCGTGGTGGCATCACTTCCAAGTGGCGGGATGACGCACCCGGATCGCGTGTGGCTGCTTGTACGGGGTATGCCACAAACCCTAGGCCGACTAAGCCATCCTTGGCCCGGAGTCACCGGGTGTTCCTGCGTGTACCAAGTAGGACTCGAACCTACGACCCTCCACCATCAAGGTGGTCGCTCATCCATACGAGCTATTGGCACATTGTATTGACCGTCGCACGACTGTTCCCTAAGGCCGATGAAGCGGGACCAATGAACAAATCCCTAACGCCCGTTGCGGGATCTCCCCGCACCCCATGTGTGCAAACGGTCAAGATAAAAAAGAACGTGGCACAAAGGTACGAACAACTTTTTTCTCCGTGCAAGTGTTGGTGTAAAGTTTTTTGTACTTATCTTTGTGACCTACATGAACTACACAGCAAGCGGGTCGTTGCCGACCCACCAGTACGTATGGGTGGACTCCTCGTTCATCCGTAATGACAAAAAAGGCTTTGAACGAGCGGTATGGTTCGGGCTCAACTCGCACCCGGGAAGGGCATGGGGATGCCACGTAATGCTTGAGTGCGGGGCGGTGTACCGCAACCTACCGCCCAACGCTATTGCGTTCAGCGAAAATCCAAAAATCCCAACGGACGGTTGGCATGTCACCGATGCGCAGGTATGGAACTGCTACGGGAGGCAGTTTTCCCTGCACTGCTACGACTACTTGAGCGGCCTTAAGGTTAAGCTGTCCGACTATAGCAGTGGCACGTACATGTTTACAGCGATTCCATTTGGTGATGGGTTCAGCGAATATCCTGAGCAAAGCAAGGAGTTCATGTTTGTCCGCACCGAACACGATCTGCTGGTTATTGTGCCAACCAATGAACTCCTCTTTATTGAAGAGAGCTTCACCATCGACGAATGGCCAACTGACCTCAAGGCCATGAACCAAGTTTACACCTGCGAGTGACAAACCCCTATGAACACGAACGACCCACAGGCAAGCTATGGTAAACCGATGCTTCGGGACAAGGCTATCGAGTCCATGGTCCGCAACTACGTTGACCGAGAGCTGTCGTTCACCATCATGGATGACAAGTTCGATGCAGCTATTGCTGACGCAAGCAGGGCGGCAACGGCAACCGGAGAGCATGTCCGTGACTTTTACGAAGCCGCCCGCGCCAAGGATGCCGAACTGATACAGATGCTGGTGGATGCGCTGGAATGGGTGGCAGCATACGACAACGGATGCCCGCTCCCTACGTGGGAGAAGGGTTACAACAACGCTTGGTCAATCGCCAACAGCGCCCGGGCAGCCGCCGAAGCTGCCGGATTCAAACCTTCAGACGAATGAACTTCACAACATTCAAAGAGCGCATGAAGGTGCTCCACGAGTTTTTCGACTCTCAAGACCGCGTGGCTGACTTCATCCACAAGGAGTTGGCTGCGGACTGCCCCAAGCCATGCGTCACCTTCGGCTGGCCGATGGCAAGGGTGTATATCGAGATGCTCAAGGAGGCCGTCGGCGACGATGGTGACTGGATAGAGTATTGGCTATGGGAGTGCGACCGTGGGCAACGGAAGACGGGCGGATGGACCCACAAGAAGCTGAACGACAAGATGCAGCCGATGAGGACCCTGAAGGACCTGTGGAAAGCCATAAACTACAAGCCATGAACAAAGACATTCGAGTATTTCGCAACATTATCCAGACCCCTGACGGGACGCTGCTGGAAAGCCTCCACATAAAGGATGTTCAGGAGTACACCGACACCGTGGACGGCAAGACCTACAAGATGTGGGGAGGGAGGGCCTACTTGCAGCGCGAGATCGACGGAGCAAAGCCGACCAAGTTGACTTTCGTGGATAAAGTAAAACGGGTATTCGGCAAGAAATTCGGGTACACCGAACTATCCATTGAGTGCGACTACGCCGCTCCATTCCCATTCGTTCGACAGAACATGAGGTGGGGGCTGTTGGGCAAGGACAGCAAGAGGGCCGAGCACTTCATCCTGCTCAAGGATATGCGTGCGGAGTTTATCGAGGATATTCTCCGCAACGAGGTCATTGATCCAGTGGCTAAGATGTGGATGGAACGCGAGTTAAAGCACCGTGAGAAAGCATGAGCGAACCAAAGAAGTGCCTGTTTGATGGCTGCGAGGACGACCGTCGTAGCAACGGCAACCCGTACTGCAAGAAGCACCGGTCGGCGTACCAGAAAGCAATTAGGATGACGCGGGGCGGCTCCTACGTAACCGACCCATACGCCACTGATATCAAGCGCAGTGGACGACCGTTCAGGCCCGTGGACAATGATGTCATTTACTTCATGAACAAGATCAATGGCAAAGCGACTGAATAAGGCGGCGCAGGCAGCTAGGGATGCCATGATCCAACGGCATGTGGACGAGGCTGTAAAGTGGATGGAGTTTGAACTCCTTGTCGTAAAGGAACATCACGAGGATATGGCTGATCAGCTCATCGACTGCCAGCGTTCACGCAACGCCATGATCCTTGCCTTCTCCTTGGCCGCTGCTCTTATCGCCACAGCAGTAACCTACGCCGTGATGGCTGACAGCCGACCTGTATCCATCCACGTAACACCTCCAATCAACACGCCCATCGTGGCTTACACGCCGAATGGCTGGCACCAAGCCTACGTGGATATATCCGGTAACATCCGGTCGATGGATAACGGAATGAGAATCAAGAACGCAACAAGTTGGATGAAACCATGACCGACCAACTAGACCCATACCCCGGCAACCTGCGAAACCACCAAGTGGCACAGGAAAGGCACGACTGGCTGCACCAAAAAGCCAAGGCGCCATCCACAAGTGACGAGGTGCGCATTATCCGTCGAATCACTCAGGACGAGGAGGAGAACGATGTAGAGGTACTCTACCCGGCCGACGTACACACCATCGCTGGCCACAGGTACGTCTACAAGGTCAACCTGAACAGCTACACCATCGAGGAGATGCAGGAGAAGCTCAGGCACATCATGCTGGCCATGGGACTGCCGACCATTGACGAGGATTCGCTGGATATACGGAGGAAGTGATGAGCATACTGGACCAGATAATTGCCCAGATAAAGCCGTTCTCATTCCACAAGGCACGCAGGCGGATGAAGAGGATCGACCGCATCAAGGGCCCGATGCCACCCCTTACAAAGGAAGAGCAAGCCGAAGCTATCCGTATAGAGGGTCTCTTTGACCATTGGGCGAAAACAGGCAAGGTCTTCATTATACCGGACGTACCTTTGTCAGGTGCGCAAACTCCTGATATTTCTAGCAATATCCCTGTCCTTCGTAACGAGCGGTCAGGGTCTTCTGCGTAGCAAGATCATACAGGGCGACTCGGCTAAAAGGTGTACGCTGGTCGTCCGCAACATCGACAACTGGGACAAGCCGGTCAACCATGTGTTCCGGGTGTCAACCACGACCTACCTGCTGCCCGGCGACTATTTGATCTACTATTGGATGGATACGGTATGGCTGCATGGGGAGTGGATACACATCTCAACGAAGTACACCATCATGGAAAAGGTCGTCTTTGAGAAGAGGATACCACTGGGCAGCATGACATTCATCAAGCCCAAAAAAACTGGTATTGAGAAGTATTTGGAGTATTAGTCCCCTTTGTCGTCGTTCACCATGTGCTGGTTGATGGCGAACATCAGGATCATGATGGCTGCGATGATGGCTAGGTAGATGATGGTGTTCATGGCTTGTTCAGGAGTTGCTTCATCAATTTATCTGCGTGGATCCGCTGCTCAATGGTGGCTGGTTCCCCGGTCTCAACATCGAACGCCGATCCATCAGTTCCAAGGATCAGGCCTCCGATCATGACGTGCCTAGCGCCCCCTCCGACCAGTTCGGTATTGAAGATGGCGTCACGCATTTCGTCATGTATCAAATCTCCCGTAGCTGGACCAGCCTCTCTCATTTGCCGAAGTATACCCTTGTTGCTCATGCTGCAAAGGTGCAAATAATTTCACACCGATATGTAGGAGGTAAGTAATAGTTCTTACCTTTGCGGAAAGCTAGAAGCCATGATCCAAGACCCCAAGCCAACCCTAGACTCCATAAAGTTCACCTTCGGTCAGGAGGAGGACACCTCTGGACGCAGCGGTGAAGAGTACCAGACCATCTCCGTGGAGGCGATCCGCATGGATGAGCCAAAGGAGGGAGACACGGGCTGCTACTTCGTGATGTCCACTGAAAGGTGGGCCGTGAATGACGCAGGAGAGTTGTCGGACATCATCCTCCGCGTGGAGCGGGCGATAATAGCGGGTTCATGAACACGAATGACCCATCCGCCAAGTATGGCAAGGCGATGCGGCCAACCTATGAGAACTCCGACAGCCTAAAGGCAGAGGAGCAGACTATCCGAAAGGCAGCCGAGGTCTGGAAGTCCACCTACTCCAAGCTACCCGTACAGTACCGAGTGGACTGGGCGCTGCTCCGTGGAGGGGTGGTGGCGTGGTGCGAGTGCAAGCGGAGGTACAACAACAAAGACAAGTACCCCACCCTGATGCTGTCGCTGAACAAGATTATCCACGGGATGGAACTTGCGCGGGCCACAGATAAGCCGTTCCTTGTGGTCGTGGAGTGGAACGATGTGGTAGGCTGGCACAAGGTCGAGAAGGTTCACGGCATCCGAATGGGAGGGAGGTCAGACAGGGGAGATTGGCAGGACATGGAGCCTGTCGTGGACATACCAACCAGCGAGTTCAAGAAAATATGCTGAAACGCAAGTAAAATAGTCTAAGAACATGAGCAACCAACCAAAGGCCGGAGACGGCATAGTAGACCTTGATGGCTTTCACTGGATAGTGAACGGCATCGCAACAGATAGCACTACTGGAGCGTTCATTGGTGTCTTTTACACCAACGAGATCGGCGAGCGCGTAATGCTCAGGTCTCACCAGTACCGCCGCGAAACCTTTGGCGAGTACTTGACGCGCCCCACGGGCTTCGGACGCACGTCATGGATGTCGTTCACTATCGTCCAAGCCGCTTGCGCCATCATGATCGTCGTAGGGGCCAACACATGGTCTGACGGCGGATGGGTTGGCGTGGCAATGGCTGGTGCTATCGAGGCGGTGCTGGTCGGGATGTCTTACCGCAACTACACAGGCAAGACGCTATGATAGCCATCATCATGATCACCGTCTTTATGGCCATGTCATCCGCAGCCGATGACGACCACCAGATCAGGACGGACAGGCCGATCCACCACGGGGCCCAGTGGATGGCCCGAGCCTTCGTGCTGGTAATCTTGGCTTGGCTTCTGGACCAGACGTGGATGGTCCTTGGCCTATGGGGTCTGTTCAGTGCCGTGTTCCGGTTCAGCCTGAATAGGTTCAGGGGCAAGGACTGGAGGTACGTCAGCATCTCTAACTACTACGATATGGTGTTCATAGTCATCGCCCGTGGCGACATCCAGCACGCCGGGACCATCGCCTACATCGTGGAGCTTGCATCGTTCGTTGCAGTAACCGCTTGGCTCTGGTAGGGTATCTGATCCACCACTACAAATGGAAAGAGGGGACCTAGGCAGTCCCCTCTCTTCGTTCTGGGTGGTCTACTTGGGATTGTACGTATAAGCAGTATCCACCCCCTCAGGCCCAACAGTGACCGTGTAGCTCACCTTGCCCGACCGGCAATCGGTGACGCCTTTGGTGTAGGCGGTGTTGGGGGCAGTGACCGTTGCCATCATGGTGATCATCCCAATGATGAGTCCCACGACCAGCCCTCCAAAAAAGTAGTCCATCTTCTGTTTCAGGTTAAGGGTTAGTTGATCGACCACAAAGGTAAGAAACAATTCTAACCTTCTGACATCTACCCGAAACTTTTTCGAGCCAAGGGAGGGTACCGGTACCTAAACACACCCCCTACCCGATCCACAGGGGAAAGTGATGGACGGTAGATAGCTCGGGAGGGCCGTTTTATGGGACCCTAGTGCGTTATCTATCGCTGGGTGGTACTTGGGGTAGTCTGAATGTGAAATAGGCCCCTGTAGGCCAAGGATCTAATTGTGTCGATTTCGAGGGAATTGATCCACGGTCGGTTGGTGTCAAGTAGTTGAGATAAAAGCTGTCTCCACCCCGTGGCACTTCGACACTTGTGTTTTGTGTTTCAGTACGAATCTGGTGGTTTGGTGAGAAGTAGTTGGGACAGGGTTGGGTGGTCGGTTGGGTCGGGTGGGAGGTGTGGCTTGGGAGGTGTGGCTATTGGTCGGGTGGGAAGTGTTTCGTTGGTGGGAGGATATATCGGTAGGTGGGGGACCCACACACTACAACATACCCCCCGGCCTGCCAAAATGACAAACCGACTGCCAAGCTGGCCGATATCAGGCCAAAAGGGAACCTAGCCACCTGCCACGTTGGCATGACATTACCGGCCACCGGGTGGCTAGCTTTCCAAGGGTGGGCCATGTGGTGGCCTGTCATTTAGGCAAAGGCCTGATTCTCAGCTAGTTACGAGGGAAAGTGGTGGCGCGTAATATGTATTCTGTTAAGCTGGGCCATGTCATGTTGGGATTGCAAGCATGACAGCATGACACAATGGCAGGTCAGCGAATATTCGCTGAGGGCGAATGTTTCGGTGGGCCACCTACAGTACCAAACGCAACACAGTAACACATAGCCAAACCACTATGTGTTCACGCACGCACGTACCATACCTTCGCAACATGGACCGTAGTACCACCCACCCGATGCACCGCCGGTGCAAGGCCCTCTACACCCGCCAGCAGATAGCCGACCGCCTTGGCTGCTCCATCGGTACCGTCAGCCGTCTACAGCGGTCCTTCCTCACACCACGCCAGCGGGCCTACCTCAACGCTGTGGGCTACGTGGCGTCCTTCCATCCTAGACGCAAAAGCACGCCCCCTGTAGACCCTGTATAGCCCGAGGGCTGCATTTCGTAACTCCCTGACCGTCAGGCAGGTGCATATTTATTTTCACCGTGCATTTCGTTTCGGTGCAAATGCTCTGAATCCCTTGGTGCTGTAGGGCTGTAGCGATATGTTAACGAATGTTAATGTCCTACAGGCCCCGTCAATGCTGGATTGTTCGATTTGCGCTTTCGTTTCGCACACCCACATCTTTGCATCATCATCAACGAAACGAAACACACACACCACATGAACACTCCCACCACCACCAGCACGGCCACTAACGCCTACATGACCGACCACTACATGGCCGCAGCAAAGTGGGTCCGGGGCATCGAGGGGATGAAGAAAGTGCAGGACATCCAAGTGCATGATCTGTACACAGCGATCGCCATCGACGGCAGCCGCATCCTGCGCTCCTCGGAACTGACCAACCTCGCCAAGTTGTGCGAGGCGAACGGCCTTGAATACGCCGTGATCAACGGCAGCTACGGCCTGATGATCATCATTGATAAAGCATAACACCAACCACACCATGAAACTAGGAACCACCACCAACAGCCTGACCAACTACCTCCTGTCAGGCACCAACGGCCAACCAATCCCATCGCCGGAAATGGGTGCCACGATGCTCCATTGGACCGACCGCACCGCCTGTACCATCGTCATGGTCAGCGGGTCAGGCAAGCGCATCGGGGTGACCCGTGACAAGGTCACACGCATCGACAGCAACGGCATGAGCGAGGACCAAGACTACGCCTACGAGACCGACAGGTCCGGCACCGTGGAGTACTTCACGCTCCGCAAGAACGGTGCATGGGTGAAGGAAGGCGAGACCATGAACGGTGGAACCCGCATCCGCATCGGTGACCGTAGGCACTACCACGACTTCTCGTTCTGACCCACAGGGGGCGTTGGACGCCCAGCAGCGGCTCGATTCCGCTGGCCCCCTCCTAACCTTAAACAACCCCAACACAATGAACGTCCGCCACCAACTTTCCCCGACCATGCCACGCTCGACCTACCCCGTGGAACGCATCACCATCGACCAATACCTGAACGGCCTAGCAGAGCAGTACCGCCGCGGATGCGCCCTCACCGACCTGACGTGCAAGCGCCTCGCCCGCATCGCACTGTGCCGCGAGGTCAGCCGCGCCCTGTCCGTCCGTTTCACCTATAGACAAGCCAGCGCCCTGCTGGCCTGACCTTAACACCTAGAACGCCATGAACATCATCTTCGCCTCCTACGCCGTAACGATGGCCGCTGCCATCCTGCTCCTTTCCATCATCCGTTACAACACCAACAAACAGCCATGAACGACCAACAGATCATCGACCTGCTTCTTGAACTCGACGAGACCATCAACTCGCTGCGCGAAAGGTTCACCGTCTACAGCCATAAAAAAACGCCACTGCATCAGCGGGTGGCCGAGGCAGCGCGCATCCTGCGAGACCGCCAGCCCACCACCATCGGCGAACTAGAGAAGAAGGGACGCATCTAAACACCTAGAACACCATGAACACGCAGAACACACCCCTCGACGTTGTCCACCTGTACTATGGCAAGGTCCACGAAGCACTCCACGCCTCCCCGGCACCGGATAGCCACCTACAGGCCATCTCCCGGGCTTTCTACGGCAGGGGAAAGCACAAGGCCACCCATTTGCTGAAGAACGCCCCCAGCCCCAGCAAAGACCCTATGGCATACGCAGCATGGGCGGGCATCCAGCCCAACAGGTACAAGGCCGCTTCCTGCATCGGCTCCACGATGCTGTACCTTGACGACGAGGCAAGGCAGATGGTCCTCGACCTGCGCAAGGTGCAGTGGCCCATGTCCCTCGACGTGGATAGCAAGGCCCTGTCCGAACTAGGGGTGATGTGATTGTTGATAACTTCAACCATCACCACCACGAAACGTAACTGAACAACCACTACTTTTGCATCACCAACAAAACACAACGACCATGAACTACCTACTGAACATCGGCATGGACCGCAATGACGGACCAGCCAACACTGACGGACAACTGATGATGGCCCTGCTCCGCGCTGACATCATCCACATGGGCGAAGTGTCCTACGTGCAGAGCAACACAGAGCGCACCGCCGTGGTGCAGATGGAGAAGGAGCCCAACGCCTTCCAAGTGGAGTACCTGTGCCAGCTATTGGGTCAGGAGTCCATCGCCCTGTACCGCATGAGCGAGGGTACCGGGGTGCTGTACGGTCCCAAGGCCGAGGAGTGGGGGCCGTTCAACCCCGAGTTCTTCTACCTGCCTGACGGCACGAAGCTATCCTCGATGCGCTGACGAGGCCGGAAGGCCGAAACTAGGGTACGCCCTAGTCCGCATCTAAACGCGACACAATGAAACACTGCCCCCTCTGTCAGTCGCCCAGCAGCAAGCTGGGTAAGCTGGGCCAAATGACGTGGTACCGCTGCTCAGGCTGCGGTATGCAGCACTTCACCACCCACCCATCCATGAACAAGTCTAAGACCAAGAAAGCATGAACACGAAGCACACACCCGGACCTTGGAGGCAATCCACCGCCAATCCGAACGCAGTGAACAAGGACGGCGAAAAGGGTGCTATCGGCATAGCAACGGCACACGGAAATGACGACAGCAACTATGCGGCGTTCTTCCCATCCACCGACGAGGCAAGGGCCAACGCCCTCCTCATCGCAGCCGCGCCGGAGTTGCTGGAGGCGCTGGAGGACCTTGTAAATATGTGGTCCGCAGCGAACATGGTAAAGGCCCGCGCAGCCATTGCCAAAGCAACCCTGTAACGACACGACCAATGAACAACCAACCTAGACTCCTAGAGATAGGCGACGAACTAGTGCAGCGCACCGGATGGCAGGGCGATTCGTTCACCATCTACCCCATCACGCGGGTCACCGCACACTTCGCCTTCAGCGGCAATGACGCCAAGTACCAGCGCCAACTCCGCACCAAGTATGCGGGGCGCTACACCGGATCGCTGGAGGCCCGCGTAGCTGGTGGCGGGTACGAGTACCACGACCTGATGAACGATGCCATCCGTGACGAGATGCAGCAGGGACAGGCCCGCAGGGACGCGATGGCCCGCTGCCGGAACATCGACTTC
>JBIKJV010000203.1:0-4182 GCA_044360755.1 Phycisphaerales bacterium
GGACGACGTGCTGGACGCGCTGCACGACCTGACGGAGGGCGCGTGCCTGCGCCTGCGCGCCGCGGGGGCGGTGGCGCGGCGCGTCACGGTGAAGATCCGCTTCGGCGACTTCGAGACCGTGACCCGAAGCAGCACGCTTCCCGAGCCCACCGACCGCACGCTGGTGCTGCTGGCGGCGGCGAAGGAGCTCTTCCGGCGCTGGGCGGCCGGCGGATTCGTGCCGGTCCGGCTGGTGGGCGTGCGGCTGGAGTGCGGCGATCCCGGTGAGGGCGACCAGGGCCTGCTCTTCGGTGACCCGCGCGCCGAGCGCGAGCGCGCCGTCGATCGCGTGGCAGACGCGATCGCGCACCGCTTCGGCAAGGACGCGATCGCGCGCGGCGGTCAGCGCCGCGCCGGGGGCCAGCAGAGCTCCCCCCAGTCATCCGAGTAGCCGTGGTCGATGACCACCTGGATCGCGGCCATGGTGATGCGGTCCAGCGCCATCGACGTGCGCTTCACCACCGTGCGGTTCTCGCGGCTGCCGTACGTGGCGCCGCCGCCGGCCACCTGCGCGTGCACGAACGCGATGCGCTCGAGGAGCAGCGTGAGCAGCTTCTCCCAGCGGCGCTTCTCGTAGAGCCCGCGCACGTCCACCGTGCCGGGAAAGAACCGCGCCAGGTAGCGGTCGGCGAAGACCCCGGCCAGCACCGCGCGGTCGCGCAGCAGCGCGGCGGCAAGCAGGCCGTCCTGGTCGGTCGCGACCAGCTGCCGGACGAACGCGGCCAGCGCGGCCTTCTGCGCCACGGGCTGCGCCTTGGCCCCGTCCCAGCGCGCGAACAGCGCGGCCAGGCCCGACCACTGCGCCAGCAGCCGGTCGTCCAGCTCGGACTCGCGGCACGATGCCGCGTGCTCCAGCCACGTGAACGCGCGGTGGATGCGGATGCGGTTGTCCTCGTACAGGTGGGCCTGCGCGTAGGAATCGCGGCGCGGCTTCCAAAGCGCGCGCAGCGTGGCAAGGTCGATCGGCGGGGCGGACGGGAGGCGTGCCATCGGGTCGGAAGGCTACCCTTCCGCACGTGCATCCCGCGATCGAGCAGTTCACCGTCTTCCTGCGGCTCGGCATGACGTCGTTCGGCGGGCCGGTGGCGCACGTCGCGAACTTCCATCACGAGATCGTCCGGCGCCGGCGCTGGATGGACGGTCCCGAGTTCGCCGACACCGTCGCCCTGTGCCAGTTCCTGCCGGGGCCGACCAGTTCGCAGACGTGCTTCGTGGTCGGCATGCGGCGCGCGGGACTCGTGGGCGGGGTCGCCGCGTGGGCCGGGTTCACCGCACCGAGCGCGGTCGCGATGGGGATCGCCGGCTGGTGGCTGGCCGATGGCGCGGCGGTCGCGGTGGCCGGCTGGCTGGCCGGGCTGCGGGCGTTCGCAGTGGCGATCGTGCTGCAGGCCGTCGTCCAGATGTCCCGCACGCTGGCGCCGACCCGGCGGCACCTGGCGCTGGCGGCCGGGGCGATGCTGGCGCTCCTGGCGAGTTCGCGCCTTGGCCTGCCGGGGTGGCTTGCCGCCGCCGTGCAGCCCGCGGCACTGGCCGCAGGGGCCCTGATCGGCGCGCGCGCGTTCCGCCATGGAGCCGGGGGCAGCGGCGGCCGGGACGACGCACCGGAGCGCTCCGCCCGCTTTCACCTGCCGCGCAGCCTGTCCGCGCTCGCGACGCTGGCGTTCGTGGGGCTGCTCGGCCTGACCCTGCTCTCCGAGGGCGCACCGCGCATGCTGCAGGCGGTTGCCGTCGCGTACCGGATCGGTGCGCTCGTCTTCGGCGGCGGCCACGTGGTGCTGCCGCTTGCGGAACAGCCCTTCGTGCAGAACGGCTGGATGACCCAGGACGCAGTGCTTTCCGGCTACGCGCTGGTGCAGGCGATGCCGGGACCCCTGTTCACGCTTGCCAGCTACATGGGTGCGGCGATGCAGGTGGGCACCAGCCCGCCGGCGGCCGCCGCCTGCGCCGCCCTGCTGGTGACGGCCATCTGCCTGCCCGGGCTGCTCCTGGTGCTGGCCGCGCTGCCGATGTGGCACCGCATGCGCGATGCGCCAGGCATGGGCGCGGCGATGCAGGGCGTCGGCTGCGCGGTGCTGGGGATGCTGGCGGCCGCGCTCATCGCGAACGTGCTGCCCGCGGGCGTCACGGGGCCGGGCAGCGGCGTGATTGCGGCCGTCTGCGCAGCGGCGCTGTTCACGGGCCGCGTGCCCGTGCCGCTCCTGGCCGCGCTGGCCGCCGCTGCCGGGCACCTGCTGCTTGGCTGATGCGCGCGGACCGCAAGCGGAGCCGTCATTCCGCCGGCTCGACGTGCGCGGTGGCGTTGCCGCCGTCCTCGCCACAGCCCAGCGCTGCCTCGATCTCCAGCTCGATCGCCGTCGCCAGCTCGTGCGCGCTGCGGACGTCCATCGTCCCGGGCACCTGCACGTGGAAGTCCACCCAGTGGTGGCGGCCCACGTGCCGCGTGCGCAGCTTGTGCCAGCCCAGGATCGCCGGTGCGCGCGGCGCACGGCCGGGCGCCGCGACGTGCTCGTCCAGGATCGCGCGGACGGTCTCGTAGTCGCCCGCATCCTGCTCGTCCAGCAGGTTGCCAAGGGCATGACGGACGATGCGGTAGCCCACCACCAGGATCACGCAGGCCATGACGAGCGCGATGACGGGGTCGATCCACGCCTGGCCCGTGAAGTGCACGAGCAGCAGCGCCGCGATCGCACCCAGGCTCGTCACCGAGTCGGTCAGCAGGTGCTTGCCGTCGCTCTCGAGCGCCGACGACTTCCTGCGCCGCCCGAGCACCAGCAGCCACGTGCCCATGGCCGCGTTGGCGGCCACGGTCGCACCGACGACGGCGATGCCCCATCCCGCCCGTTCGACATGGATGTCCCCTGCCAGCATGCGGTGCACGGCCTCCCACACGATGCTCACCGCCGCGGCCGCGATCAGCGCGCCCTCGGCCGATGCGCTCAGGAACTCGAAGCGCCCGTGCCCGTAGGGGTGCGTCCGGTCCGCCGGCCGGTGCGCCTGGTGGATGGCCCACAGCGCGAAACCGCTGGCCGCGATGTTGACGATCGACTCGACCGCGTCGCTGTAGACGGCCGAGGACCCGGTCATCCGCCACGCGATGAACTTCACCACGGTGAGCACGATGCCCAGCGCAAGCGCGAGGACGATCGCGCGCCGCTCGCGCACGTGGTCCTGGTTGGCGGGAGCGGCGGGGGTCATCGCTTCGGTGGCGCGGGTCAGGGCTTCGCGGGCGGCGTCGCAGGCTCAGCAGGCGTGGCGGGCCGGGCCGTGTCGCCCGCGGGGGCGCCTTCGGCGGCATCCACGTCACGCAGCTTGGGCACGCCCGCGCTCTCGATGAACACGTCGAGCATCTGCCCGGGCGCGACCGGGAGGCCCGTGCCCTCGAACTCGTAGATCACCTGCAGCACGCGGGTGTCGATGCGCTCGGCGTTCTCGCCGCTGAGCGTCTTCTTGGGCTGCACCAGCGGGACGCGACGCACGAAGCGCAGCGGGAAGGAAGCCTGCTTGCCGCCGCGCAGGCTGGCCACGGCTTTCCCCTTCTCGCTGAAGCGCCAGGCGTCCAGCTCGTCGATGTCGACGCGGATGTTGAGCGGCTCGAGATCGCCGAGCGTCATCTGCGTCTTGGCACCCGGCCCCGCGGCCGCGTACTGGCCCGGGCGCGCATCGATGCGCAGGACGTGCGCGTCGATCGGCGCGCGCGCGATGCAGCGGTCGAGCTCGGTCTTGATCATCGTGACCTCGGCGTCGGCGGCGCTCACGTCGGCGGCGATCACGCGCAGATCCTCTGGGTAGGTCCCCTTCCGCACGAATTCAAGGTTCGCCTCGGCCTCGGCCATGCGTGCCTTCGCGTTCGCCAGCTCGAACTCGCGCGTGGGGCGCTCGTTGCGGCTGATCGCGCCGGCCTCGCCGATCGCCAGCAGGCGGTCCAGGCGGCCCTGCGCGTCGGCCACCGCGGCGCGCGCCTGGTCGGCGCGCGCCTGTGCCTGCGCGAGCGTCTCGGGCTTCGGGAGCGCCTTCGCCTGCTCCAGGCGCGCCTTGGCGGCCTCGAGCCGCGCGTTGGCGTTTCCCAGCTGGCTGGTCAGCGCGCGACGGTCGATCACGAAGAGCGGCGTGCCCTTGTCGACGTGCTGCCCCTCCTTGACCATG
>JBIKJV010000431.1:0-4167 GCA_044360755.1 Phycisphaerales bacterium
GATGGTTGTATTTATATTGGAGGTTCAATACCTTATAATTATTGGGGTTCAACTACCATTGCTAATCAAGTTATACCTGGAAAATATTATGAACTGATTATAAATATAAGTAATGGAAATACTAGTATTTATTTAAATGGTAAAATAATTCCACTACAATCTTCATATACACCTCCATTAGATTTTTCAACTGTAGTTGCAGGGAATTCTGCAGGAAAGGTTTTAATTGGTAGAGCAAATCCAATTTCTGGTTCATGGATTGATCCATTTGTTGGTACCATTGATTATTTTAAAGTTTTAAATAGAAACTTAACTGCAACTGAGATTTTTCAAATAACAAATACACTCAAAAATAGATGTTTTTGGTCAACAGGTGATACCACCGAAACAATAAATGTTATACCTTCAAAAACCACCACTTATTATTGCACTGTAAGCAATGGCATAAGTAGTTGCACAGATAGCGTAACAATCTATGTTAAGAATCAAATTGTATCTTCTTCAGGTGCAAACGGCAGCATCAGCCCTTCTGGCACAACTTCTGTCAATTCAGGCTCAAGCCAAACCTATACTTTCATACCCAACCCTGGTTTCTGGATAGATAGTGTGATTGTCAACGGGGTTCAAATTCCAACAGCCAGTTCTTATACATTTAGTAATGTAACCAGTGACCAAACTATTCGTGTGACATATAGGAGTTTGGCGGTGGCTTTAGCCGCCGCCAATATCTGCTCAAACGACACCATCGTTTCAACAGTAAACTTACCTGCCCAAAGCAATGTTAGAGCTACTACCTACTACTCAAATATTTATTTGTTTAACCAAAACAATACAGGCAATGCCTACAAGTACAATGTGAATGACAGAAAATACACTGCCATTACAAACAAGCCAAGTCCATGTATTGAATGTGGAGTAGCAGAAGCCAATGGCAAAGTGTATTGCTTCAATACCAATGGTACTACCCAAGCTTATGATATTGCTACCAATACATGGCAAAATCAAGCCAACCAAACAAGTACTTCAACTAGCAGTGTGTATGCAGCCAGTAGCAACAACAAAATTTATGTATTGGGTACTAACAACAACCAAAATACCTTCACTCAATACAACCCACAAACAAATAGCTATACAGCACTTGCCAATCCAACTACAAGCAGTAGCCAAAGCAAATTGGTAGCTTACAACAACAAGTTGTATAAAATTGGAGGAACAGATAACAATAGCCAGCCAATAAGCAGTGTAGAGGTATACAATCCTACAAACAATACTTGGACAACCATGCCAGATTTACCAGAAGCATTGAGCCAAGTTGGAGCAACAACCTACGACAACAAATTGTATGTATTTGGCGGAAAGCAAAACAGCAACACCAATTCAAACTCAAACAAGGTGTATGTATTTGATTTTACAAGCAATGCATGGTATGCAGAAAGCAATACACAAAACACCAATAGAACTAATATAGAAGCCAAGACAGCAAACAACATGGTATTCTTATTTGGCGGAACAGATACCACAAACACCCAAACCGACCAAGCCCAAAGATATTTCTGCAAAGACCAATTGTGTACCTGCAAATGGGCAGAGTATGTTTGCAATGGGGTGTCACAGAATGAGCCATGTCCAATTCCAACGTCCAGTCTATACAGACCCGGAACAGTATTCTGCAATGGAATAGCCACCAAAGTAGTTGAAGTAACCAATCCTATCACTGGTAAAATATGGATGGATAGAAATCTCGGTGCATCAAGAACTGCCGTAAGTAGTACTGATACCTTAGCTTATGGTGATCTTTACCAATGGGGAAGAGCAGCAGATGGTCATCAGTGTAGAAATTCAGGAGTAACTAGTACTTTAAGTTCTTCATTTCAACCCAATCATCCAAATTTTATTTTGTCCAATGGACCTTATGACATTTGGTCAGATTATGGAAATGACTTTTTGTGGCAAGGTGTAAATGCTGTAAATAACCCATGTCCAAATGGATATAGAGTTCCATCTGCGAGTGAGTTAGATTCCGAAAGAAATTCATGGATACCCAACAATAGTATTGGAGCGTTTAACTCAATATTAAAACTTCCTTTGTCTGGCAGACGTTTGTATTCTAATGGTACACTTGATGCTGTAGGAAGCTTTGTTAATTATTGGAGCAGTGATGTAATTAGTATAAATGCTAGATATCTTTATTTTTATAATCTTGATGCAAGTATGGGAAGTCAACGTAGGGCTACTGGAGCCTCAGTTCGATGCATAAAAGATTAGTATTATAATATGGAAAGTAGAATAAACCTTTTCTGTCCGAAATGTAATAAGCGTCATCATAATATAATGCTTAGCCCATTAAGTATTATGACTACAAATATTTATTTAGAATTATATTGTGCTGAATGCAAGTCTATGTTAAATCGTGTGTGTGCGCATAATGGCTATTATTTAACTTCGTCAGTAGTTCCACCTATTGATTTTACAGGTTTTTTCATCCCTGTAAATCTAAATCCAGTAAATTTTGTTTTGTCTTTTGGTTCAAATAGAGGTCTCGATATTACACAAATTGATAAATCTTATTTAGAGTTTTTATTGGAACAAAACTCAAATCCACCGAAAAGTTTAACCTATGAAGTAGGTTTGAGTTATACTTTTATGAATGCAATTGAGATTTATCTTGGGAAGTGGTATAATCCGAATGAAAATAGATGGATTAGCCTATAGCTAAATAAACATAAGTTTAAACTGCTCCAAATTCTGTCACTCACCCATGTATCACATTCATACCTGCTAAAATATTGTTGGAAGGCAATCTTTGAGCTAAATATTTTGCTGTTGAAGCTAAACTTCTTTGTCCTAATACATCTTGGATAACAGAAGTAGTCATACCCTTTTCCATTAGGTGTAAAGCTATTGAATGTCGAGCCGAATGACTGGAGATGTTTTTATTGAAATTCAAATACTTACTAATGACTTTAAGGTTTGAATTATACCTTGCAGTGGCTTTGTGTATAGCATAGCAGCGTTCTTTGTCTAAATCACTTAATTTATCAAGGTAATCCTTGAATTGCTCATAATCTAGAAAAGGAAAAATAAAATGTTCAGGTTGTTGCCTTATCAAGTCAAAAAACCTGTTTTTGATTTCATTCTTAATGACTTTAGAAAGATCATTCATATCCTCTAATAGGAGCTTGTGTTCAGCCACCAAAGAATCCTTTAACAAGTTGATTTTTTGATTTACCTCCTCTAATGTGTAGTTATTGATACTTAAACCAGAACGAATAACTGATGCAAAGATATTTGCAGGAAGTTTGATACTTCTCATATCTAATTTATTGACAACAGTTTCATAAACAGGTTTATAGAGGGGTTTTAGAGCCAATACCAAATCGTATGAGTATGGGTAGGTTCTTGTTTCCCCATTTTTTCTCATTCTTATTTGAATCCCATCATTTTTAAATTGCTTATTACTAAGTGTAAGAGCATCACTTACTCTTATCCCTCCAATATAGTATTGGCTTAGGAAAATGGACTTAGAGATGGTTTGCATGTAAGCATCTTTAAATCCTGATGGGGTATAGTTTTTAAATATTTCTAATTCATTTCTTGTGAGATAATTAGCATGATTGGGGGTGTTATTCTTAGCTAATTTGTGGATGTAACTAAAGTCCTCAGTAGGTTTTCCTCCGTTTTTCAGATGCCATTTCTTGACATAGGTTGAAAATACAACCAAATAATTCTTAATAGACAATTTGTTCTTGCCATTTGGTTTAGAATTAATAGAAACGATAGAGATTACCTCTTGTAGGAGATCGATGTTTAAAACATCATTTAAAGTGATTTTAGATATACTTCTAACCCTCATAGCTTTTCTAAAACCTTTAGTAATACTCAAATACTTATTGTAAGTATTAAACTTCATTGATTTATTTTGATATGCTGTGTTGATTTCGTTTTCCATGTAGGAAACGATACAATCCTCATATTTTACAATTGGTAATGGATTATCTGAAACAATCTGTTCAATTCTGTTATTAATGATTGAACTATTTGGATTGGTTGATTTTACCCTTTTAGTGATAGGACACCAATCAACTAGGGGTATTGTAAATCCAATGGATGGTCTCTGAACCGAACCTTTATCAGAAATCATTTTGCAGATTCTACCCATGTTAGAGT
>JBIKJV010000059.1:0-13726 GCA_044360755.1 Phycisphaerales bacterium
GGCAGCATCGTCCGCCAGGAGCTGCAGAACTTCATCAGCGACGAGCTGCGCAAGCAGGGCTACACGCAGGTCTTCACGCCGCACATCGGCAAGCTGGACCTCTACCGCACCAGCGGCCACTTCCCCTACTACCGCGAGAGCCAGTACCCGCCGGTCATCGAGCATGACCAGCTGGCGTCGCTGGCGAAGGAAGGCTGCACCTGCGGCGAGCTGGCCAACCGGCTGGAGAAGGGCGAGATCGACGGCTACCTGCTGAAGCCGATGAACTGCCCGCACCACATCCGCATCTTCGCGAGCAGCCCCCACAGCTACCGCGATATGCCGGTGCGGCTGAGCGAGTTCGGCACCGTCTACCGCTGGGAGCAGTCGGGCGAGATCGGCGGCATGACGCGCGTCCGCGGCTTCACGCAGGACGACGCGCACCTCTTCTGCCGCGAGGACCAGGTGGCCGACGAGCTGCTGGGCTGCCTCAGCCTGGTGAAGCTCATCTTCGGCACGCTGGGGATGAACGACTACCGCGTCCGTGTCGGCCTGCGCGACCCCGACAGCGGCAAGTACGTGGGCGACCCGCGGAACTGGGACAAGGCCGAGGACGCCTGCCGCACCGCCGCGCGCACGCTGGGCGTGCCCTTCAGCGAGGAACCCGGCGAGGCCGCGTTCTACGGCCCGAAGATCGACTTCGTGGTGAAGGACGTGATCGGCCGCAGCTGGCAGCTGGGCACCGTGCAGGTGGATTACAACCTGCCGATCCGATTCGACCTCAGCTACATCGGTGCCGACAACCAGCCGCACCGCCCGGTGATGATCCACCGTGCGCCGTTCGGCAGCATGGAGCGCTTCGTGGGCTGCCTGATCGAGCACTTCGCGGGCGCGTTCCCGCTGTGGCTGGCGCCCGAGCAGGTGCGCGTGCTGCCCATCAGCGACAAGAGCGCCGAGTACGCGCGCGAGCTCTTCGGCGCGCTGAAGGCCGCCGGCCTGCGCGCGACGCTGGACGACTCGAACGACCGTATCCAGGGCAAGATCAAGGACGCCAGCGACATGAAGGTGCCCTACTGCGCCGTCGTCGGCCCCCGCGACGCCGAGGGCCGCAAGGTCAGCGTGCGCGCGTTCGGCACCGAGGCCAACCTGGGCGAGATCGGCTTCGACGCCTTCGTCGACGGCCTGGCGCGCGAGTACCGCACGCGCGGGGCGGAGACGGTGAAGGGCGCGATGGGGAAGTGAGCGGGCCTGATCGGTGAACGGGTCTCGCCCCCCGCGTGGGCGGGCGAGACGGCGGCTGGGTGTCCCCAGCCCCCCTGCCGCAGGTTCAAACCCGGCGAATCAGCCGCGATTTGCCTGCCTTTTGGCCACGGATTGCTTGCCGCCCCGCGGCGCGGGTACAGTCTCCGGACTGCGGCACCGATGCCGCGTCCCCCGGTCGGCGGCGGCCCACCCCGGGGGCACCATGCACGACTGCCGCCGGACCCCCAAGGACTCTCCTATTTCCAGCTTCCCCCCTCGTCGTCCCCCGTTCGCCTCCGGTTCCGGGCCCCGCCCGGGAGGCTTCGGCGGTGACCGCCCCCGGCGCGATGGCCCGTCCTCCGGCCCGCGCATGAACGAGCGCATCCGCATCACGCCGGTGCGCCTGATCGACCAGAACGGCGAGATGGTGGGCATCGTCGAGACCGACGATGCGCGTCGCCGCGCCCAGGAAGCTGGCCTTGACCTCGTCGAGATCTCGCCGGACGCGCGCCCGCCCGTCTGCAAGATCATGGACTACGGCAAGTTCAAGTACGAGGAGTCCAAGAAGAACAAGGCGAGCAAGTCGAAGGCCAGCGAACTCAAGGAAGTCCGCCTGGGCCGCTCGATGAAGATCGACCCGCACGACGTCGGCATCCGCGTGCAGCAGGCGCGCCGCTTCCTCCTCGAGGGCCACAAGGTGCAGCTGGTCGCCAGCTTCAAGGGCCGCGAGATGGCGCACCGCGACATCGGCGACCGCCTGGTGCAGGACGTCATCCAGCGCCTGCTGGACCTGGGCAAGCTGGAAGCCGCGCCGCGCCTGAACGGCAAGCGCATCAACGCGATCATCTCTCCGGACCGGCAGAAGATCGAGCAGTGGAAGCGCAAGGAACAGGCCGCCGGCCGCAAGGGCGAGATCGAGGCCGTCGAGATCAAGGACGAGCCGGACGACGAGGGCGACGACGAGTGAGCCCCGCCATGGGGAACGACGTCCACGGCATCCCCGGCCGCCCAGAGGGCGCGCAGGGCGAGTTGATGCTGCGCACCTTCGCGTTCCCGGCGGACGCGAACCCGGACGGCGACATCTTCGGCGGCTGGCTGCTTGGGCAGATGGACATCGCGGGCGCCAGCCTGGCCCGGCGGCGCGCGCACGGGCGCGTGGCCACCGTCGCCGTGGCGCAGATGACGTTCAAGCTGCCGGTGTTCGTGGGCGACGAGCTCAGTTGCTACTGCACCATCTCCAAGGTGGGCATCACCAGCGTCACCGTTCAGGTCGAGGCTTGGGCCCGCCGCCACGACGACAGCGGCACGGTGAAGGTCACCGACGGGACCTTCACCTACGTCGCGATCGGCGCCGACCGGCGCGCGCGGCAACTGCCGCCGGGCTGAGCCCGAGCTGGGCCGCGACACGCCCGACCCCCCAACAGGACACGCCTGGCGCCCCGAAGTCGCCCTCGGGGAAACTTGAGTATTCAGGCTTGCATAATCATGCATGCTTGCGTATATTCATGCATTCGTGACTGCCACCGCCCTCAGCCCCGTCCAGCGCCGCGCCCGGATCGCCGCCCTCATCGCGGAGAACCAGGTGTGGAGCCAGCAGGAACTCGCGTCGCTCCTGAAGCGCCGCGAGGGGGTCGTGGTCACCCAGGCCACCCTGTCCCGCGACCTGACCGAGCTGGGCGTGGTCAAGGGCCCCAACGGCTACATGCTGCCGGGCGCCACCCCCGCCGTGGCCGCCGAGGACCGCCAGGCCTCGCTCGCGGGCGTCCTGCGGCAGCACCTCCTCTCGGTCGCCCGGGGCGGCACGCTGGTCGTCGTGAAGACCCCCAGCGGCCACGCCAACGCGGTCGCCATCGAGATCGACCGCGCCGGCCTCCCCGAGGCCCTCGGCACGATCGCGGGCGACGACACCATCTTCATCGCGGCCCGCGACGGCGAAGCCGCGGCCACCCTCGCACGCACCCTCGAGCGCCTCGCGCGCCCCGCCGCCTGAGCGCGGCAAGGACCCCACGACCCATGGGCGAACGCCTCCGCATCGTCATCGTCGGTGCCCCCGGCTACACCGGCGCCGAGCTCGCAGGCATCCTGGCCGCGCATCCCGCGGCCGAGGTCGTCGGCCTGTTCGGCAGCGAGAAGCGCGCCACGTCCGGCGCCGCCGAGACGATGGCCGACCTCTTCCCGCGCCTGGCGGGCGTGGTCGACCTGCCCGTGCGAGCCGCCGACGCCGGCGCGATCCTGGCGCTGGAGCCCGACGCGGTCTTCCTGGCCACGCCGCACGAGGCCAGCGAACAGCTGGCGCCCGCGCTGCTCGCGGCGGGCATCGTCGTCCTGGACCTCTCGGCCGCCTTCCGCCTGAAGGACGCCGCGCTCTACCCGAAGCACTACGGCTTTCCGCACTCGCACGCCGGCCTGCTGGCCGAGGCCGTCTACGGCCTGCCCGAGCTTGCCGGTGACGCCCTGCGCACCGCGAACCTGGTCGCCTGCCCCGGCTGCTACCCGACGTCCGTCATCCTGCCCGTGCGGCCGCTCGTCGCCGCGGGCATCGTCGACACGTCGCGCGCGGTGATCGTGGACAGCGCCTCGGGCGTCAGCGGCGCGGGCCGCTCGGCCGCGGTCAAGAGCCTGTTCTGCGAAGTCAGCCTGCAGCCCTACGGCGTGCTGGGCCACCGGCACCAGCCCGAGATGGCGCAGGAGACCGGCGCGCGCATCCTGTTCACGCCGCACCTCGTCGCCCTGGACCGCGGCATCCTGAGCACGATCCACGCCGAGCTCGCGCCCGGCCACACGCTGGCCGACGCGCGCGCATGCCTCGAGCGCACCTACGCCGATGCGCCGTTCGTGCGGCTGCTGCCCGCGGGCCGCTGGCCGTCGATCGCCGCCGTCGAGCGCACCAACTGCTGCGACATCGCGCTGGGCACCGACGAGACCGGCACGCACCTCGTGATCTCCAGCGCCATCGACAACCTGACGAAGGGCGCCGCCGGCCAGGCCGTGCAGGCGTTCAACGTCCGCTTCGGGCTGGACGAGACGACCGCGCTCGGCATCGCGCGCCGGATCGGCGCGGAGGTGGCGCAGTGACCGTCGCCGCACCCCTGGTCGTCAAGCTGGGCGGCGCGCTCCTGGACGACGCCGCGAAGTTCCCCGGCGTTTTCGACGCGTTGGCCCGAATGCACCAGCTGCACACGGGCGGCATCGTCATCGTCCACGGCGGCGGCAAGGCGGTCGACCGCCAGCTGGACCGGCTGGGCATCGTGACCGAGCGCCGCGAGGGCATCCGAATCACCCCGCCCGACGTCGTCGAGCAGGTGACCGGCGTGCTGGCGGGCGCGATGAACACGCAGCTCCTGGGGCTCCTCCTCTCGCGCGGCGCGTCCGCGGTGGGCCTGACGCTCAGCGACGGCCATCTGGCCCGCGCGCGCAAGGCCACGCACTACGCGTTCGACGCCGGCCGCGTCGGCGAACTGGCGGGCGGCGACGGCGCGCTCGTCGCGCACCTCCTGGCGGGCGGCTACCTGCCGGTTCTCTCGTCGATCGCCGTCTGCGAGGCCGGCGGGTTCCTCAACGTCAACGCCGACGACGCCGCCGCGCAGCTCGCGGGCATCCTGAAGGCGAGCGGCCTGCTGCTCCTGACGGACGTCCCGG
The DNA here is from genome assembly GCA_044360755.1 of Phycisphaerales bacterium. GTDB lineage: Bacteria > Planctomycetota > Phycisphaerae > Phycisphaerales > SM1A02 > UBA966. Next base: position 4,861 of record JBIKJV010000059.1, read on the forward strand.
GCGTCAAGGCGAAGGACGGCAGCGTGATCGCGCAGCTGGACGCCGCGGGTGCCGAGGCGCTCATCGCCGACGGCACCGTGACCGGCGGCATGATCGCCAAGGTGCGCGGCGCCGTGGCCGCGGCCGAGGCGGGCGGCGTGCCCGTCCTCATCGCCTCGTGGGCCGACCCAGCCGCGCTCGAGGCGCTCGCCCGCGGCGCCTCCGTCGGCACGCGCGTCGTGCCCTCTTCCTCCACGCAGTTCGCGGCCGCGGCCGCGGAAGGGACCCTCGCCCGATGAGCAGCTTCGACCCCGTCGGCACGAAGGACATCACGCGCCTCTCCGACCTGGCGCAGCACGAGATCGCCGACATCCTGGCGACCGCCGCCGACTTCAAGCGCCACCCCTCGCACGCCGCCGGTGCGCTGGCCGGGAAGAGCGTCTGTATGCTCTTCGAGAAGCCCAGCCTGCGCACGCGCATGAGCTTCGAGGTGGGGTGCTTCCGCATGGGCGGCCAGGCCATCTACCTGGACCACAGGGACACGCCGCTCGGCGTGCGCGAGACGCTCCCCGACTACGGCCACAACCTGGAGCGCTGGTGCCACGCCATCGTCGCGCGCGTGAAGAGCCACGCCACGATCACCGGCCTGGCCGCGGCCACGCGCATCCCGGTGGTCAACGCCCTCTGCGACCTGCACCACCCCTGCCAGGCGCTGGCCGACCTGCAGACGCTCATCGAGCGCGGCTTTGACCTCAACCACGGGCGCATCGCCTGGGTCGGCGACGGCAACAACGTCTGCCACTCGCTCATCGAGGCCGCCTCGATCATGGGATTCGGCATCACCGTCGTCACGCCGAAGGGCTTCGAGCCGGACGCCGGCATCGTGGCGCAGGGCGTGGCGCGCAGCATGCGCACCGGCGCGCGCATCGAGCTGACCAGCGAAGTCGGTGCGATCAAGGGGGCCTTCGCCGTCTACACCGACACCTGGATCAGCATGGGCCAGGCCGACAGCGCCGAGAAGAAGGCGCTGTTCGAGCCGTACCAGGTGGACCGCGAGCTGATGTCCATCGCCGGTCCCAAGGCCCTCTTCATGCACTGCCTGCCCGCGCACCGCGGCGAGGAGGTCACTGACGACGTGATCGACTCCGCGAACTCGGTGGTCTTCGACCAGGCCGAGAACCGCATGCACGCGCAGAACGCCCTCCTCTGCCACCTGCTGGCGCCCAAGGCCGCCCCGGCCGCCACGGCGCACGCCCACCGCTGAACCGCACGAACACCCGCACCTCCCACCCCAAGACAGGAACCGAACCATGACGACCCCCACCAACACCGCCCCCGCGTTCAAGCCCAAGAAGGTCTGCGTCGCCTACTCCGGCGGCCTCGACACCTCCTGCATCATCCCCTGGCTCAAGGAGACCTACGGCTGCGAGGTCATCGCCTGCGTCGCCGACGTCGGCCAGGGCGAGCGCGAGCTCCAGGGCATCGGCGAGAAGGCCACCAAGAGCGGCGCGTCCGAGTGCATCGTCGTCGACCTGAAGGAGACCTTCCTGCGCGACTTCGCCTTCCCCATGGCGATCGCCGGCAGCGTCTACGAGAACCGCTACCTGATGGGCACCTCCATCGCGCGCCCGATCATCGCGCGCGCGCAGGTCGAGGTCGCGCTGGCCACCGGCTGCGACGCGCTCTGCCACGGCTGCACCGGCAAGGGCAACGACCAGGTCCGCTTCGAGAGCACCTACGCCGCGCTGGCCCCGCAGCTGCGCGTGATCAGCCCGTGGCGCATCTGGGACCTCAAGAGCCGCGAGGCGATGCTGGCCTACCTGAAGGCCCGCAGCATCCCCACCACCGCCAGCGCCGAGAAGATCTACAGCCGCGACGCCAACATCTGGCACATCAGCCACGAGGGCGGCGAGCTCGAGGATCCGTGGAACGCGCCGCCGGAGGACGTGTGGATGATCACCACCAGCCCGAAGGACGCGCCGGACACGGCCGAGGACGTCTCGATCACCTTCAGCAAGGGCTTCCCGACCGCGGTGAACGGCAAGGCGCTCGACCCCGTCGCGCTGCTCACCGAGCTCAACGCGATCGCCGCCCGCAACGGCGTCGGCCGCGTCGACATCTGCGAGAACCGCCTTGTCGGCATGAAGAGCCGCGGCGTGTACGAGACGCCGGGCGGCACCGTGCTGATGGAGGCCCTGCGCGGCCTCGAGCAGCTGGTGCTGGACCGCGAGACGCTGCACTACCGCGAGCGCCTGGCGCTGGACTTCGCCAAGATCATCTACAACGGCACCTGGTACAGCCCCCTGCGCGAGGCGATGTGGGCCAGCTTCGCGGCCATCGCCGAGGTGATGGACGGCGAGGTCGTCGTGCGCTGCTACAAGGGCCGCGCCGAGGCGGTCAAGCGCCGCTCGCCGTACAGCCTGTTCCACCACGGCTTCGCCACCTTCGGCGAGGACGAGGTCTACGACCACAAGCACAGCGAGGGCTTCATCCGCCTCTTCAGCCTGCCGATGCGCATCCGCGCGCTGCTTGGCCTGAGCGAGGACGCCAAGATCGCCGCAGCCGAGGCCGCCCAGCTGGCCGCCGCGCACGGCCTGGGCGGCGCCACCGCCAGTTCCGGCTGCTGCACCCCCGGCGGCGGCTGCGGCTGCAAGCCCGCGGGCACCGCACCCACCACCGCGAAGGCCCACTGAGATGACGACCGCGATCTGGGCCGGCAGGCTCGAGGGACAGGCCGACGCCCTGTTCCGCCAGTTCAACGACAGCCTCCCCTTCGACCGCCTCCTCGTCCGCGAGGACGTCGAGGGGAGCATCGCGTGGAGCAAGGCGCTCGTGCGCGCCGGCGTCCTCACCGCCGACGAGCAGCGGACCATCGAGCAGGCGCTGGGCGAGATCCTGGCCGCGCTGCGCGAGGATCCCTCGCTCATCGAGCAGGCGGACGACGAGGACGTCCACTCGTGGGTCGAGCGCCAGCTCGTCATGCGGGTGGGCGACCTGGGCAAGAAGCTCCACACGGGCCGCAGCCGGAACGACCAGGTCGCCACCGACCTGCGACTCTGGACCGCGCGCCAGCTGAAGGCCCGCCAGGCCGAGATCAAGGCTGCCATCACCGCGCTGGTCGACCTGGCCGAGCGCGAGAAGAACACGGCGTTCCCCGGCTACACGCACCTGCAGCACGCCCAACCGATCCTGTTCGCGCACTGGTGCCTGGCCTACGTCGAGATGCTCCGCCGCGATTCCGAGCGCCTGGGCGACGCGCTGAAGCGCGTGCGCACCTCGCCGCTCGGCTCCGGCGCGCTGGCCGGCACGGCGTACCCGATCGACCGTGCGGCACTGGCCAAGGACCTGGGCTTCCGCGGCCCAACGGCCAACTCGCTCGACGCGGTCAGCGACCGTGACTTCGTGGTCGAGTCGCTCTCCGCCTGCGCGCTGTGCAGCCTGCACCTCTCGCGCATGGCCGAGGACCTGATCTTCTACTCCACCAGCGAGGCCTCGCTCATCGAGCTGCCGGACGCATGGACATCGGGCAGCAGCCTGATGCCGCAGAAGAAGAATCCCGACGCCTGCGAGTTGATCCGCGGCAAGAGCGGCCGCGCGGTGGGCAACCTGGTCACGCTGCTGGTCACGCTGAAGGGCCTGCCGCTGGCCTACAACAAGGACCTGCAGGAGGACAAGGAGCCGCTCTTCGACGCGATGCGGCACCTGAGCCTGTCGCTGCGCGTGCTGCCGCCGATGCTCGCGGGCCTGGTGGTCGACCGCGACCGCGCGCTGGTCGCCGCGGCCGAGGGCTACACCAACGCCACCGACCTGGCCGACTACCTGGTCCGCCTGGGCGTGCCGTTCCGCGAGGCGCACCACCAGGTGGGCCGCCTGGTCCGCACGGCGATCGAGCAGGACCGCGCGCTGGAGGAGCTCTCGCTGGAGACCATCCGCGAGCAGGCCCCGAAGGCCAACCAGGACGTCTACACGCAGCTCACCGTCGGCGCGACGCTCGAGAAGCGCGCCGTCGAGGGCGGCACCGCGCTCAGCGCGGTCGAGGACGCGATCGGCCGCGTGCGACGCATGCTGCGCGAGCGCGCCGTGCCGGACGAAGGCACCGGCATCGCCGAGTTCCGGCAGGCCCGCGCCGACGACCTGGACCAGATCTGCTGGCTGGTCGACCACTGGGCCACGCACGGCGAGAACCTGCCCCGCAGCCGCGAGGACATCATGAAGGCCATCCTCGACTTCGGCGTCGCCGTGGTCGATGGCAAGGTCGTCGGGTGCGCCGCGCTGTGGATCTACACCCCGCAGCTGGCCGAGATCCGCTCGCTGGGCGTGCATCCCGACCACCACGGCAAGGGGATCGGCCACGGCCTGGTGCGGTACTTCCTTCGCCTGGCGGGCCAGCTCCACATACCCAAGGTGTTCGTGCTGACGCGCGCGCCCAAGTTCTTCGAGAACGCCGGCTTCCGGCAGGTCAGCGTCAACAGCCTGCCCGAGAAGGTGCTGAAGGACTGCGCCGTGTGCCCCAAGCGCGAGCAGTGCGACGAGGTCGCGCTCGTTCACGATGTCACGGCCGCCAACGGCAACGGGAGCAAGTGAGATGAGCGCCAGCGCCACCCCTGCCGTGTCCGCCGCGGGCACGCCCGCCGGCGGCACCGCGACCGGCCCCGCCGGCCCGGCGCCGATGCTGCCGCTCGGCTTCACGGCCGCCGCGGCCGCCGCCGCCATCAAGAAGCCAGGCCGCGACGACATGGGCCTGATCCGCTGCCCGGCGGGCGCCACGCTCGCGGCCGTCTACACGACGAACCGCATCTGCGCGGCACCCGTCCAACTCAGCCGCCGGCACCTGGCCGAGAGCCGCGGCCACTGCGGCGCGCTGCTCGTCAACTCCGGCTGCGCCAATGCGGCCACCGGCGAACGCGGCATGGCGAACGCCATCGAGCTGGCCGAGGCCGTCGCCAGGGCGTGCGACATCGCCACCGTCGCGGTGCAGGAGAACTCGACCGGCGTGATCGGCGTGCAGCTGCCCATCGACCGCATGCTCGCGCAGGTGGCGCCGATGGCCGCGCGCGCCGCGCACGGCACGATCGAGGTCTTCGCACGCGCGATCATGACCACCGACACCTACCCCAAGTGGGCGTCGCGCACCGTCGAGCACGCCGGCCGCCGCTGCACCGTGGTCGGCTGCGTGAAGGGCGCCGGCATGATCCACCCCAACATGGCGACGATGATCGGCACGATCCTGACGGACGCGGCCCTCACGCCCGCCGAGCTCGACGGCCACCTGCGTGCCGCGGTCGAGCGCAGCTTCCACCGCATCTCGATCGACGGTGACACCAGCACCAACGACTCGATCTTCGCGATGGCCTCCGGCGCCGCCGATCCCGCGGGCGTCGGCTTCCCGACGGACGCGCTCCGCAAGGCGTTCACCGAGGTCGCCCGCGACCTGGCGCTCTTGGTCGTCCGCGACGGCGAGGGCTACGAACGCGGAATCCATGTCCGCGTCACCGGCGCCGCTTCCGATGCCGACGCGCTGACCGTGGCCAAGACCATCGCTTCCAGCCTGCTGGTGCGCTGCGCGGTCACGGGCGGCGACCCCAACTGGGGACGGATCCTCGCGGCGGCAGGCCGCGCCGGGGTACGGATCGACATCGAGGACCTCTCCCTCACCGTTGGCGGCGTGAAGCTGTTCGCCGCAGGCGCGCCCGCCGACACACCGCTCGCCGACCGCGAGGCGGCGTTCCGGCAGCCGATGGTGCAGGTCGTCCTGGACCTGGGCCAGGGCACGGGCACCGACGAATTCATATCCTGCGGCCTGACCAAGGCGTACGTCGAGCTGAACGCCGACTACACGACCTGAGGCATCCGGCGCGAACGGACCGCAATCGCGAGCGAGAACGGCCGTTTGGCCCCTGCGACCGACACGCACCGGCCCACGCACCACCTGGAGACACCCGTGAAGATCCAAACGACCGCCCTCGTTGCCGGCCTCCTGCTTGCCGGCGCCGCCACCGTCGCCAACGCCCAGAACGCCCCGCAGGGCGCGCCGCCGCAGGGCGACCAGCCCGGCCAGCGCCAGGGTGGCCCCGAGGGCGCCCCGCGCCAAGGGGGCCCGGAAGGCGGCCAGCGTCGCGGCGCCCGCGGCAACGCCGGCCCCAACCTCGAGGCCGCGATGAAGGCGATGAACGGCGCCCTCAAGCAGCTCAAGGCCAACGTCGGCGACGCCGGCAAGAAGGACGACTGCCTGAAGCAGGTCGCCATCTTCCAGTACGGCTGCGCCGCCTCGAAGGCCGCCCCAATGCCGGGCAACCTGGGCAAGGACCTTGACGCGGCCGGCAAAGCCAAGATGGAGACCAAGATGCGCGAGGACCTGCGCGCCCTCATGGCGACCGCCATGCAGCTCGAGGACGCCATCCTGGCCGGGAAGACCGACGTCGCCGCCAAGCTGGTCGCCACGCTCGAGGAAATGCGCGAGGCCGGCCACAAGGCCATGGGCGTCAAGGACGACTGACGCGCACGCCAAACCCCCGAACCACCCAGGAGGCGCCCCGCGACGGGCGCCTCCTGTCATTCCGAAACCGTGTCCGCGAAACCATGTCCGGGACAACTCGTTCCCATTCTCGCGGGCGTTGAAAGGCGCTGGGGTCACCGCGACCTTTCGCTGCGGGCGCTCGCCTTCTGACGTTCGAACGGCCGCTTGCGAGCGCCCGGAGCGAGCATCGGGGTCTTCCGCAGCGAATCGCGAGGCCGCGAGGCACGCACAGCGGCACCGAACACTCCCGGGTCGTGACAGGTGCCGAGCCAGCCGAACAATAGGAGGAGCGGAACCTGGTGGAGCGACGACGGTCGCGGAGGAAGGCCCCGAGCACAGCGCAAGGGCGCGGTCGCATGCACGTGCCTTTCAAGGCACAGCACGTCTGCCGCACCCCGCACACCCCCGCAACCGACTCCTCAGAACTGCCGCAGGAACCGCGCGTCGTTCTCGAACAGCCAGCGGATGTCGCTGATGCCGTACCGGCGCATCGCGATGCGCTCGATGCCCAGGCCGAACGCGAAGCCCGTCCACACCTCGGGATCCACGTTCACCGCGCGCAGCACGTTCGGGTCCACCATGCCGCAGCCGCCCAGCTCGACCCACTTCCACTCGCCCTTGATGCGCATCTTCATGTCCACCTCGGCGCTGGGCTCGGTGAACGGGAAGAAGCTCGGGCGCATGCGCACCTCGGCCTCGGCGCCGAAGTAGGCCTTCGCGAACTGCACCAGCGTGGTCTTCAGGTCGGCCATCGTGACGCCACGGTCGATGTACAGGCCCTCGATCTGGTGGAACATCGAGTAATGCGTCGCATCGTGCGTGTCAGGCCGGTAGACGCGGCCAGTCGCCACCACCTTGATCGGCGGTGCCTGGCGCTCCAGCGCGCGGATCTGCACGGTGCTGGTCTGCGTGCGCAGCAGGCGCTTCACGCCGCCCTGTTCGCCCATGTAGAAGTTGTCCTGCGCGTCGCGCGCCGGGTGCGCCTCGGGGATGTTCAGCGCGGTGAAGTTGTGCCACTCGTCCTCCACCTCCGGCCCCTCGGCCAGCGTGAAGCCCATGCGGCCGAAGACCTCGACGATCTCGTCGATCGTGCGGCTCAGCACGTGGCGACGGCCCTGCGCAAGCGGGATCCCCGGCTCGGTCACGTCCACCACGGGGCCACGCGGACCCGCGCACGCCTCGACCGCCGCATGACGCTCGGCGAACGCGCCTTCCAGCGAAGCCTTGAGCTCGTTCAGCCGCTTCCCGACCGCGCCCTTCTGTTCCTTGGGCACGTCCTTCAGCCCGGCCATCAGCGACTTCAGGCGTCCGTTCCCGCCGATCCAAGCACCCTTCCAGCCGGCCAGCGCCTCGGGAGTGCCGGCGGCAGCCAGGGCCGTCATCGCTTCGGACTGGATCGCGTCAAGGTCGGCGAGCATTTGAGAACAGGATACGAGCAAGTCGGTCCGGGAACCGCGGGGTATCTTCCGCCCGCGATGAACGACCGAATCTCGACCGGCACCGGCCTCGCGCTGCTCGCGGGCGCGATCACCCTGCACGCCATCATCCCCCCCGCTACCGGGTCCCTCGAGTCGGCCGCGCAGGCGGCGTGGCTACCGGTCGCTGCGCCGACCACCATCGCCATCCACCCCCAGCAGTCCGGCCCCACCGGCTCGCCGGGCCCTGCCTCGGCGTCCGTGATCGGCATCGCCGTCGCGCCGACCCCCAGCTCCGGCAGCGGCGTGGTCGTGTTCCGACTGTGGTCCAACGGCAACATCGATCGCCGGCTGGTGAATGCCACGACCGGCCTCTCCTACCAGAACGGCTGGCAGGCCCTGATCGCCACCCCGTGAACGACCGCGCGCCCCGAGGCAAGCCTCGGGGCGCGCGGATGATCGCAGTTCAGATGCGGCGGGCTCAGCCCTTCGCAGCAGCGGCCTTCTCCTTCGCCTTCTTGGCGAAGGCGGTGCGCTTGTCGGCGGTCGTGCGGCGGGTCGACTTGCGGCCCTTGACCTGCGGACCCTCCTCGGCGCCGATGAGCTGCAGCATCACCAGGTTCGAGCCGTCGCCGAGGCGACGCTTGTCGAGCTTGACGATGCGCGTGTAGCCGCCCGCGCGGTCCTTGTAGAGCGGGGCGACCTTGCTCATCACGTGCTGGACCAGGCGCGGGGCCTTGCGGACCTCGCCGTAGCGGTTGCGCTCGATGGCGTCCGCGGCGGGGAGCTCCCACAGGCGGGCCTGCGACGCCTTCACGTCCTCGGACGTGTTCGGGTCGTCGACCCAGGCGAAGACCTTGCGGTCCGTGAGCCGGGACTGCAGCTCGCGGCGCGCGGCCAGGCCGCCCTTCTTGGCGATGGTGATGAGCTGCTCGACGAACGGCTGGACGGCCTT
>JBIKJV010000060.1:0-13719 GCA_044360755.1 Phycisphaerales bacterium
CATCACCAGCCCCAGCGGCACCAGCACCAGCGCCCACGCCAGCACGCCCAGCCACAGGCCCGCCCAGCCGTAGCGCGCCACCTCGTGCGGCCGCCCAGCGCCGATCGCCTGGCTGACGAAGGTGTTGACCAGCCCGACCGCGCCCACGACGGTGAAGATGAATGCCCAGCTCCAGACCCCGGCATTCCCCTGGGCAGCGACCTCGGCGGTGCCCACCTGCGCGACCAGCAGGCTGTCGACGAACTGCATCAGCGTGTAGCTGACCATCGTGACGACGGTGGGCCATGCCAGGCCCCAGACCTCGGCGACGGCGCCGCGGCTCATGGCGGGGGCTGCGGTCATGCGGAGAACGCTAGGCGGCCAGGCGCTGGGCGTCGATGCGCTTCTCGGCCATGCGCTCGCGCGAGGGCAGGCGGATGTTGGTGACCAGCCCGACGGCGGCCAGCGAGCGGATGGTGATCCAGCTGATGTCGAACTGCCACCACTCCAGGCCGTGGCGCGCGCTGGCGGGGAAGGCGTGGTGGTTGTTGTGCCAGCCCTCGCCCATCGCCAGGATGCCCATCGGCAGGTTGTTGCGGCTCTCGTCGCCGGAGCGGTAGGTCTGGCTGCCGAAGAGGTGGCAGACCGAGTTCACCGACCAGGTGGCGTGGTGCACGGCCAGCATGCGGATGACGCCGCCCCACAGGAAGCCCAGGAACGCGCCCTCCCAGGTGCCGCTGGCCAGCCAGCCGATGCCAGCGGGGATCAGGAAGCCCAGCAGCACGAACACCGGGAACAGGGCGCTGATCAGCTGTGCGTCGCGATCGGCCGCGATGTCCGGGGCATAGCGCTCGACGCTGGTCTCCATCGGGCGCGTGTAGAGCCAACCCAGGTGGGAGTGGAGGAACCCGCGGATCCAGCCGACGGCACCGGCCTCGCGGCCGGCGTGGGGCGAGTGCGGGTCCAGGTGGTCGTCGGAGTGCTGGTGGTGGCGCCGGTGGGTCGTGCACCACCAGAGCACCGGGCCCTGCACCGCGGCCGAGCCGCAGCCGGCGAAGAACCAGATGACGGGGCGCGCCGCGTGGAACGACTTGTGCGTGAAGTAGCGGTGGTAGCCGATCGTGATGCCCATCGCGGTCAGCATGTAGCCGACCACCAGCATCACCAGGTCGACCGGCCGCACGCCGGTGCCCCAGCAGTACCAGACCGCGAACCCCAGCACGGCCGGCGGCGCGAAGACGAAGAACATCGTGAGCAGCCGGTTGCGCAGCGCGACGGGGTGGGAGAAGTGGTCGTGTCCGTGGGCGGGGGCGTGCATCGTTGGGGGGCGTCCTGCGGGGAAACTTCCCCGACGCCGGAATCCGTCGGGAGCGGGAAGCCTAGTGCGCCCGAAGCCGATGCGCGTTTGGGTTCCCCCGGAAATCCGTGGGAATTCGCGCAGGGCGCCGCCCATGCCGGAACTATCGTCCACGGCCCGAAAGCAAAGCATGGCATTCACCGCACTCCGACTCGCTGCCCCGATCCTCAAGGCCCTTGCCGAAGAGGGCTACCAGACCCCGACCCCGATCCAGGCACAGGCCATCCCGCCCGCACTGCAGGGACGCGACCTCCTTGGCTGCGCGCAGACCGGCACCGGCAAGACCGCCGCGTTCGCGCTGCCGATCATCCAGCGGCTGAAGCTGGCCGGCGAGCTGGGCGAGGGCACCCCGAAGCACCCCGCCAAGCGCGCCGCCCCGGGCCGCCCGCACGCGCTGATCCTGGCGCCGACGCGCGAGCTGGCCGTGCAGATCGACCAGAGCCTGACCACGTACGGCCGCCATGCGGGCGTTCGGACCGCCGTGATCTTCGGCGGCGTCGGGCAGAACCCGCAGGTGAAGGCGCTGCAGTCCGGCGTGGACATCGTGGTCGCGACGCCCGGCCGCCTGCTGGACCTGATCCAGCAGCGCCACCTCTCGCTGGCCGAGGTGCACATCCTGGTGCTTGACGAGGCCGACCGCATGCTGGACATGGGCTTCATCAAGCCCATCCGCCAGATCGCGGGGATGGTGGCCAAGGAGCGGCAGACGATGCTCTTCAGCGCCACGATGCCCAAGGAGATCCAGCACCTGGCCGACGCGCTGCTGCGCGAGCCGGTGAAGGTGGCGGTGACGCCGGTGGCCAGCGCGGCGCCGATGATCGAGCAGCGCGTGCACCCGGTGCCGAAGGACCTGAAGCAGCCGCTCCTGGAGCGCCTGCTTGAGGACGACGCGCTGGAGAGCGTGGTGGTCTTCACGCGCACCAAGCACGGCGCCGACCGCGTGATGAAGCGCCTGCTGCGCGCCAAGGTGAACGCAGCCGCGATCCACGGCAACAAGAACCAGAACCAGCGCCAGCGCGCGCTCGACGGCTTCAAGGCCGGCACCGTGCGCGTGCTGGTGGCGACGGACGTCGCCAGCCGCGGCATCGACGTCGACGACGTCAGCCACGTGATCAACTACGACATCCCGATCGACCCCGAGAGCTACGTGCACCGCATCGGCCGAACGGGCCGCGCGGGCAAGACGGGCGTGGCGATCAGCTTCTGCGAGCCCGGCGACCGCGGCGCGCTGAAGGCGATCGAGAAGCTGATCGGCAAGCCCGTGCCCCAGGTGGCGATCCCGCAGGACCTGCAGGCGCTGAGCAAGCTGCCGGACGAGCCGCGGGCCGAGGCGCCCGCGCGCGGCGGCCGGCGGGGCCAGGGCTCGCAAGGCTCCAAGCCGGCCCACGGCGGGCGCGGCGCGAAGCCTTCGGCGAAGGGCGGCGCGGCGCCGGCCCCCGCGGGGGCGCAGGGCCGCGGCCCCGCACACGGACGCGGCGGCGCGCACGCCAAGGCCACGCGCTCGGGGGGCGCCGCGGGCGCGGCCCCGGTCGCATGGGGCAACGAAGGCGGCCGCGTGGCGCACCCAGCACACGGCGACCGCGGCGGTGCACCGGCGTTCCGGTCGATCGGCGGGATGAACCGCCGCCCCGCGCGCGGCCGCTGAGGCCGGGGCGGGGCGGGATGGACGGCGACCGCACGGATGGCCGGCGCGGCGCCGGCCCGGCGGGGATCCGGGTTCGAGGGGTCAGAGTTCGACGAACTGCATGTCCGAGGCCTGCTCGAACGAGAGGTCCGGGACGTGCACGTCGGTCGCGAAGCGCTCCAGGCCCGCGACCTTCGCCATCTCGGCGCGGACGGTGCCTGCGTTCGCGGCGCGCGCCGGGCGGCCCTGGAAGCCGGCCAGGAGGTCGGCGCCCACCTGCAGCTCGGACTTCACGAAGTCGATCGTCTCGATCGCGCGGTGGAACGCCTGCAGGCGGCCCTTGGCGTTCTCGAAGGTGCCGGCCTTCTCGGTCCAGGTGGCACCCGGGATCACGACCTCGGCCATGTTGCAGAGGCTGTTCTCCAGCGTGTCGACCAGGACGAGCGGCGTGCCCATCGCGGCGTCGCGGAACTCCGGTGTGACCCAGTCGCTGGGGTAGTTGCCGGTGACCACGGCGGCGCCGATCTTCTTCGCGCGCAGCGCGGCCAGGAACGACGCGAAGTCGTGCACCGTGCCGCCGCCGCGCTTCGCGCTGAGCGCCTCCAGCACGCGGCGGACGCCGCGCGCGTTGGGAGCCTTCTCGGCGTACATCGTGAAGCCGCCCTTGAAGGTGCGGTCCTCGCCCTTGAACGGCACCGGGCCGACGGCCAGCTCGGCCTTGGGGTCCAGCGCCAGAACCCACTGGGCCAGCGCATAGGCGTCCTCGCAGCTGAGCATGGGGCTGACGACCAAGGCCGTGGCACGCTTGGCGTTCACGGCCTCGGCCACCACGCCCTGGGCGCGGCTGAGCGCGGCCTTCCACGCATGCGCGGCGTCGCCGGCCGCGAAGGCGTCCAGCCCGCGAACGCGCGGCAAGCGGATGCGCGCATCGTCGTGCACGTGCTTCCACGAGTAGCGCACCTCGTCGGTGATCCACCACGTGTTGACGTCCATGTTCGTGCGCGGCTTGATGCGATGCACCTTGCCGTCGTTGTGCTCGACGAAGATGTTGTCGCCGCTGGCCGTCAGGCCATCGATCGACGGGGTCTTGGTCAGGAACCACACGCGCTGCTGGAACAGGAAGTTCTTGTCGAGCAGCGCGCCCACGGGGCACAGGTCGGTGACGTTGCCGGCCAGCGGGTTGTCCAGCGGCTTGCCCGGGAAGACGTCGATCATCTCGCGGTCGCCGCGGCCGTCGACCATCAGCTCGTCGGTGCCGGTCACCTCGCGGGTGAAGCGGACGCAGCGCGTGCACATGATGCAGCGGTCGCTGTAGAGCAGGATGTTCGGGCCGATGTCCTTCTTCGGGTTCTTGACCTTCTCCTCCAGGAAGCGGCTCTGGCCGCGGCCGTAGTCGAAGGAGTAGTCCTGCAGGTAGCACTCGCCGGCCTTGTCGCACACCGGGCAGTCGACCGGGTGGTTGATGAGCAGGAGCTCCATCACCGACTTCTGGTTCGCGATCGAGCGCGGGCTGTCGGTGGTCACCACCATGCCGTCCGAGCAGTCGGTCTGGCAGGTGGGCTTCAGCTGGCCCATCGTCTCCAGCTTGCCGGACTTCGGGTTCGGCAGCGCAACCTCGGCCAGGCAGATCCGGCAGCTGGCCGGGATCGACATGGACGGGTGGTAGCAGTAGTGCGGGATCTCCACGTCGTGGCGCAGGGCCACCTGGAGGATCTTCTCGCCCTTGTTGAACTCGTACGCGGTGCCGTTGATCGTGATCTGGGGCATGGGGGAGCGGAAAGTGTAGCTCAGCTCCCTGCCGCCGTTTCGCAGTCCACGATGGCCTCGCCGTCGGCGAAATCCGCGCCGGTCACACGCACCCGGCGGCCGTCGCCCAGCTTGGCCTCCAGGGGGAGCGGCCGCGCCAGCGCGGGAATGAACCAGGCCCCGACGCCCGCCGCGAACGGGATCGGCAGGTTTCCGACCGCCGTCCCGGTCTCGCGCAGCGTGGCCGCCGCGCCGGGCCCCCCCGGCTCCACCGACCAGCGCGTGCTGACCACGAAACCGTTCCAGTCCGCGGCCAGCACCAGCCCGTCGGCGTCGACCCGCGCCTGCACGCCCTTCACGCCCGCGGGCCATGGCAGGCTCTGGTCGAACTCCAGCCACTGCGGCAGCCGCGCGCCCAGCCAGGCGTTCACGTCGGCGGCCCGCACGCGCACGCTCCAGGGCTGCACCCCGGGGCCGCGCACCTTGCTCGTCTCGCTGGCGATCCCCTGCTCCAGCGCCCGCGCCGTGTCCAGCGCGCCGGCGGCGTCGCGCGCCACGGGCGACCACCACGAGGGCCGCGCACGCGCCAGCCACGCGGCCATCGCGCCGACGGCGACCAGCGCCAGCAGCGCCACGAAGACCTTGCGGTGGAGCGGCGTGCGGCGCGGGGCGGAATGAACGTGGGCATTCATCGGAGCGCCTCGGGCTTCGGCATTGGCGGGGCAAGCCCCGGAAACAGCTCGCCGACCAGCTCATCGACCTTGCGATCGACTTCGATGAACTTCGCGGCGTACCAGCCGGCGCGCGAGTCGTAGACGACGTCGCCCGCCTTCACCCCATTCCGGTACACATCGAGCTGGACGTATGAAAGGAGCGTCATGTCGAGGCTCCAGTCTGCGGCATAGGTCATGGAAAGCCGAAGCGAGGCCGGTTCCGTGCCCATCGGCTTCGTATCGACGCGGAAGCCCCGGCGCTCCAGCGCATGCTGCAGCTGACCGTGCAGGGCCGCGCTGCGCACCGACGTGTTCTGCACAAGGGCAATCGAGCGCGGGCTACCCGTGAGGACTCCCTCGCCGACGGGATTCGCGACCTGCTTGATCGTGCATCCGTGCAAGCCGGTGGCGAGCAAGGCGATGCAGGTGGAGACGGCGAATCGCGACAGCGCGACCTCCGGCCACGGCCGCCGCCCGCACTGGGTGGATGCGGCGCAGTCGCGCTTCACTGCAGCGCCTCGGGCTTCGGCAGCGGCGGGGCAAGTCCGGGGAAGACCTCGCCCACCAGTTCGTCGACCTTCCGGTCGGCGTCGATGAACTTGGCGGCGTGGAAACTGCCGCCGCGCGAGTCGTAGACCGCGTCGCCGGCCTTCACGCCCTTGCGGAAGACGTCGAGCTGCGCATAGGACATGTAGAGATCCATGTCCCAGCTCCAGTTGGCCGTATAGGTCATCGCCAGCGGGAACTGCGACAGATCGGCGCCCATCGGCTTCGTCTCGACCGCGAATCCACGGCGCGTCAGCGCCCGTTCGAGCTCGCCGTGGAAACCGGACATGCGCACGGCGGTGTTCTGGACCAGCACGATCGCCAGGGGCTTGGTCGCGAGCACGTCCTTGGCGACGGGCGTCGCGACCTGCTTGATGGTGCAGGCGGGCAGCGCGGCGCCGGTCGTCAGCGCGAGGCACGCGAAGAAGGCGATCCGCACGATGTTGCTGAGCGTCATGGTTCCTCCGGAAGAGACCGGTTGCGTCACGGCACGTACCGCCGCACCACCAGCGAGTCGTTCTGGCCGCCGAAGCCGAAGTTGTTCGACACGCACACGTCCACAGGCAGCGTGCGCGCCTTGTTCGGGACGTAGTCCAGGTCGAGCTCAGGGTCGGGGTTCGCCAGGTTGCGCGTCGGGGGGACGATGCCGTCGCGGATCGCCAGCACGCAGGTGATGAACTCGACGCTGCCGGCGGCGGCGATCAGGTGGCCCATCATGCTCTTGATCGAGCTCATGGGGATGTCCTTCGCCAGGTCGCCGAAGACGCGCTTCACGGCGCGGGTCTCGATCGAGTCGTTCTCCTTGGTGCCGGTGCCGTGCGCGCTGATGTACTGGATCGGCGGGCGGCCCTGCGCGTCGCGCGCGTGCGGGTCGATGCCCGCCTGGCGCAGCGCGGCTTCCATGGCCACCGCGGCGCCGCGGCCGTCGGGCTGGATGTCGGTGATGCGGTAGGCGTCGCAGCTGGAGCCGTAGCCCGTGACCTCGCAGAGCGGCGTGGCGCCGCGCGCCAGCGCGTGCTCCAGCGTCTCGAGGATGATCATGCCGCTGCCCTCGCCCATCACGAAGCCGCCGCGGTCAAGGCTGAACGGGCGGCTGGCCTCGGTGGGGTCGCCCTTGCGCTCGCTCAGCGCGGTCAGGCGGTTGAAGCCCGTCACGCCGAACAGGTGGATCATGGTGTGCGTGCCGCCGGCCATCATCACGTCGGCGTCGCCGCGGCGCAGGATGCTGAACGCCTCGCCGATCGCCTGGGTGCTGGCCGCGCACGCGGTCAGGCAGTTGTACGCCGGGCCGCGCGCGTTGAATTCGCGCGCCAGGTGCGCCAGCGGCATGTTGGGCTCCTGCTCGATCTCGCGCGCCGGCGTCATGCGCGCCAGCGCGGCCTTGGCCCAGCGGACGCCGTCGACGGTGGACGTCGCAGGGTCCCAGCCGGCCATGTTGGAACCGATGTAGTTGTCGACGTCCAGGACGCCCTCGCCGGCGCCCAGGTAGAGGCCCACGCGGCGCGGGTTGCGCGGCGGCGCCTTGTCCAGGCCGGCCTGCTTCCACGCCTGGCTGGCGCTGCCCAGCGCGAACTGGCTGTTCAGGCCCGCGGTGGCGTGCACCTTGGCGTCCTTCACGAAGCGGGTGACGTCGTAGTCGCGCACCTCGGCGGCGAACGTCGTGGGGAACGTGCGTGCGTCGAAGCGCGTGATCGGCGCCATGCCGCTCTCGGCGTTCAGCAGGCGCTTCCACACGCCCTCGATGTCGTGGCCGAGCGGGGTGACCCAGCCGGTGCCGGTGACGACGATGCGGGGTGCGCTCATGCGAGGCTCCGGAAGATTGCGGCGGCGTTCTGCCCGCCCAGGCTGGGGGTGAAGACGAGCACGGCGCCGAGCTTGGCGGCGCGCGCGGGGCACGCGTCGGCGTCCAGGCCGGCGGCGCCCTTCGTGTTGATGCGCGCGGGCAGCTTCTGCTCCGCGATCGCACGCACCGCGACGGCCGCGGCGATCGCGCCGTTGCCGGCGCCCGCGTTGCCGATGGCCGGCGCCAGCGTCACCAGCGGGATCCGCGCGATGCGCTCGCCGAACACCGCCGTCATCGCGGCGCGCTCGGCGGCGTCCAGCATCGGCACGCCCGTGCCGAAGGGGATGATCGCGTCGATCTCGTCCGGCTTCATGCCGGCGTCGTCCAGCGCGGACTCGATCGCGTCGCGGATGCCCTGGCCGTCGGCCTCGGGCTCCACGCCCAGCGTGTCGGGGCAGAAGCTCTGGCTGGCGCCGAAGCCCGCCAGCTCGGCCAGCGCCTTCGCGCCGCGGGCCTGCGCGGTCTCCATCGCCTCCAGGATCAGGATGCCGCCGCCCTCGCCGGGCACGCAGCCCTTGGCGTCGGGGGCGAACGGCCGCACGACCGTGGCCGGGTCCTCGCCGGGCGCGGTGGTGGCCAGGCGCTTGGCGTACAGCTGGCGCATCGCGCCCATCAGGTTGGTCTTGCTCTCGGCGCCGCCGCTGACGCAGGCGTCGGCGTCGCCGCGGCCGATCACGCGCATCGACTCGCCGATCGAGAGCAGGCTGCTCGCCTCGGCGCAGGTGATCGTGTTGGACGGCCCCTGGCAGTCGTGGATGATCGTGACGTGGCACGCCAGCATGTTGGGCAGGTACTTCAGCATCCAGAGCGGCGTGAGGTTCTTCATGCCCTCGTTGCCCCACTTGCCGATGTCGAACGTCCCGTCCGCGGCCAGGCTGGTCGCGAACGCGCTGGTCAGCTCGTTCTCCTCGGCCGCGATCAGGCCCGCGCCGATGTGGCAGCCGAAGCGGCCGGGCGGGATGGTCAGCGTGCCGGTCTCGTGCGCCTTGGTCTGGATGCCGCCCTCGGCGAACGCCTCGTGCGCGGCGCCGACGGCCAGCTCGATGTCGCGCGCCATGACCTTGGTGGCCTTGCGGTAGGACTTGGGCACCACGTTCTTGACGTCGAACAGCTCGTCCGGCACCTGCGCCACGAAGGGCGTGGGGAACGCGCTGAAGTCGAAGGTGCGGCACGGCGCCAGCGGCGAGCGGCCCGCGCACAGGCCCTCCCACAGCGCCGTGGTGCCGAGGCCGAACGGGGTGACCGTCCCGGTGCCCGTGATGACGACTCGTCGTGACTGGCGTGGCATGGACGGCGCAGTCTAGGAAAAACCCGCGCGCCACGCCGGGCGCGCCGCATGCCGCCCGCACCGAACCCCCTGCCGCGCCGCCGCTTCCGTCACTTCCGCATGCGCCGCGCGATCAGCATCGCCAGCTCCAGCGACTGCTCGTAGTTGAGCCGCGGGTCCACCGGAGACCGGTAGGCGCGCGCCAGCATGTCGTCGGTCAGGCCGCGCGCGCCGCCGGTGCACTCGGTGACGTCGTCGCCGGTGACCTCGACGTGGATGCCGCCGAGCACGGTGCCCGCCGCGCGGTGGATCTCGAAGGACTGCTCCACCTCGGCCAGGATGTGCCCGAACTTGCGCGTCTTCACCGGCACGCCCGCGCCGGGGCCGGCCTGCGGGACCACGGTCTCGGTGTTGCCGTGCATCGGGTCGCAGATCCAGGTGACCGGCCGGCCGCTCGCCCTGACGGCATCGACCAGCGCGGGCAGTTCGCGACCGATCGCGTGCGCGCCGAAGCGCGTGATCAGCACCACCCTGCCCGGCGTGCGGAACGGGTCGATGCGCTCGACGGTGCGCAGGAGCGCGGCGGCGTCGGTGCCCGCGCCGACCTTCAGGCCGACGGGGTTCTGGATGCCGCGGAAGAACTCGACGTGCCCGCCGTCGGGTTGCGCGGTGCGCACGCCGATCCACGGGAAGTGCGTGCTCAGGTCCCACCAGCCCGGCCGGCGGGGCACCTGGCGCGTCTGCGCCTGCTCGTAGTGCAGCACCAGGCCCTCGTGGCTGGTGAAGAAGTCGACGCGGTGCGACTGCGCGACGTCGACGCCGACCAGCGTCTCCATGAAGCGCAGGCTCTCGCCGATCTGGTCGACCATCGCCTGGTACTCGGCCGCCATCGGCGAGTGCTTGACGAAGTCCAGGTCCCAGTATTCCGGGTGGTGCAGGTCGGCGAAGCCGCCGTCCACCAGCGAGCGGATGAAGTTCAGCGTGAGCGCCGCGCGCTCGTAGCCGCGCAGCAGCCGCTGCGGGTCGGGCGTGCGGTCGGCGGCGGCGAAGGAGGGGCCGTTCACCAGGTCGCCGCGATAGGCGGGCAGCGCCACGCCGTCGCGCGTCTCAAGGTCGCTGGAGCGCGGCTTGGCGTACTGGCCCGCGAAGCGGCCGATGCGGGTCACGCGGCGGCGCCCGCCGGCCACCAGCACCAGGCTCATCTGCAGCAGGATCTTGAGCCGGCTGGCGATCGCGCCCGGCTCGCAGCCTTCGAACGTCTCGGCGCAGTCGCCCCCCTGCAGGATGAAGCGCGTGCCGGTGGCGGCCTCGGCCAGCTGGGAGCGGAGCTGCTCGATCTCGAAGCTGGTGACCAGCGGCGGCAGGCGCCCCAGCGACCCCAGCGCCGCATCCAGCGCAGCGTGGTCGGGCCACGAAGGCTGCTGCAGCGTGGGCTTCCCCTGCCACGAGGTGGGCGACCACCCTTCGGTGGCGAAGACGTGCTCGGCGGCGGGCGTGGTCATGCGGGCGGCCACACGCTACATCGGACGGGCTGGGCAGCGGCTTTCGGCGAATGCGGGCGACAGGACTTGAACCTGCACGGGAGTTACCCCACCAGAACCTAAATCTGATGCGTCTGCCAATTTCGCCACGCCCGCGGCGGTGGATCGAGTCTACGACCGAAGCGTGGCGCCGCGCATCCCGACGCTTCCAGATCTATCCTCCCCGCCCATGAACCCCAGCCAGTTCGCCGCCACGAACATCCTGCCGCTCCTGGCCCGGATCGTCCTGTGCCTGGCCTTCCTGCCCTCGGGCTGGAATGACCTGATGGTGGACGTGGAATTCACCGGCACCGACGCGCTGCGCCTGCGCGAGCTGGGCGTGCGCGGGATCACCGACCCCGACCCCGCCAAGTCCGACGTCGCGCTGGGCGCGCTGCGCGGCGAGGCCTGGTGGGCCGCCGAGGCCGCGCAGGACGCCGGCGCCCCGCCCGCGGGCGGCACCGCGAAGCAGGACGCCCCCGCCGCCGCCGGCACGAAGCCGGCGACGCCCGCAGCCACCACGCCCAATGCCCCCGCCACGCCGGCCGCCGGACCCGCCGCCGCCAAGCTCAGCCCGATGGCGCCGCTGACGCAGCGCGGCCTCTACTGGATGACGCTGCAGGCCGACCGCGCGCGCATCCCGTTCCCGATCGAGGTGGCGTGGGCCGTGGCGGGCGTGAAGCTCGTCGGCGGCGCGTGCATGGTGCTGGGTCTCTTCAGCCGCGTGTGGGGCGTGCTGATGGCGACGATCGTCGCCACGCTCTTCGTGATGACCGGCATGCACGTCATCAAGGCCGGCGGCGCGGGCGCGTTCTTCCGCTTCACGCCCGACCAGAGCAACATGGTGTTCGCGCAGCTGGGGCTCTTCGTGCTGGCGCTCGGCACGTTCCTGGTGGGCCCCGGCGCGCTGAGCCTGGACCGCGCGATCTTCCGAAAGTCCCGCCGCAGCGGGACGAAGGGCTCGTGACCGCGCCCGACCCCACGCAACCCGAATCCGGCCCGCCGCGCACGGCGGTGGCCGTGGCTGCGTCCACCGTCGTGCACCTGCTGCTTGCGGGCGCGCTGGTGGTGAGCGGCATCACGGCGGTGCGCGCCATGCGCCGCGACCCGGCACCGCTGGTGGTGGCCGACTGGACGCCGCCGCTGCCCGCGGGCGTGGCACCCGCCGCACCGGAACTGCCGATCCCCGGCGATGCGCCGGTCGTCGCCGGGGGCCCCGCCACGCGTGGGCGCACCGACGCCACGCAGGCCGGCACGCGCGCGGCCGAACGCCTGGCCACGCTGCTGCCCGCGGCCGGTGCGGGCGTGCGCAGCCCGGCGCCGCGCATCGCGGGGCAGCTGGGCTTCGACGGCACGGTGCCCGCCGCGTGGCGCGCGGAGAGCTTCGCGGGCGACCGCACGCGCGTCGCGATCGTGGTGGACGCCGGCGGGCGCACGGTGGCCGCGCTGCCCGCGATCCGCGCGGTGCTGGCGCAGCGGCTTGGCGCGCTGGCGCCCGACCAGGAGTTCACGCTCGTCGTCGCGCGCGGCGGCGGGCCCGAGCGCGCGCCCGGCACCCCCGCGCGCGCCACGCGCGAGAACGTCACCGCCGCGCTGCGCTGGTTCGCCGACCGCGCGGCGCCGGGCGGCACCCCCGACCTGGGCGCGGCGCTCGCGCGCGCGTGGGACGGCTTCGACCCGGACGCCGTGTGCATCGTCGCGCGCGGCGTGGCCACCGTCCGCCGCAGCGCCGCACGCAGCGCCACCGCCGGGCTGCCCGCCGCCGCCGACCGCCTGAACCCCGCGCGCCCCGACGGCACGCGCCGCGCGCAGTTCCTGTGCATCGAGCTGGTCGAGCCCGCCACCGACGGCGCCATGCGCACCGTCGGCGAACGCCACGGCGGCGCGCGCGGCTACATGCTGATCGACCGTGCCGCGCTGGGGCTGGCCGCGCCCGCGCCGCCCAACGCCCCCGCCCGCAAGTGAGCCCCACCCCAACCCGGACGAACACGCCATGAGCACCACCACCCAACCCGCGCACCCGCCCCGCCGCACGCCCCGCGCCGCATGCCTTGCCGCGGCGGCCGCCGCGCTGGCCGCCGCCGCGCCCGTGCATGCCGCCGCGTCCTTCGCGACGGTCTTCTTCGTCTCGCTGGACACGCTGCCCGACGGCAGCACGCGCATCGACTGGATCGGCAGCGCCATGATCTGGGTGCTGATCGCGATGAGCGTGACCAGCATCGCGCTGATCGTGCTGTTCCTGAACGGCAACCGCACGCGCGACATGCTGCCGCCGGGTGCCGTCGAGGAGGCGCGCGCGCTGGTGGCGGAAGGCCGCTGGCCCGAGGCGCTCGAATCCTGCCGCCGCGGCGGCGACTTCGGCCGCGTCCTGGCCGCCGCGCTGGCCGCCGCGCCTGCTGGCCACGACGCCATGACGCGCGCCGCGGAACAGGCGTCCGACGAGGTCGTCGTCGCGCGCCTCCGCCGCATCGAGCCGCTCAACACCATGGGCCAGGTGGCGCCGATGATCGGCCTCTTCGGCACCGTGTACGGCATGATCGTGGCGTTCATGACGATCGCGCAGATGGGCGGCACCGCGGACCCCGTGGCGCTGGCGGGCGGCATCGGCACGGCGCTGGTCACGACGTTCTGGGGACTGCTGATCGCGATCCCCGCGCTGACCACGTTCGCCGTGGTGCGCAACCGGATCGACGCGGCAGGCGCGCTGGCCGCGCGCGAAGTCGAGCAGATCCTGCAGCGCTTCCGCCCCACCGACGGCCGCACCACCGTGGCCGCGCTGGGCGCCGCCGGCGGCACGGGGGGCGCGGGCGCCTGATGCGCCGCAGCTGGATCCATCGCCGCGGGCCCGCGTCGTTCGACGTCAACATGACGCCGCTCATCGACATGGCGTTCCTGCTGATCGTGTTCTTCGTGCTGGTCAGCCAGGTGACCACGGCGGAGAACGTGGACCTGGACCTGCCGCGCCCCACCGGCAGCGCCGCGGGCAAGCCGGGCGGCGAGGAACGCATCGTGGTCAACGTGCTGCCCGCGCGCGACGGCGGCGCCGCGGGCTACCGCGTGGGCAAGCGCGAATTCACGCCCGACGTCGCGGGCCTGCAGCAGCTGGTGCAGGCGATCGCCGGCG
>JBIKJV010000006.1:0-37986 GCA_044360755.1 Phycisphaerales bacterium
ACCGCGAGTACGGCAAGGCGCTGGACGCACCCGCCGGCGACCTGATGCTGCAGGTGGCGCCCGCGACACAGCCGCCCACGTGGATGCGCGCGCCGCTGCCCGAGGACGCGCACGCGTTCGACGAGGAGCACGACGCCGCCGGCCGCCCCACCTACGGCGCGATGATCGCGCGGCTGGGCGACCCCGTGCGCCCGCCGGTGGTGGCGCAGCTGAACTATGGCCGGCGCTGGAACCGGCTGTACGCGCGCGGCGCCGGCGGCGCGTGGGCGGACGTGGCGCCAGCAGTGGGGTTCGACGGCGACGCCGACCGCACGGGCGCGTATCCCGCGTGGCTGCTGGAGCGCGCGAAGACCGACACGCGCTTCCCCACCGAGCCGGAGAAGCCGTTCCGCTCGAACGGCAACACGTTCGACATGGCCGTGGGCGACGTCGACGGCGACGGGCTGTTCGACTGCTTCGTCGTGGAGATCACGCACGCGTGGGCCGGGCCCAGCGCGGACCGGTCGCGGTTCCTGGTGGCGCGGCGCGCCGAGACGCCGATCGGCGTGCGGTTCGAATCGCCCGCGTGGGCGAACGTCGACCGCAATCCCGCGGCCGGGCAGCCGGGCGAACGCAACTGGAACCAGGGCGACCTCTTCGCCGAGCTGGCCGACCTGGACAACGACGGCCGCCTGGACCTGGTGCTGGCCAGCGGCGACTACCCCGACCCGCCGCCCTTCGACGAACGCCTGCGCGTGCTGCGCCAGCGCGCGGTGCCGGGGCCGGACGGGCGGCTGTTCGAGGACGTCACGGCCACGTCCGGCATCAACCTGCGCGGCGCGGCGCAGCTGGCGGTGGGCGACCTGGACCTGGACGGCGACGTGGACATCGTGTGCGGGCAGTCCTTCACGCGCTTCACGCCCGACATGGTGAAGGCCGAGGGCGGCACGCCGCACCTGCGCGTGCTGCTGAACCAGGCCGCCGAGCGCGGCGCGCCGGGCACGACGCTGGTGCTGCGCGGCGACCCCGGCGCAGGCGTTGCGCGCGACGCGCTGGGCGCGGTGGTCACGGCGCGGGTGCCGGCGGGTACGGGTGCTGCGGGCGCCGCACGCACGGCCGTGGCGCAGGTCCGCTCCCCCGGCGGTCACAGCGGCAAGCAGGGCGCGATGCAGGTGCACGTCGGGGGCACGCCGGCAGGCACCACCTTCGCGCTGCCGCCCGGCGTGACGGCCCGGGCCTTCCCGGAGCGGCCTTCCGGGACCGGGAACCAACCCACCGCCCCGGCGGGGAATTCGCTTGACTCGCCCCCCCGATGAACCGATAGTCACCCTTGCAGCCGGGCACTCCGCCCGGCAAACCTTGGAAGGAAACCAACGATGGCCACGAAGAAGAAGCTCACGACGAAGGATCTCAAGAAGGTCAGCGGCGGCGCCGCCAAGGCGACGGCGAAGGCCGGCCCGGCGAAGATCAGCGCGGGCCGCACCGCCAGGAACACCAAGGGCAGCTCGCTCGGCAGCCGCCGCTGAGCCCCACGGACATTCCGGGACGCGTCTTTCGCCGTCAGCGCCGAAGTGCGACTGGCGGAGATGCGTTTTGCGCACCGTTCGCGGGCGCCGCGCCCTGCCCGGCGACCGGCACCTGCAGGAGGGGCGGCGGCAGCCGCAGGAACGCGTCCGGGTCGCTGCCGGGCTCGCCGCTCTCGGGGGCCGGCAGCGGCACCGCGTCGTAGCTGAGCCCCGCGCGGCCGGGCACCAGGCCGGCGGCGTCGGTCAGGTCCAGGAGCGCCAGCTGGTAGTCGACCACGGCGATGGTCTCGGCGCGCTGCGCCTCGGCCAGCTGCAGCAGCGACTGCGTGAGGTCGGTGATCGTGGCGGCGCGCTTCTCGTACAGGCGCCGCACGCCGTCGTACGCCGCGGCGGCAAGCGTCACGCCCTGCCGCGTGGCCAGCACCGACTGCCAGCCCGTGTTCGTGCGGCTGATCGAATCCCACACCTCGCGCGTGATCGAGAGCCGGCGGTCGCGCGCGGTGGCCAGTTCCTTCAGGCGTTGGTAGAGCGCGGCGCGCATGTCGGCCTTGGCGGCCTCGTTGCCCAACGGCACCTGCAGGCGCAGGCCCGCGTTGAACGCGACGGCGTTGGTCGAGTCGGTGCCGGTGTCGATGATCGCGGTGCCCAGCGACTGGCCGAAGCCCGTCGGCGCGACCGTGCCGAACGCGTCCAGCCGCGGCATCAGGCCGTTCTGCGCCACCTGCACGCCCAGCGTCGATTCGGCGATGGCGAACTCGGCCTCGAGCAGCTCGGTGCGCTGGCGGTACGCGGTGTCCAGCACCGTCTCGGCCTTGAAGCGGTACTGCACCAGTTCGGGCCCGGACGCCAGCTCCAGCACCACCGAGTCGTCCATCGGGATGTCGGTGCGGTTCATCGCCTGCTTCAGCAGGCGGCTGCGCGAACGGAACAGCTCGCTGGCGCGGATCACCTGGTCGATCTGGCTGATCGCCAGGTACTTGGCCTTGGTGATCTCGGCGGTGGCGGCCAGCTTGGCCTGGGCAAGGCGTTCGGCGACGCCCACCTGCGCCTCGGCGCGGCGGTAGCTCTCCAGTGCGATCTCGAACGCGCGCGACGCGCCGAACGCGCGCCAGTACGCGCGCTCGGCGTCGACCAGCGACTGGTGCACCGCCATGCGCGTGCGGATCTCGATGCGGCGCTGGCCGAACTCAGCCACCAGGATGCTGTTCTCGCTGACCAGCCGCCCGCCGCCACGCAGCAGCGGCTGCGACATGCTGACGCGCGGCACGCTCTGCCAGCCGTCGTTGTCGCCGGGAACCAGCGAATTCAGCTGGTCGTTGAAGTACATCAGCTTCCAGTCGACGTCCAGCGTGCCGCCCGTGGCCAGCGGGATGTTCAGGTTGGGCCGCACGGCGCCGTTCCAGAGCTCCTGCTGCAGCGGCGGGGCGAAGTCCACGTCGCGGCCGCCGTCGGCGATCAGGCCGAAGGTCCACTCGTACTTGGCGCGCTCGCGCTGGACGCGTTCGCTGGCGATCGCGGGCTCCAGGCGCGAGACGCGGATGCCCAGGTTGTTCTCCAGCACCGACGCGCGCACCGCGGTCAGGTCGAGCGGCTGCTTGCGCTGTCCGGGCTGGAGGGCGGTGAGTTCGTCGGCCGAAGGCGGCTTGGCGTCGGCCACGGGCAGCGGCGGCGCGTCGCCCAGCGACTCGAGCGCGGCGGGGTCCATCGTGCGCAGGCGCTCGGAAACGTCGTCCGAGAGCATGCCGCGGTGCTGGTACGGCGAATCGCACGCGGCCAGCAGCAGCGCGGCGCCGGCGGCGGCACGGGCGATCGGGACCCTGCGCGTCATGCCGCACCCCCCTGCACCGCCGGCAGCTCGTCCAGCGACTGACGGCGCACCAATTCGCGGAACGCGCCGTCCGTCGCGGCAAGCTCGTCGAAGGTGCCGGACTGGACGATCGCGCCGCGGTCGACCACCAGGATGCGGTCGGCCTGGCGCACGGTGCTCAGGCGGTGCGCGACCACGATGCGCGTGACCATCAGGCCGGCCAGGCACGCCGCGACGTGCGCCTGCGACACCTCGTCCAGCGCGCTGGTGGCCTCGTCCAGGACCAGGATGCGCGGCCGCCCCGCCAGCGCACGCGCCAGCTGCAGCTTCTGCATCTGGCCGCCCGAGAGGGTCTGCTCGTTGACGAACGTGTGCATCTGCATGGGCATCGCGCGGATGTCGTCGGCCAGGCCGGCCTGCTCGGCGGCGGCCCAGGCATCGTCCATCGTCAGGAGCGTGGCGCCCACGATGTTCTCGAAGATCGACCCCGGCAGGATGCGCGCCTTCTGGTTGACCACGCCGAGCTGGCGACGCACGGAGACGACGTCCAGCTGCGCCAGGTCCTTGCCGTCGTAGAGCACCTTGCCGGCGCTGGGGCGCAGCAGGCCCAGCAGGACGCGCACCAGCGTCGACTTGCCGCTGCCGGAGGGGCCGACGATCGCCACGAAGTCGCCGGGGCGCGCCTCGAACGAGATGCCGCGGAGCGTCTCGCCGGCCGAGCCGGGGAACGAGTGGCGGACGCCCTGCACGACGATCGCGCCCTCGAGCGTGCCCGGCTGGTCGGCGGCCGGGCCGACCTCGGGGCGCTCCTCGAGGATGGGCAGCAGGCGCCGGAACGTGGGCAGCACCACCGAGAGGTCGCCCAACGCGTAGCCCAGCTCGAAGGTGGCGGCGGTGGCGGCGCCGAACGCGGCGTTGAACGCCATGAAGAGCGCGACCTGCCCCTCGTGGTCGGCGGAGACGTGCGCGAAGTGCCACCACAGCAGCGCAGCGCCGGCCACCGGGACGGCGGTGCCCACCACGTGCAGCACGCTGCGCCAGCGCGCGGCCAGGTACATCGAACGGCGCGCGGGGCGGTAGCGGTTGAGCCACTGCAGCAGCGCGGCTTCCTCGGCGCCCGCGGTACGGACCTTCTCGATCCCGTCCAGCACCTGGATGGTGAAGCCGTCCAGGCGGCCGCAGCGTTCGAGCGCGTCGGTCGTGTGGCGGCTCTGGATGCGGGCGGCGACGAATGCCAGGGCGAGCGACGCCAGCAGCATGCCCAGCGTGATCGACGCCACGCCGGGGTCCATCGCCAGCATCAGCAGCAGGTACGCCACCATGAACGCCCCGCCCAGGGCGGCGGCGACCGCGGTGCGGGCGACCACCAGCTGGATCTGGTCGATGGACGTCAGGCGGTCGGCCAGGTCGCCCACCGCGAAGCGGCGGAAGAAGCCCAGCGGCAGCTCCAGCGCGCGGTGCAGGATCGCCGCCGAGCCACGGGTGCCCGCGCGCGCCTCGACGCGCACCAGGAGCATGCGCGAGACGTACCCGCACGTCGCGATCGCCGCGATGGTGGACGCCAGCACCACGCCCAGGAACACCAGCATGCGCAGGTCGCCCGCCGGCAGGATCCGGCTGACCAGCAGCCCGGTGGCAGCGGGGATCGCCAGGCCCAGGATGCCCGCCACCACCGAGACCGCGACGCCCAGCAGCAGGTCACGGCGCGAGCCTTCCAGCAGGAACGCCGCCAGCCCGCGCAGGCCGCGCGCGGTGTCGGGGAGCGACGCGTAGAAGATGGTGGCCGTGCGCTCGAGCCGCGCCGCGAAGGCGTCGTCGACCGGCACGGGGCGCGGCGTGCGCCCCTCGACGTAGACGTGGGCTTCGTAGCCGCCGTGCGCGCGCGGCAGCAGCACGACGGGCACGTGGCCATCGGCAAGGAACCCGAGGAGCGGCCCGATCTCCTGCCGCCACCAGCGCGGCTGCAGCACCAGTCGGCGCGAACCGATGCGAGCCAGGTGCGCGAACGCGTCCTGCGGTTCGCGCTGCGGGTCAGGCTCCAGGCGGCGCGGGATGCGCGTCAGCGGCACGCCCACCGCGGCGGCCGCGTGGCGGCAAGCGCGCAGCAACGGATCCACCGAGGGGTCGATGTTGTAGAGCTCGGTCTGGCCCGCGAAGATCGTGGCCAGCAGCCGGCGGTAGCGGGCCGCGGCATGGCCCAGCTGACCCGAGCGGCCGCGGATGCCCGCGGCGATCGCATCGCGGTCCTCGGCGAGCAGCGCGCGGACGTGGGTGCGCAGGGCGTCGAGCGCCTCGCGCAGCCCACCCTGCGACGATCGCGCGCCGGCCGGCAGCATGACGCGCGCGAAGGTCAGCGCGGCACCGTCCAGCACCGCCACGTCGCCGCCCTGCACAGGGCCCTGGATCAGTTCCGCGGGTCCGTCGGGGATCGCGACGATCGTCGCCTCGACGCCGGCGAGCGTCTCGTCGAGCGGCGGCAGAGCGCCACCCGGCGTCACGGTGCCCAGGTAGATGCGGCGGCCCACCGTGCCGTCGGCATGGCGGCCGGCGGCAAAGACGTTGACCATGCCCGAAAGCACAGCGGTCCATTGGCCGTGCGTGCCCAGGTCGACGTGCGTGCGCCCGTCGGCGCGGAAGGGCTGCGCGCCCGCGCTGCGGAGGATGGCCGCCACGCCCTGCATCAGCGCTCGCCCCCCCGCATCAGCAGCGCGTAGTGGGCGTCCAGCTCCATCAGCTCGTCGTGGCTGCCGCGCTCCAGCACGCCGCCCGGGCCCAGCACGACGATCTCGTCGGCGTCGCGGATCGTGCTCAGGCGGTGCGCGACCACCAGGCACGTGCAGCCACGGCGGCGGATCGCGCGGTCGATCTGCGCCTCGGTGGTGGCGTCCAGCGCGCTGGTGGCCTCGTCCAGCACCAGCACCGACGGCCGGCGCGCCAGGGCACGCGCGATCTCGACGCGCTGCGCCTCGCCGCCGCTGAAGTTGGTTCCGCCCTCGGCGATGCGCGCCTCCAGGCCGCCGCGGTCGGCAAGCAGCGCGCCCAGGCCGGCGTCGGCCAGCGCCTCGCGCATCCACTCGTCGGGGACGAACGGGTCCCACATCGACAGGTTGTCGCGCAGCGAACCCTCGAGCAGCGTGGGCGACTGGCCGACCATCGCGATGGTCGAGATGCGCTCGTGGCGCGGGACCTGGCGCAGCGGGCGGCCGTCGAGCAGCACGTCGCCGGACCACGGCAGGTGAAGCCCCAGCGCCAGCCGCGCGATGGTGCTCTTGCCGGACCCGGTCATGCCCACCAGCGCCACGCGGCGGCCGGGCTCGATGGCCAGCGAGAAGCCCTCGACCAGCGGCGGGTTGCCGTGCGAGTAGCCGAAGGTGACGTCGCGGAACTCCAGGCGGCCGGGCGTCGCTTCGGGCGGTGCCTCGACGGCGTCGGAGGGGATGGCCAGCGGGTCGGCGGGGTGCCGCGCGACGTCGTCGATGCGCGCAAGCGTGGCGCGCAGCTCCTGGATGCGCTGCGAGAGCCCGGCCAGGTCGACGACGGGACCAAGGAACCCGATGAGCAGTGCCTGGAACGCCAGCAGCGAGCCCAGGGTCAGGTCGCCGCGCATCACCTGCCAGCCGCCGGCGGAGAGCACGACCGCGTGCACCAGGAGGGACTCGACGAACCCAGGCACGCTGTCGGCGCCGGTGGCCAGGCGCGCGAGCTCCTGCCGCGAACGGGCCACGCGCGCGTGCGCGCCGGCCAGCCGCGCGAAGAGGTCGGATTCGCGGCCCGCGCCCTTCACCGTCTCGATGGCGGACAGGCCCGCCGCCAGCGCCCCCGACGACAGGCCGGTGTCCTGTTCGGCGGTGCGCGCGCGGTCGGCCAGCGCGTGGCCCGAGCGCACGGCCAGCACCGCCACCAGCGCGACGCACAGCACCGCGACCGCGGAGAGCTTCCAGTCGATCGCGACCATCGCGACGAGGAACACGAGCGCGGTCAGCGACCCGACGACCGCCGGCGCGAGCCGCGCGGCCAGCGTCTCGCAGACCGCCTCGACGCCGGAGACCCGCGACGCGACGTCGCCCGCGTAGCGGTGCGCGAAGAAGTCGACGGGCAGCCGCAGCACGTGCTGCACGAAGCCCGCGCCGCCGGTGATCGCCAGCCGCTGCTCGAGCCTTGCGAGGATCCGCTGCTGAAGGCCGGCAAGCACGACCACGAAGCCCAGCGTCACCGCCGCGACCAGCACCATCGGCAGCACCCAGCGGTGCGCGCCTTCCAGCAGCACGCGGTCGATGTACATCGCCGACATGGCGGGCACCACGATGCCGGGCACCGTGAGAAGCACGCCCGCGACCACCGCTGCGGCCAGCACGCGCCAGGACCCGCGCAGCCGCGCAGCCAGCGCCGGCGCCACGCCGCCCGGCCGCCCGCCGCGGACGAATCCGGGGCCCGGCGCCAGCTCCAGCACGACGCCGGTGAAGCCGCGGTCGAACTCGGCGGGCTCGACCTCGCGGTGGCCCGTCGCGGGGTCCATGATCCGCCAGCGGCCGCCGGACCAGCCCTCCAGCACCACGAAGTGGTTGAAGCCCCAGAACAGGATCGCGGGCAGCTTCAGGTCGACCAGGTCCGCGGGCTCGCAGGAATAGCCCTCGCAGGAAAGGCCCCAGTGCTCGGCGGCGTTCGTCAGCTGGAAGGCGTTGCTGCCGTCGCGGGTGACGCCGCAGGTGCGGCGCGCTTCCTCCAGCGTGACGTGGCGGCCGTGGTGCGCCAGCACCGCGACCATGCACGCGGCGCCGCACTCGGAGGCCTCCATCTGCACCACGGCGGGCACCGCGGCGACGCGCCGGCCCTCGGGCCGGAACGGCGCGGGCGCGGCGGGCGCAGGCTCGGCGGCGGCGGGCTGCATGGGGTCAGCCGCCGAAGAACTGCCGGAGCCACGGGACGAGCAGCGCCACCGGCGCGACGTCCTCGGTGACCACCTCGACGTTGCAGAGCGTGCCGGGCGTCAGCGGCCGCTCGATGCCGCGGCCGCCGGTCCAGCGCAGGCCGGTCGGCGTGGAGGGATCGGTCTCCAGGTCGATGACGGCCGAGATGAACCCGCCGTAGCGCTTCTCGATGTCCTCGGCCAGCTGCGCGCTGTGGATGACGCGCGTCAGCGACTCGCGCGTGCCGACCACCGGCTCGACGTCGCGCACGACGCCGCGCACCACGCCGTAGCGCTCGCGGTCGGCGACGGTGGGCTCGATGCGGGCGGCCATCGCGGCGTGCGCGCGCTTGCCCTCGGCCAGCGGGAAGAACGCGTAGCAGCGCAGCGCGCCGTCGCCGGCGTCGGAGATGACGGCCACCGAGCCGCCATGGCGCACCAGGTCGCCGACGGTGCGCTGCACCTGGACGACGCGCCCGGGGCGCGGGGCGACGACGTGGCGCTCGGCGTCCAGGCGTGCGCGCAACGCGCGCTCGGCGGCACGCGCGTCGGCCACGAGGTTGCGGCGGCGCTGGCGTTCCTGCTCGTGGCGCAGGCCCAGCTCCAGGCGCTCGGCGGCCACCTTCTGCGCGTCGCCGCGCGCGTCGGCCAGGATGCGCTCGGCCTCCAGCAGCGTGCTGGAGGCGCTGACGACGTCGCCCTCGGCCAGCAGGCCCTGCTTCACCAGGTCGCGCTTGGTCTCGACCATCGCGCGCAGGTCGGCGGCGTTCTGCTCGGCGCGCGCGATGCGGGTCGTGAGGTCGGCCGCACGCACGTCCAGCGCCTTGCCCACCGCGGCGATCGCGGCGTCCTCGATGCGACGCATCTCGGCGTCCTGCGCCTCCAGCCGGTCGATCGCCAGCACGGCAGCCTCGGCCTGGCGCTCCAACGCGGGGTTCGCCACCACCGCGATCACCTGGCCCTGCGTGACGACGTCGCCGGTCTTGACGTCGACCTGCGCGACGCGGCCGTCGATCGGCGAATCGGCCGAGACGACCATCGAGCCCTCGATCAGGATGCCGGTGCCGCGCGCCAGGATCGGGATCGACCCAAGGAAGCCCCACGCGGCGAAGGCGGCGAAGACGACCGCCGTCCCCGCCAGCACCAACCACAGGCGCGGCGAAGCGATCGGGGCCACCTGGTTGAGGCTCTCGGGCGCAGCGACGGAATCGACTGCGTTCGCACGGAAGATCGGGTCTTCACCATCCATGGCTACGACCGCCGCATCCTAGCCAGTGCGGCGGGGATCCGGGCGACCGGGCGCGCGCCGGTGCCGCGGATTTCAGGCCTTCCAGCCGTACGGCTCGTAGCGGTGGGTGAAGGTGCCGTCGGGGTTCAGGTCCAGCACGCCGAAGCCCTCGGGAACGCCCTGCAGGACGCCCTTCCACCAGTTGCCGCTGACGGCGCCGTCGCAGATGTAGGTCACGCCGTCCAGCTCGCAGCGGTCCAGCAGGTGGATGTGGCCGCTCAGGCAGAGCTTGACGTTGCCGGCCTTCTTGAACAGGTCGTGGATCAGCGTGGCGTCGGTGTGCATCTCGCCGGCGACGATGACGTTGTCCTTGCCCACGCCTTCGCGGCCGCGCGGCTTGCCGTAGGTCAGCGTGGTCAGCGACAGGATGGGGATGTGGCTGACCACCGCGACGGGCGTGGACCTGGGCGTGGCGGCCAGCAGCTTCTGCAGCCAGTCCCACTGCGCCTCGTCCAGGTAGCCCACGTAGCCGTCGCCGGCGGGCTGCACGCTGTCCAGGCAGATGAAGCGCCAGCCGCCCTGGTCGAAGGTGTGGTAGGTGCGCTCCTCGCCGTACAGGTCGCAGGTGAAGCGCTTGCCCCAGTCGGCCTCGGTGCCGTCGTAGCCGCCCTTCTTCCTGTTCCAGCCCAGGATGTCGTGGTTGCCGGTGGTGTGCTTGACGGGCACGCCGCACTCGCGCTTCAGGGTGCCCTGGAAGCACGTGCGAAGCGTCTCGGCGCGATCGCGCTTGGCCTCGAAGACGTCCATCACGCTGTCGCCGCCGGTGATGATGAGGTCCGGCTTCTGGGCCTGCGCGTGCGCCAGTGCGGCGGCCATGCCGGCCTCGGCGCGGCGCTCGGGCTGCACGTGGATGTCGGTCATGTGCACCAGGCGGAACGGCTTGGCGGCGGCCGGCGCCGTGGCAGCCTGCTGCGCGGCGTCGCGCGCGCGGGCGGCCAGTGCGCGCGAACCCAGCGCGGCCACCGCGCCGACGGCGGCGGCGGTGGCAAGGAAGCGGCGACGGTCGTTGCTGCCGGTGACTTCGGGGCGTTCCATGGAGGGCGCTACCGGGAACACGGGCCCGGGTTCCGCGCCGCGGGCCGGATTCACGCAATCCGTAGAATCGGCCGCCCATGAGGCACCTGCGACCGTCCACCCCCGACGACCTGCGCGCCCTGACGGCAGCCCGGCCGGGCGAGACGCGGATCGGCGAGCGGGCGGGCACGCTGGATGCCGACGGCCAGGCGCCCGCGGGCGCGCGCATCGCGCTGCTGGGCGTGCCCGAGGACATCGGCGTCCGCGCCAACGGCGGGCGGCCCGGTGCGCGGCGCATGTGGAGGGCCCTGCTGCCGCGGCTCCTCAACATGCAGTCGAACGCGTACGTGGACGGCGCGGCGATCGTGGTGGCGGGGCGCGTGGACGTCCGCGACCTGCGCGACCGCGCCGCACGGATCGACGAGCGCACCGGCGGGTCCGTCGCGCGCGCGCAGGCGATGCGCGACCTTCGGGCGCTGGTGGCCGAGATCGACGCGCGCGTGACCGCCACCGTGACCGCGCTGCGTGCGGTGGGCCTGGTGCCGGTGGTGGTGGGCGGCGGGCACAACAACGCGTACGGCATCCTGGCCGGCTGCGCGGCGGCGGCCGGGCAGCCGATGAACTGCGTCAACGTCGACCTGCACGCCGACCTACGCCCGCAGGAGGGGCGCCACAGCGGGAACCCGTTCACCTACGCGCGCGCCGAAGGCCACCTGGCGCGCTACGCGGTGGCTGGCATGAGCGAGCGCTACGCGACGCAGGCGATCCTGGACGCGCTGGCCGCGGACCCCGCGCTGCACGCGCTGACGTTCGAAGCGTTCCTGGAGCACGGCATGGACGTGGCCGCGCTGGCGGACGCCGCGCTGGCGCACGTCGGCGCGGGCCCCGCGACGCTGGAACTGGACCTGGACGCTGTGTCCGGCGCGCCCGCAAGCGCGGCGGCGGCAAGCGGGTTCACGCCAGCGCAGCTCCGGGCGCTGGCCCTGCGGCTGGCGGCGCGCATGGACCTGCACGCGGTGCACCTGGCCGAGGGCGCCCCTGACCTTGGGCCGTGGCCGCCCGAGATGCTGGGCAAGCTGGGCGCCGAACTGGTGC
Source organism: Phycisphaerales bacterium (assembly GCA_044360755.1). Lineage (GTDB taxonomy): Bacteria > Planctomycetota > Phycisphaerae > Phycisphaerales > SM1A02 > UBA966. Next base: position 11,616 of record JBIKJV010000006.1, read on the forward strand.
TGGACGTGACGCGCGCCACCGTGCAGCCGCGGTAGAAATGCGCGTCCCCGCGCGTCCCCGCGGGCCGCAGGCACCACCACCATGCCGGAAACCATCCGCAAGCTCATGCTCGGCCTCGTGCTGATCGCCGCCGCATCGGCGGCGCTGGTGGGCAGCGACCTGGCGCAGCGGCACGGTGCCGGCAAGGAGCAAGCGGCCCCGACCGCCGGCGGACCGGATCCCGCGCGCCTGCGATCGCTGGCGTGGGTCACCTATTCGCTGACGCCGCCCGTCGAGGAGTGCCAGACGGGCATGCGCGACGAGCTGGCGAAGCTGGGCTGGGTCGAGGGCACGACCATCCGCACGCTGGTCCGCGACGCGCAGCTTGACGTGGGCACGCTGAACACGATGGCGGCCGCGATCGCCGACCAGCCGCCCGAGATCGTCTGCACGTTCACGACCGTGGCGCTGCAGGCCGTCATGCGGCGCAACGAGCGCACGCCGATCGTCTTCTCGCTTGTGGCCGACCCGGTGCTGGCCGGCGCGGGCACCAGCGACACCGACCACCGCGCCAACGTCACCGGCATCAGCACGCGCGCCGACTTCGAGCGCATGGCCGAGGTGATCGCGCAGGTGATGCCGCGCGCCAAGGTGATCGGCACCATCTACTGCCCCGGCGAGATCAACAGCGTCTTCAGCCGCGGGGAGTTCGAGAAGGCCCTGGCCGCGCGCGGAGTGCGCCTGGAGGCGGCCGCGGCCGACCGCGCCACCGACTATTCGCAGGCGGGTGACACGCTGGTGGCACGGCGCGTCGACCTGATCGTGCAGATCCCCGACGCGATGAGCTCGACGGCATTCCCCGCGCTGGGGCGCATCGCCGAGCGCACGCGGACGCCGCTCTTCAGCTTCACCACGGCGCACCTGCGCGCGGGCGCGATGCTGACCGTGGCGCGCGACTTCGAGCAGCTGGGCCGGCAGGCCGCGCACCAGATCGACCGCGTCCTGCGCGGCGCGGACCCCGCCGGCATGCCGTTCGAGGAACCCACCCGCACCATCGTGGCGACCAATCCCGACAAGGCGAGGCTGTACGGCGTGGAGATCCCGCCGGCGCTGGCGGCGAAGGTGGACCTGACCGTGCGCGATGCGCCGGATGCGCCGGCGGCGCCGCCCGGACAGGCTCCCGCCGCCACGCCCCCGGCCGCGAAGGAGCCCGCCAAGTGAAGATCGAGCGCTCCCAGTCCGGCGCGACGACCATGGTGCGCATGCGCGGACGCCTGGACGCGGCGTGGGCCGAGTACGCGCTGGGGGAACTGGACCTGGCCGTGCGTTCGGGCGCCAACCGCGTGGAACTGGACATGGTGGGCGTGGAGTTCATGTCGTCGGTCGGCGTGGGCGTGCTGCTGAAGACGATGGCAAAGCTGCGCGCGGTGCACGCCGTGCTGGTGGTCACGTCGGCCTCGGCCGGCGTGGCCGAGATGCTGCGCATCGCCAAGCTGGACCGCATGCTTGCGCTGGGCGATGCCACGGCCGCCGCGGCGCCAGCCACGCCCGCGCCGGCGCCCGCGATCGAGCTGCCCGGCACGGGCCTCGCCAGCGGGCTGGTCTCGGCGCCCGCCGATCCGATGACGCTGCGCCGCGTGGGCAGCGTGGCCGGGCCTGCGCCCATCGACTGCTCCATCCAGGGCGTGGCGCTCGGGCACCTGGCGCTGGCGGGCGACGCAGCCGGCGCGGCGGGCCACTACGGCGAGGGAATCGTCGTAGCCGGCACCGCGCTCACGAACGCCGCGCCTGCCAACCGCGTGGACGCGCTGGTTGGCCAAGGCCACGCGGTGCGCGCGTGGGCCATCGACGCGCTGGTCGCCGAGGGCGTGTGGGGCTGGGCCGGCTGGTTCGACGCGTCGGCCGCGCCCGCGGGGCACGTGACGCTCTCCGACCTCTGCGCTCGCATGGTGCAGCTGGCGGGCGGGCCCGTCGCCGGCATGGTGGCGGGCGAATGCGCCGGCATCGTGGGCTGCTGGGCGCGCACGTCGCCCGACGAATGGCCGATGTCCGTGCGCGAGATGGACGCCACCGCGATCCGCGGTTGCCTGCGCTTCGCGGGCGACCCGATGCACGCGGGCGAGACGGGGATCGCCGCGTTCGTGGCCTCGGCCGACGCGCGCGACGGGCTGCCCGACGCGGTCGCGGCGCCCGTGGACGGCATCCGAATGCACGCGCACGTGGCCGTGGCGGCGTACCGGCCGGTGCCGCGCGGCAGCGCGAGTTCCGCCGTCGCCACGATCATCGCCGAGCAGCCGCTCCGCACCGTGGTGCACGCGGTGCGCACGGCCGACGCCGAGACCGCGTTCGTGCGCGGCGCCGTGTTCTTCGGGCGCGTGGCGATGCCGGCGGAAGGCGGTGAGGCATGAGCGTCCTGCTGGCGACCCTGGCGATCGGCCTGGTGATGGCGGTGCTGGCGCTGGGCGTCTTCATCAGCTTCCGCGTGCTGGGCATGGCCGACATCACGGCCGACGGCAGCTTCACGCTGGGCGCGGCGGTGGTCGCACGCCTGATGCTGGCGGGCTGGAACCCGTGGCTTGCCACCGTGGCGGGCACCGTGGCGGGTGCGCTGGCAGGGCTGCTGACGGGCACGCTGGCCACGCGCTTCCGGATCAACACGCTGCTCTCCGGCATCCTGGTGATGACGGCGCTCTATTCGGTGGACCTGCGCATCATGGGCACCAGCAACCTGGCCCTGCCCGGCACCGGCGTGTTCCGCCCGTTCGACCGGCTGGTCGAGTCCGCCGCCGGCGCCCCGCGCCTGACGATCCTGGGCCGCGACGTGGCCGCGCAGGAGCTGGGGGCACTGCTCGGCGCCGCCGCGTTCGCCGCGTTGGTGGCGGGCGGGCTGGCGTGGTACCTGCGCACCGAGAGCGGCGCCGCGCTGCGCGCCACCGGCGACAACCCCCGCATGCTGCGCGCGCTGGGCACCAGCACCGACCGCGCCACCGTCATCGGCCTGGCCATGGCGAACGCGCTGGTCGCGCTCTCCGGCGCGCTGCTGGCGCAGATGCAGGGCTTCGCCGACGTGCAGATGGGCATCGGCATGATCGTCATGGGCCTGGCCAGCGTGATCCTGGGCCAGACGCTGGTGGGCAACGTGCGCATCGGCGGCGTGGCGCTGGTCGGCGCCGTGATGGGGTCGGTGCTCTTCCGACTGATGATCGCGATCGCGCTGCGCTGGGGCCTGGACCCCAACGACCTGAAGCTGGTCACGGCGGCGGTGGTGTTCGCGGCGATCGTGCTGCCCGGCACGCTGGCGCGCTGGAAGGCGGTGCCGCGTGCTTGAGCTGCGCACCGTCCGCAAGACCTTCAACGCCGGCACGGCCAACGAGGTGCGCGCGCTGGACGGCGTCAGCCTGGTGCTGGAGCCGGGCACGTTCACGGTGGTCATCGGCACCAACGGCAGCGGCAAGAGCACGCTGCAGGGCGTGGTCAGCGGTGCGCTGCCCATCGAGGGCGGCCAGGTGCTGATCGGCGGCACCGACGTCAGCGCGTGGCCCGAGCACCGCCGCGCGGCGCTGGTGGGGCGCGTGTTCCAGGATCCGTTCGCGGGCACGGCGCCTTCGCTGACCGTCGCCGAGAACCTGGCCCTGGCGGGCACGCGCACCGGCTGGCGCACGCTGGCGCCGCTCCTGCGCCGCAGCGCGCGCGCGGGCTGGCGCGACCAGCTGGCGCAGATCGGCCTGGGCCTGGAGAACCGGCTGGATGACCCGATCGGCCTGCTGAGCGGCGGCCAACGCCAGGCGATCACGCTGGTGATGGCCGCGCTGACCGACCCCCCGCTGCTGCTGCTGGACGAGCACACCGCCGCGCTCGACCCGCGCAGCGCCGAGCTGGTGATGGATGTCACCGCGCGCATCGCCGCGCGCGGCAAGTCGACCGTGCTGATGGTCACGCACTCGATGGCCCAGGCCGTGCACCACGGCGACCGCCTGGTGGCCATGCACCGCGGCCAGGTGCGCCTGGACGCGCGCGGCCCCGAGAAGCGCCGCCTGAACGAGGCGGACCTGCGCGACTACTTCTCGCAGGTGCGCCGCGACGATGCGTTCGATGCGCACGCGGCGCGGCTGGTGGCGACGCAGTACCGGTGAGCGGGTGCGCGGCGCCCGCGCCGACCCGCCCGCCCTCAGCATTCCACCGCAGGCAAGAACTCGAACTTCTGCCCGTCGAAGAGCCCGCGGTCGCTCAGCTTGAGCGCGGGGATCACGAGCAGCGCCATGAACCCGGCGGTCATGTACGGCGCGCGCAGCGGCGAGCCGAGCGCCTTCGCCTTGGCGCTCAGCTTCGCGTAGGCCGCGCCGACCTCCTCGGCCGGCCGGTCGCTCATCAGGCCGGCGATCGGCAGCGGCAGCACGTCGGGCGGCGTGCCGTCGCCGTGGGCCACGGCCAGCCCGCCGCGTGAGGCGAACACGGCGTTCACGGCCTCGGCGATCGCCTCGCGCGTGCAGCCCACGGCCACCACGTTGTGGCAGTCGTGCGCCACGCTGGACGCGATCGCGCCGCGCTTCAGGCCGAAGCCGCGGATGAACGCGCATGCGGGCGGCGCATCGACGTAGCGGTTCACGACGCAGACCTGCAGCAGGTCGTTCGCGGGGTCGGGGTCGACCACGCCGTCGGCGGCCTGCATCGGCGCGTCGAGGCGCTTGGTGACCAGCTGGCCATCCTCGGCGACGATCGCGTGGACGCGGACGCTCCGCGTGCCGGGGCATGCGTCGGGCGCGTGCACGAAGAAGTCGGACGCGCGGAACGTGCCGGTGCGGAAGGCGTTCGGCGTGCGCGAGGCACGCGGCGGCACCAGCGAGCGGCCGCCCTCGGCCACCGGCACGCCGGCGATCCACGTGCGCAGCGGGCGGACGTCCTTGAGGTCGGAGACCAGCACGAAGTCCGCCCGGTCGCCGGCACGCAGCAGTCCGCACGGCAGGCCGTAGTGCGCCACGGGGTTCAGCGTCGCGGCGCGCAGCGCGTCCCAGGGGTCGACGCCCTTCGCCACCGCGCGCGCCACCAGGCGGTCGATGTGCCCGACCAGCAGGTCGTCCGGGTGCGCGTCGTCGGTGCAGAACATGCACAGTTCCGGGTGCTCGCGCAGCATCGGCCAGAGCGCCTCGAAGTTGCGCGCGGCGCTGCCTTCCCGGATCAGGATGCGCACGCCCAGCGTGGCCTTGTCGCGCGCCTCGTCCAGCGTGAAGCACTCGTGGTCGGTCTCGATGCCGCGCGCGAAGTACGCCTTGGCCTGGTCGCCGCGCAGGCCGGGCGCGTGGCCGTCGACGCGCTTGCCGCGCTTCTTCGCGGCGGCGATCTTCGCCAGCACCTGCGCGTCGCCCGCGATGGTGCCGGGCCAGTTCATCATCTCGCTGAGGTAGCGGATGCCGGGGTCGTCCAGCAGCCGCGCGCACGCGTCGGCGTCCAGCGTGGCGCCCGCGGTCTCGAACCCCGTGGCCGGCACGCAGCTGGGGCATCCGAACCAGCACGTGAACGGCGACCCCGCGGCGTCGTCCAGCATGAAGCGCACGCCGGGCTCGCCCAGGACGTTCGCGATCTCGTGCGGGTCGCTGACGCTGGCCACCGTGCCGTGGCGCATGGCCACGCGCGCGAATTCCCACGGCGGCAGCATGCTGCTCTCGACGTGCACGTGCGCGTCGACGAAGCCCGGGACCAGGATCCCGGGGTCGACGGGGCCGTCCGCGGGCACGATGGACGCGATGCGGCCCTCGCGGACGGTGACCACCGCCGGCGTGACGGTGCGCGCATGGACGTCGGCGACCTGGTGGCGGAGCACGGTGTCCGGCATGGGGGAAGCGTATCGGTGGCCCCCATCCGGCGGCAGGGCTATCCTTCCAACCCCTTCCGGGGACCCACGTCCCCATACAGGAGCCCCCGATGACCACCATGAGCAAGTGCCCATTCTCCGGCAGCTTCACCCGCCCCGCCACCGAGACGACCACCAACCGTGACTGGTGGCCGAACCAGCTGGACCTGACCGTCCTGCGCCGCAAGGGCGAGCAGAGCGACCCGATGGGCAAGGGCTTCGACTACGCCAAGGAGTTCGGCTCGCTGGACCTGCACGCGGTCTGCGCCGACCTGCGCGCGCTGATGACGCAGTCGCAGCCCTGGTGGCCGGCCGACTACGGCCACTACGGCCCGTTCTTCATCCGCATGGCGTGGCACAGCGCGGGCACGTACCGCATCAGCGACGGCCGCGGCGGCGGCGGCGAGGGCATGCAGCGCTTCGCGCCGCTGAACAGCTGGCCGGACAACACCAACCTGGACAAGGCGCGCCGCCTGCTCTGGCCGATCAAGAAGAAGTACGGCAAGAAGCTCTCGTGGGCCGACCTCATGATCCTGACGGGCAACGTCGCGCTGGAGTCGATGGGCTTCAAGACCTTCGGCTTCGGCGGCGGCCGCGCCGACGTGTGGGAGCCTGACACCACCTACTGGGGCGCCGAGACCACGTGGCTGGGCGACCAGCGCTACCGCGGCAACCGCGAGCTGGAGAACCCGCTGGCCGCCGTGCAGATGGGCCTGATCTACGTGAACCCCGAGGGCCCGAACGGCAACCCCGACCCGCTGGCCAGCGCGCGGGACATCCGCGAGACCTTCGGCCGCATGGCGATGAACGACGAGGAGACCGTCGCGCTGATCGCGGGCGGCCACACGTTCGGCAAGACGCACGGTGCCGCGCCGGCCACGCACCTGGGGCCCGACCCCGAGGCCGCGCCGATCCAGGAGATGGGCCTGGGCTGGAAGAACTCGTTCGGCACGGGCAGCGGCGGCGACGCGATCACCAGCGGCCTGGAGGGCGCCTGGACGCCGAACCCCACCAAGTGGGACAACGGCTACTTCGACACGCTCTTCGCCTACGAGTGGAAGCTGACGAAGAGCCCCGCCGGCGCGCACCAGTGGGTGCCGACGGAGGCCTCGGCAGCCACGGCGGTGCCCGATGCGCACGACCCGAAGAAGCGCCACGCGCCCGTCATGCTGACCACCGACCTGGCACTGCGCATGGACCCCGCGTACGAGGTCGTCTCGCGCCGCTTCCACAAGGATCCGGCGGCGTTCGCCGACGCGTTCGCGCGCGCGTGGTTCAAGCTGACGCACCGCGACATGGGCCCGGTGGCGCGCTACCTGGGCCCGCTGGTGCCCAAGGAGCGGCTGATCTGGCAGGACCCGGTTCCCGCCGTCGACCATGCGCTGGTCAACGCGCAGGACGTGGCCGCGCTGAAGGCGAAGGTGCTGGGCGCGGGCCTCACCGTGCCGCAGCTGGTCGCCGCGGCGTGGGCTTCGGCCTCGACGTTCCGTGGCACCGACAAGCGCGGCGGCGCCAACGGCGCGCGCATCCGCCTGGCCCCGCAGAAGGACTGGGCGGCCAACAACCCCGCGCAGCTGGCCAAGGTGCTGGGCGTGCTGGAGGCGATCCAGAGGGAGTTCAATGCGGCGGGCGGCAGCAAGCGCATCTCGCTGGCCGACCTGGTCGTGCTGGCCGGCTGCGCCGCGGTCGAGCAGGCCGCGAAGGCAGCGGGCGTGGCCGTCACCGTGCCGTTCACGCCCGGCCGCACCGACGCGACGGCCGAGATGACGGACGTCGCGTCCTTCGCCGTGCTTGAGCCCACCGCCGACGGCTTCCGCAACTACCTGGCACAGGGCCACGCGCGACGCGCCGAGCAGCTGCTGGTCGAGAAGGCCGACCTCCTGACGCTGACCGCGCCGGAGATGACGGCGCTGGTGGGCGGCATGCGCGCGATGGGCGCCACCTTCGACGGCTCGAACCTGGGCGTGCTGACCGATCGCCCGGGTGCGCTGACCACCGACTTCTTCGTCAACCTGCTGGACATGGGCACCACGTGGAAGCCCACCTGCCCCGGCGAGGAGACGTTCGAGGGCAGCTGCCGCGCCACCGGCAAGGCGAAGTGGAAGGCGAGCCGCGCCGACCTGGTGTTCGGCTCGAACTCCGAGCTGCGCGCGCTGGCCGAGGTCTACGCCTGCGACGACGCGAAGGAGAAGTTCGTGCACGACTTCGCCGCCGCGTGGCACAAGGTCATGGAACTGGACCGGTTCGACCTGAAGTGAACGACGGCGCGCACGAGACGCGCCGCCACATCCCCGTCACCCGAGCGAAGCCCGTCAGTCGACGGGCTTCGCCGTCTTGAAGAGCGCCTTCAGCGCAAGGGTCCAGTCGTTGGTGACCGTCTCGATCGTCGCGAGCTCGCCGATGCGCTTGGTGCCGCGGCGGCCCATGTGGCTGGTCTCCATGTACGCGGCCACCACGGGGCCGGCGGGGCCATCGGTGCAGTAGATCTCGCACGCCGCGTAGCCCTGGTCGGCGCGATTCTCGGTGCCGGTGGAACGCACGTTGCGCGCGGGGTCGTTGGCGCGCAGCGCGGTCACGGCCGCATGGATGTGCAGCGTCTTCGGCCCGGTGCCCTGCCAGCCGACGAACTCCTTCTTCAGGCGTCCCTCGAAGAGCGCGCAGGCCTGCTTGATGTCATCGTCCGAGACCTCGTACTGGCCGGTGGTCACGGGGCGTACCTGGTCGATCACGATCGACCCGTACTGCGCCGCGCTGGCGTCGGGGTCGATCCACTGGTGCGATTCGTCCGGCCCCGGGCCGTCGACCAGCGTGACCGACTTCGGGATGAAGCCGAGCCTGGGCTCGACGAAGGGCTGGCCGCAGGCGGCGAGCGCGAGGACGGGGAACGCAAGGACGAGGCACGTGCGCATGGAAGGAAGGGTACGAGATCCGCCGGACGCGGTTCAGGAAATGAGGCGGCGCTTCATTTACCGGCCTTCCAGCCGATGGCCGCCGCCCCGATGCCGGCCACCCCGTTGAAGGCCAGGATCAGCGCCAGGCGCGCGTGGTCCCCATCGGCCGCGGCCTGCGCGGCGTCCCACGCGAACCCGCTGACGGTGGTGAAGCCGCCCAGGACCCCGACCGACCACAGGTGCTCGCGCACGCGCTGGAAGTGGGGCAGCCCCAGTGGGCGCCCGCCGGCATCCGCCGCCGCCAGGCGCGCGAACAGCCACCCCGCCGCGAACGCGCCGAGCCCGTTCACCGCCAGGTGCGCGCCCCACGCCGCCAGGCCGGCGGCGCCGAACCCGGCCTGCACGCCGGCACGCGCGGCGCTGCCGAGCACGCCGCCGGCGAACGCCGCCAGCAGCAGCTTGCCTTCGGCCAGCGGCGCCTGGTGCGCGTGCGGTGGTTCGCGCGGCGGCACGCTCATGCGGCACCCCCCGCCGCGCGGCGCGCCAGTTCGCCGCCCGCGAACGCCAGTGCCGGCGACCCGAGCAGCGTGACCGCCCACAGCCACGCGGCATGCGCGCGCTCGCCGCGCATCCAGAGCTGCAGCACGTCCACCGTGAACGCCGAGTACGTGGTCCACCCCGCCAGGACGCCGGTGACCGCCAGCGGCGCCCACGCGCCCGCGGCGTCGGAGAGCGCCTGCGTGCCGCCGCAGGCCAGTCCCATGACGAACGCGCCGGACAGGTTGATGATGGCGACCGACCACCACGTGGCGAAGAACCGGCGCAGGAGCGCGTCGCGCACCCAGGCGCGCAGCGCGCAGCCGAACGCGCCGGTCAGGGAAAGCAGCAGGAAGCCCGGGGCGCCGGTCGTCATCGCAGCCCGTTCAGCTCCTTCAGGAACGCGGCGCACCCGGAGCCGTCGATCGCGCGCCGGACGTCGTGGATGAAGCGGTCGCGGAACGACGCCGTCGCCCCGTCCGGCCAGGCCACGCGCACCCACTCCTCCCACTCCTGCCCGTGGCCCGAGACCAGCAGTTCCTGCACGCCCCCAAGCACGGCACCGACCATCTCGGGGCACGGCAGGAAGTCGCCCTCGCCTGCGCGGCCCTCGCGCAGTGCGGCCAGCGCGGCGTCCATCGCGGTGGGCTGCTGCGCATCCGACAGGCGGCCTGACTTGTCGGCGTCGCGCAGGCAGCCGTCGAACGCCGTGCGCGCGGCGTGGGCCTGCGCGGCCAGCCGCGCGACGTCGGCCGGGCGCCGCATGCGCGCGGCGTCCTCGACCCATGCGCCGCGCGCGCGATCCCACGTGCAGACGATGCCCAGGTCCTGCGCGAACGCGCCAGGCGTCAGGTTGTAGCGGAAGCCCATGCAGCGCCGCACGAACGTCCAGTCGCCGTGGGCCTCGTCGCGGCGGAAGATGCCGTCGCCCAGTTCACGGATCACTGCGCTCTCGGTCGTGGCACCGGCATCGATGGCGCCCCAGACGATGCCGCCGAGGGTTCCCGTGTTGATCGATCCGATGACGACGTCGCCGCGGCCATCGCCGTTCAGGTCGCCGCCGAAGCCGGGGGCGCCGGCCTCGGGCAGCGCGGGCGACGCCCAGCCGGCAGCCGACGGCATGGCGCCGAACGCATACGGCGGGGGCCCGATGATGTCCGTGATCTCGACCGCCGGCGCGCCGCCGTGCACGCCCGGCACGCCGACCATCACGCGTTCCGAATCACGCCAGCCCGGATACCGGTTCGCCCAGCGGGGCGGCCCGCCGGCCGGCGGATCCCAGCCCAGCCACGCGTGGACCGGGTCCACCTGGCGCGCGACGACGGTGCCGTCGGCAAGCGCGGCACGTTCGCTCTCGACCCAGCGCGGCAGCAGCGCAGCCGCCACCGACGCGTGCGCCCCCTGCCACAGCAGGTACGGCATCGCCAGCACCACCGCCGACGCCGCGGCGATCGCCGCGACCGCCCACCTCCCACGCCGGCGCAGCGCGCGGCGTGCATCGTGCGTGACCGTGCCGCATTCGCCGCAACGCACGCCTGCGGGCGCCGCGAACGACGCCGTCGGGTCGAATTCGTGCGCACAGCGCGGGCAGCGCCGCACGCCGTCCGGGCGCCATCGCTGCCCCACGATCGCCCAGGCGACCACCGCGACCGGCAGCGCAATCACGGCGACCATCACCCAGCGCCACGGGCCCTCGAACACGGGCGACAGCGCGTCCAGGCGGTTGTAGAGCGCCTGCTGACAAAGGATCGTGGACGCGGCTGCGTGCATGCGGCGCGCCGCAGGATAGGCAACGCCGATCGGTCAGCGAGCGTCGGCAGGCGCCGAAGCACGGCCGTCCGGACCCGCCTCGCGCGACGCGCCGCCACCATCGGGGAACCGCGGGCTGGCCTCGATGAACACGTCCACCTGCTGGCCCGCGTAGGCCGGGAGCCTGGCGGCGGGGTACGCATAGATCACCTGCAGGACGCGCGTGTCGACGCGCTCCATGCTCGAGCCGGTCAGGCTGCGCTTGGGCACGACGTAGGGCTCCACCCGCACGAACGACAGGTCGGTGCTGATCGCGCTGTTGCCGCGCAGCGTGGCACGCGCCGCCGCGCCCGGCTTGAAGCGCCAGGCATCGTTCTCGTCGATGTCGATGCGCACGTGCATCGTGTCCACCTGGCCAAGCACCACGGACGCGTCGCCCGAGCCGCCGACCGAGGAGAACTCGCCTGGGCGCACGTTGACGTCGAGCACGGTCGCGTCCATCGGCGCCGTCACCGTCAACCGGTCGAGCTCCACCTGCGCCATGCGCACCGAGGCATCGGCACGCAGCACCGCGGCCTCGGCCACGGCGATGTCCTGCGGCATCGCGCCCGCGCGCAGCCGCTCGAGCGCCGCGCGCGCCTCGGCCACCTGCGCCTGCGCCTGGCGTGCGGCCGCCTCGCGGCGCACCACCTCGCCACGGGCCAGAGCGGTCGGGTCGCTGACGCCCCGCAGCAGCTCCAGCAGGTTGGTCGCCTCGCTGGCGCGTGCCTCGGCGGCCTCGAGCGCGGCCTGGGCCACCGGGATGTCCTCGGGGCGCGGGAGCGCGCGCAGCCGCTCCAGCTCGCGGACGGCGGCCACCCGCTGCGCCTCGGCCACGGCCAACGCCGCGCGGAGCTGGCGTGGGTCGATCGTGAAGAGCGGCGCCCCCTTCGACACGCGGTCGCCCTGCTTCACGAAGACCTGCTCGACGATCCCGGGCACGGCAGCGGCCACGGCGACGGGTTCGCCGGCGGGCTCGAGCAGCCCGGCACCCGCGATGCTCGCGGCGAAGGCCGCCTGCGCGGGCTGGTCGACCGGCCTGGAGCTGCTCGCGGGATGGCCGGCCGTCACGACCGCCCAGAGGCCGACGAGCAGGCCTATCGCGGCGAGGAGGGGAAGGACGAGCGTTCGGATGCGTGGCATGGCGTTCACGGGGTGTGCGGGTGGATCGGTGCGGATGCGCCGGCGGCGTCGAACTCGCGCTCTGCCTGGTCGGGCGTGAGCGTCTCGACCACGCGTCCGTCGTCCATGCGGGCGATCCGGTCGGCGAACCTGAAGATGCGCGCGTCGTGCGTGACGACGACCAGCGTGAGGTCGTGCCGGTCCGCCACCTCGCGGAACAGCTCCATCACGCGCTGGCCCGTGTGGTGGTCCAGCGCGCTGGTGGGTTCGTCGCAGACGACCAGGCGCGGACGGTGCACCAGGGCCCGGGCGATCGCCACCCGCTGCTGCTGGCCACCGGAGAGCTGGGACGGCAGGGCCTCGGTGCGGTCGCCCAGGCCGAGCCGGGCCAGCGCACCGCGGGCCTCGTCGACCGCGTCGCGCCACTCCCAGCCCAGGATCATCAACGGCACGGCCGCATTCTCGGCGGCGGTGAGCGTGGGCAGCAGGTTGAACTGCTGGAAGACGAAGCCGACGTTGCGGGCGCGCCACGACGTGCACTCCAGGTCGCCCATCGCCGCGGGACGGCTGCCGAGCACCTCGCAGGAACCGGCGGTCGGATCGAGGATGCCGGCGATCACGCTGATCAGCGTCGTCTTGCCGCAGCCGGACGGCCCGACGATCATCGCGAGCGACCCCGGCTCCACCTCCAGGTCGACGCCCCGCAGCGCGGTCACCTGCATCGCGCCCGCGCCGTAGGTCTTGGTGAGGCCGCTGACGCGGACCGCCATGGTCGCGGCGCCGCTCATGACTTGAAGACCACCGCGGGCTCGAGCCGCATCACGCGCCGGAGGCTGATCCACGCGCTGACCAGGCAGCACGTCAGGATCGACGTCGCGCCGAACAGCGCCACGCGCCAGTCAAGCTCGAAGGCCAGCGGCCCGCCCTCGGCCAGCCAGCCGGTGAGCGCCGCCAGCCCGAAGCCCATGCCGAAGCCGATCGTCCCGACCGCCATGACCTGCACCGAGACCATCCGCACGATGCGCGCGTTGGTGATGCCCATCGCCTTCAGGGCGGCGAAGTAGCGCAGGTTGTCCAGCACGAACGTGTAGAGCGTCTGGCCCGCCACCAGGACGCCGATGACGAACCCCATCGCGATGGTGATGCCGAAGTTCACCAGGATCCCGGTCTGCGCCATGATGTAGCCCTGGGTCCGGGAGGCGAACTCCTCGCCGGTCATCGCGCGCAGCCCGGTCGCCTCGGCGATGTTGCGCTTCAGCCGGTCGACCGGGACGCCCGGCTGGGCCTTCACCAGCACGTACGTCGTCTGCCGGCGCTCCGCGGGGCTCATCGCCACCGCGCGGGAATACGTCGTGTAGACGACCGGTTCCCAGAAGAACTCCGGCGTGGCGCGGTAGGTGCCGACCACGCGGACCTCGGTGTCGTTGATGCTGAACGAGTCTCCCACCTGCATCGCGCGCGGACCGGATCCTTCGGTGCCGGTGCGCTGCCGCATCTGGTCGGACATCATGTCGGCGTTGACCAGCACGGCGCGGTCCTGGCGGAGCAGCGCGAGCGTGCCGTCGACCATCTCGCGCGGGCCGCCGGCAAGGCTCGCGTCGTCAAGCCCGATCACGCGCACGTTGAACTGCGTGCCGTCGGCCAGGCGAGCCTTCAGGTAGTTCTTGTACATCGGCACCGCCCACGCGACGCCGTCGACGCTCCGGACACGGCCGAGCGCCGTGGGCAGCAGGTGCTTCGGATCCTCGGTGAAGTCCATCTGCGGGTCCGTGACCCACAGGTCGTGGCCCTGCGTGTCGTGCACCCAGGACGCCATGCGGCCGGTGAACCCTGCGAAGATGCTCGCCTGCTGGATGACCAGCAGGCTGGCGAAGAAGAGTCCCGCGACCAGGCCTATGTACTTCAGCCTGTCGCCGACCAGCATCCGCAGCGCAAGGCGATCGAGCGCCAGCGGCCGCGGCGCAAGCAGCGCCGGAACGGGGCGTTCGACGGGACTCGCGCTCGAATCGGTCACTGGGATGGGAATCGTAGGCGCCGCAGCCGCAGGCTGTTCGTCACGACCGCCACGCTGGAGACGCTCATCGCCACCGCGGCGACCATCGGGCCGGGCACCCAGTGCAGCCACGGCCACAGCACGCCGGCGGCCAGCGGGATGCCGACCAGGTTGTAGCCGAACGCCCACCACAGGTTCTGGCGCACGACGCGCATCGTCGCGCGCGCCACGTGCACGGCCTGCGCCACCAGGTCGACGCGCGGGCGCATCAGGACCACGTCCGCCGCGTCCGCCGCGATGTCGGCGCCGCCGCCCACCGCGATGCCGACGTCCGCGGCCGCCAGCGCGGGGGCGTCGTTCACGCCGTCGCCCACCATGGCGACGTGCGCACCGCGGGCGCGCAGCTCCGCGACCAGCTCCGCCTTGCCCGCGGGCAGCACGCCGGCCGCCACGTGCGCGATGCCCAGCTCCTGCGCCACGCGCGCGGCGACGGCGGGGTCGTCGCCGGTGGCCATGTGCAGCTCGACGCCCTGCGCGCGCAGCACGGCGACCGCGGCGGGTGCCGTGGTGCGCACGGCATCGGCCGCGGCGATCACGCCGACGGCCACGCAGTCCACGGAGACGACCACCGCGGTGCGGCCCTGCGCGCGTTCCTGCGCGACGAGCGCGGTGACGTCGGCGTCCGCTGCGCGCACGCCCGCACCCGGCGCCGCCGCGCACGCGAACTCCGGCGTTCCCACGCGCACGCGGCGGCCGGCCACGTTCGCCTCGACGCCGCGGCCGGGCGTCGCGCGGAAGCCGTCGGACGCGGGGATCGCGTCGCCCGCGCCCGCCGCCAACGCCGCGCGCACGATCGCCTCGCCCACCGGGTGCTCGCTGCCCAGCTCGGCGGCGGCGGCCAGCGCCAGTACGTCGCGCTCGGTGGCGCCCGCCAGCGCGTGGACGGCCAGCACCACCGGCGCGCCCTCGGTCAGCGTGCCGGTCTTGTCCAGGACGATCGTGTCGACGCCCGCGAGCGATTCGAGCGCGGCGCCGCCCTTCAACAGGATGCCGCGCCGCGCGGCCGCGCCGGTGGCAACCATGATCGCCGTGGGCGTGGCCAGGCCGAGCGCGCACGGGCACGCGATCACCAGCACCGCGATCGTGCACGCGAAGGCCATGCCCAGCGCCTGGCCGCGCGCGTCCGGCCCCACGAACGCCAGGTGCCCGAACGCCGCCCACGCGCCGAACGTGGCCGCGGCCACGCCAAGCACCGCGAACGTGAACCACGCGCTGACGCGGTCGGCCAGCCGTGCGACGGGCGCGCGGTTCGACTGGGCGTCCTCGACCATGCGCACGATCTGGCGCAGCACGGTATCGGTGCCGACCTTCGCGGCGCGCACCACCAGCATGCCCGTCGTGTTGCGGGTGCCGGCGAACGCCGCGTCGCCCGGCGCCAGCAGCGCGGGCACGCTCTCGCCGGTCAGCATCGACTGGTCGACGTCCGATTCGCCCTCGGCCACCGTGCCGTCGATGGGCAAGCGGTCACCGGGGCGCACGACCACCAGGTCGCCCACCAGGACGTCGGCGACGGGCACGTCGACCTCGGCGCCGCCGCGCCGCACGCGCGCCATCGGCGGCTGCAGCGCGGCCAGCCCGCGCACGGCGTCGCGGGTCCGCACCGTGGCGCGCGTTTCCATCCATCGGCCCAGCAGGACGAACGTGACGATGACGCCCGCGGCCTCGAACTGCACGGCCGGGAGCGCGCTGCCGCCCATCACGGGCAGGAATGCCACCAGGATCACGAACGTCGACCACGCGTACGCCGCACCCGCGCCCAGCGCGACCAGCGTGTCCATGTTGGCGGTGCGCGCCCACAGGCCGCGCCACGCCGCGCAGAAGATCGCGGAGCCGCACCACAGGACGATCGGCGAGGCCAGCAGGAACTGCACCAGCGTCGAGAGAAGCTGCGATTCCTGGTGGCGATGATGCGCGACCTCGGCGCGCACGCCGGGGTGCAGCCGGGCGTCCGCCTCGGCGGCCTGCCGGAACGCCTCGGCCGCATCGGCACTCCACAGGTGGTGGCTGGTCATGCCCACGTAGACCAGCGGGATGCACAGCGCGATCGCCAGCGTGACCTTCCAGCGCAACCGGCGCAGGTCGGCATGCGCGGCGGCGTCCAGCTCGGCCAGGCGGTCGGTGCCGGGCGTGGCGTCCCCGGCAGAGGGCTCCGCCACTCGCGCGCGATAGCCCGCCTTGTCCACGGCCTTTGCCAGGCGCGCGGGGTCGGCGACGGCCGGATCGATCGCGACCACCGCGCGGCCCATCATGAAGTCGACCTGCGCATCGGTGACGCCCGGCTGGGCGCGCAGCACGCGCGCCACGCTGGCCGCACAGCTGGCGCAGGTCATGCCGTCGACGCGCAGCTCGCAGGTGCCGGAGGCGGCATTCGCGCCGGTTGCCGCGCTCATGCCGCCCCCCGCGCGCGCTTCGCGCAGGCCTCGTGCCGCGGGCAGCTGACCAGGTGGTCGTTCACCATGCCGACGGCCTGCATGAACGCGTAGCAGATGGTTGGGCCGCAGAACGTGAAGCCGGCCTTCTTCAGGCCCTTGGCCATGCGCTCGCTCTCGGCGCTGGTCGGCCGGATGTCGCCCGGCGCGCGCAGGCGGTTCACGATCGTGCGGTGTTCGACGTGCTGCCACAGGAAGTCGCGGAACGCGCCGCGGCCGCCGGCGTCCATGATGGCTTCCCACGCGCGGGCGTTCGCGATCGCGCCCTCGATCTTGGCGCGGCTGCGGACGATGCCCTCGTCCTTCAGGAGGCGCGCGACGTCGCGGGCGCCGAAGCGCGCGACCACGGCCGGGTCGAATTCCCGGAACGCCGCGCGGAACGCGGGGCGCTTGCGCAGGATGGTGATCCAGCTGAGCCCGGCCTGGAAGCCGTCGAGCACCAGCTTCTCGTACAGCGCGCGGTCGCCGGTGACGGGCACGCCCCACTCGGTGTCGTGGTAGCGCACGTACACCGGATCCGTGCCGCACCACCAGCATCGGGTGCCCTTCGGGGGAAGCGTGGTCGCGCGGGCCATGCGCCCATCGTAAATCGGCAATTGAAGCGGGGCATCACTTTCCGAATTTCCGCCCCGCTACCCTGCGGGGCATGGCCGTCCCGACGTACTTCCGCTCCCGCCCGCACCCATGGCACGGGCTTCCCGCCGGTCCGGATGCGCCGCGCGTCCTCAACGCGTTCATCGAGATCACGCCGTTCGACGTGGTGAAGTACGAGATCGAGAAGACCTCCGGCTACCTGCGCGTGGACCGCCCGCAGCGCTTCAGCAGCACGCCGCCCACGCTGTACGGCTTCGTGCCCCGCACGCTGTGCGACCGCGACGTGGCCGCCCTGTTCGGCACGCACGGTCCCGCCGCGAAGGCGCGCGTCGACGCCCTGCGTGCATCGCCCGCCGGCTTCGCGGGCGACGGCGACCCGCTTGACATCTGCGTCATCAGCGAGCGCCCCGTCGACCGCAGCGAGATCATCGCCGAGGCGGTCGTCGTCGGCGGCCTGGCCATGGTCGACGGCGGGACCGCCGACGACAAGGTGATCGCGGTGCTGAGGGACGACGCGGTCTGGGGCAACGCGCGAGAGATCACCGACCTCCCGCCGGCGATCGTCGAGCGGCTGGTCCACTACTTCTCGACGTACAAGATGCGCCCGGGGCATCCTTCGCCGGCACACGTGCTGGGCACCTACGGCGCGGCCCACGCGCACGCGGTGGTGCGCGCCGCGATGGCCGACTACGACCGCGCGATCGGCAGCGTGGTGGAGATGCGCTGAGCGCACCGCCGCGCTCACACGTTGACCAGCTGCTTGCGGTCCGGCGCGCGCTCGCGCAGGTCGATGCCGTGCTCCAGCACGCACTTCAGGTTGGCCAGGTAGAAGGCCCAGCCCTCGCGACAGCCGGTGTAGGCGCCCTCGAGCAGCCTGAAGTCCGAAGTCGGGTGCATCCGCTGCTCCAGCTCCACGGTCACGCGTCCGTCCGCGCGCGGCATCAGGCGGAACTCGACCCAACCCTTGTTCTCGTACCAGCCCGTGCGGATGCGCTGGGGCGCCTCGGTGCGCAGCACGTCGTCGTCCTCGGTCTGCTCCGCAGGCGCGCAGCGGCCGCGGTCGTCGCTTTCGCCGGCACCACGCCACGTCAGGCGCACGCGCGCACCCTGCTCCAGCGCGCGGTCGCGCGGCCACTCGCGGCCGTCGTGCGTCCATGCGTCGGCACGCGCCACGAACCAGCGCTCCAGCCCGTCGCACGTGGCCACCATCCGCCACGCGCTGGCGGCGTCGGTGCGCACGTGGATCGCCTGCGTGAAGCCCAGCCAGTCGCGCCCGGTGCCGGTGCCGAAGAGGCTCATGCGGAACGGCTTCACCTCGGCCTCCATGACGCCCGCCACGACGCACGGATCCCCGGCGACCAGTTCGCGCGCCTCGGCCTCGGACGCGTGCGGGAACACGACCAGCCCCAGCGAGCCGTCCGTCGCGGGCCCGGCCAGCACGACCTTGCCCGCCGCCACCAGACCCTGCAGGAATGCGAAGTGCCGCGCGAGCGCCTCGGCCTCGTCCTCGGTGGGGGAGAGCTGGAAGTTCGCGCGGGTCGGACGGAGGAAGGCGATGGCGGCCATGGCGCAAAGCCTAGTTTCAGACCGACCACCGCTCGAACTGCCGGCGCGCCTGCTTCAGGAACATCGCCCAGCCGTCCACCGTCCGGGCGCCGCGCGCACGCGCCTCTGCCAGCAGCGGCGTCACCCGCGGCGCGTAGACCGTGTCCATCACCGTGACGCTGCCGTCGAGCGCCACGTCGTCCGGCAGCGGGCTGCCGTCGGGGTCGGGCCCGCCCTGCATGCCGACCGGCGTGCAGTTCACGAACGCGTGGAAGCAGCCGCAGCCCAGCTGGTCCATCCGCCCGGCCACGATGCGCCCCTCGAGCGCGCCGCACGATCCGGCCGCACCGGCGCCGCCTTGCGCACCACTGCCCATCAGCTCCGCCACCATCCGCTCCGCGCGCTCCGGCGTCCGGTTGAACACCACCACGCGCGCGCCCTCATCGGCCAGCCCCACCGCCACCGCGCGCGCCACGCCGCCCGCGCCCAGCACGGCCACGCGCATCCCGCGCAGCGCATCGCGCGCCACGCCCATGCCCTCGACCAGCGCATCCACCGCCGCCGGCGCGTCGGTGTTCGTGCACACCAGCGTCCCGTCCGGCTCCACCAGCAGCGTGTTGGCCGCACCGATGCGCAACGCGATCGGCTCCACGCGTCCGCCGTGCTCGCGCACGAACCGCACCAGGTGCTCCTTGTGCGGCAGCGTGACGCTGGCGCCACGGAAGTCCAGGGCGCGGCACGCCAGCAGGTCGCCCACGCTGGCCTTGAAGTGCTCGTATTCCGGCGGAACCGGGATCGGCAGGTCCACCGCGTCGATCCCCGCCTCGGCGAACCACGCGTTGTGCGTCGCAGGGCTCTTCGAATGCGCCACCGGCCACCCGATCACCGCCACCACCTTCGTCGCCGGCCCGATCGCGCCGAAGCGGTACGTCTCGACCAGTTCGCGCACGGTCGGCTGCCCGGGCGCCGTGCCCGCACCCGCGGCGCGCGCCTCGCCGGCCACCGCGCCTGCCGCCGCCGCGTCGGCATCGCCCGGTCCGCCGGCACGCGCGAACGTCAGGAAACCGCCGAACTTCGGTGCCAGCACGCGCGAGAGCAGCCCCTCCTCGCCCATGCACAGCGCGACCATCGGCTTGGGCCGGTCCGCCAGCAGCTCCAGCGCCTCGACCGCGTCGCGCACGCTGCGCGCGCGCCACGCCAACTTGGCCACCGCGCACGAATCGATCGCCGCCATGCGCGCCACCGTCCGCGCCAGCTGCGCCGGCCGCCCCGCGAAGTCGTGCGCGCTCAGGATCAGCCGGGTGGTCACCGCACGAAGCTGGCCGGGGTGCTGCACGCACAGCTCGACCTTCTGCCGGATGTTCGCGCTGCGCTCGAACGCCGACAGCTCGAAGTCGACGTACGCCGGCACCGGCTCGCCCGACTCCGCGCCCGCGCAGAGCGCCTCCAGCAGGCTCACGCGGTCGGTGTCCGTGCCGCGCCACTCGCCGCCCTCGTCCGCCGACCGGATCGTGACGATCGAGGGCAACGGGCTGCCGCGCAGGAGCGTGCGGATGGCCGCCAGGGCGCCCGGCTCCTCGGCCAGCGCATCGACGCGCCACTCCACCATCGTGGCCCCCTGCTCGGCGGCACGCACGGCGACGGCCACCGCGCCAGGGATGTCGGCGGCATGGTCCACGGGGATCGCGACGCAGAGGTGGGTCACGCCCTCAATCCTACGGCGTTCCCCTACGATCACGCGCCATGCCCGAGGCGATCATCGACGAGGCCTACGACTTCCTGCGCGCGCACCTTGCGGGCCGCATCCGCTTCGACGGCGACCGCGTCGAGATCCGCGTCGCGCCCGCGCCCGACGGCGGCCTGGTCGCGCCGGTGATGGTCTCGATGCTGCGGTCGATCGACGTGGTGCTGGAGCTGCCCGACGACGGCGACGACTCGCTGGAGCTGCAGGTCACGCTCACCGAGATCAAGGAGGACGGCCCCGAGGGCGCGCTCTGCGACCGCTGGAGCATCTATCACGGCGAGCCGCCCGACGTCCGCTGGGCCCGGTTCGCGATCGACGCCGCGCGATACAAGGGCAACTTCATCGACGGCATCGCGCTGACGCGTGCCAACGCGTTCGCCGAGGACGAGCCCGCCCTGTGCAAGCAGGCGAACGCAGGCCGCACCGACCTGCTGGAGGCCGCTGCCCTGCGCCAAGGCGGGCACCGCCTGGAGAAGCCGCTCCTGGTCGGCGTCGACCCCTGGGGCTTCGACCTGCGCACGCGCCTGGGCATCGCGCGCGTCGTGGCCCACCCCCCCATCGCGACCGCGCAGGACGTCCTGCCCCGGCTGGAAACGTTGGCGAAGGGCTGATCGCGCCGCGGGGAATCCCGTGACCGGTGCCCTAGAATGGCCGCGCCGCCCCAGGAGGCGTCCGCCCAATCGGAGACCCCGCCCATGAAGATGTCCGGCAGCCTCAACCACGCGATGATCGACGGCGCCCAAGCCAAGGCCGCGCAGGCCTACGCCGACCACTTCGGCGAGCCCGGCCACGACGACGTCTCGCACTGCTACATCGACCAGAACTACGCGGGCTACACCGAGGAGAACCAGGAGACCTGGCGCACGCTCTTCGACCGCCAGATGGAGTTCCTGGCCACGAACGCCAGCGACGTCTACCTGACGGGCGCGCGCAGCATCAAGCTGGTCCGCGACCACATCCCGTACCTGGAAGGCCCCAAGTCGATCAACACCTACCTGCGCCAGCTGACCGGCTGGCAGAGCAAGGCGGTGCCCGGCTACCTGAAGCCCAAGACCTTCTTCGGTTGCCTGGCGCGGCGCGAGTTCCCCACGACGATCGTGATCCGCCCGAAGGAATCGATCGACTACCTGCCCGAGCCCGACATCTTCCACGACGTCTTCGGCCACGTGCCGCTGCACGCGGACCCGACGTTCGCCGACTTCCTGCAAACCTACGGCAAGGCCGCGCTGACCACCGACGACCCGGCACACACCGAGCGCCTCGCGCGCCTCTTCTGGTTCACCGTCGAATTCGGCCTGATCCGCGAGGGAGGCCGCCTGAAGCTCTACGGCAGCGGCCTCATCAGCAGCCCGGGCGAGAGCGCGCACGCGCTGACCTCGCCCAAGGTCGACCGCCGGCCGTTCGACCTGGAGACGGTCTGCTCGACCAGCTTCGAGATCGACCATTACCAGCCGATCCTGTACGTGCTGGACAGCTTCGAGCAGTTGCGCGACGCGATGGAGACGTACGCGAACCGCCTGCTCTCCGAGCGCCCGACCGTCCGCGCCTGAACGTTCGCCGGGGGACGTTCCCCCTAGACTGCGGGAATGCGCCCGCTTTCCAAGGTCCTGCTCGCAGCCGCCGTCGCCACCGCGGGCGGCTGCGCGATCGGGCCCGAGTACCGGGCGGCCGACCGGGCCCAGCCGCCCGCGTTCGACACCCCCCTGCCCGAAGGCGTCGTGCCCGCCGAGCCTCTCACCGAGGCCTGGTGGACGCAGTTCCGCGACCCCGTGCTGGACGAGCTGATCGCGCGCGCCGACCTGCAGAACCTGGACCTGCGCCGCGCACTGCTCGGGGTCGAGACGTACCGCGCGCAGTACACGATCGACTTCTCGAAGCTGTTCCCCGACATCACGACCGGCTTCGGCTACGCCCGTCGGCGCGTCGACGCCAACCAGCTGGGCGTGCCGAACCCGGATGCGCTGCGCGTCGGATTCGACACGTGGACATGGTCGATGGCATCGGCCACGTGGGAACTGGACGTCTGGGGCTCCGTGCGGCGCCAGGTCGAGGCCGGCGTCAGTGCGCTGCAGGCCAGTGCCGAGGACTATGCCGCCGCGCAGGTGAGCGTCCGCGCCGAGATCGCCAACGCCTACTGCGTGATCCGCCAGCTGCAGGCCCAGCGTGCCGCCTACCGCGAGCTTGCCGACGCCTACGCGCGCCTGCTGACCGCGATCGAGGCCAAGGCGAGGCACGGCATGGCCAGCGACGTCGAGCTGGGCGAGGTCCGCGCCCGACGCGCCTCCGCCGAGGGCGACGCCGTCCGCTATGACGCGATGGTGGCGAACCAGGAGGCGGGCATCGCGATCCTGCTGGCGGAACCCCCGCACCGCGTGCGCCAGCTGCTGGCGCAGCCCCGGCCGGTGCCGACGGTCGACGTGCCCGTGGCGGTCGGCGTGCCGGTCACGCTGCTGCAGCGCCGCCCGGACGTGCGTGCCGCCGAACGACGCGCGCAGTCGGCGAACGCGCTGATCGGCGTCGCGCAGGCCGCCTACCTGCCCAGGTTCCTCTTCACGGGCTACTTCAACGTGCAGACGCCCAGCTTCGACAACCTGGGCGACGTCACCAGGAACCAGACCTACAACGCGAACCCGGCGATCGTCTGGAACTTCATGGGCATCCTGACGGGCGCCACGCAGGCCGCCGAGAAGCAGGCCAAGGCGCGGGCCCTCGATGCCATGCTCCGGTACCAGCAGGTCTCGGTGCGCGCCGTCAACGAGGTGGACGCCGCGATCGCCGTGCTGGCCTCGGCCGGCAAGGTGCGCGCCAACTACCGCAGCGCGAACGAGTCGGTGAGCAAGGCCTACGACCTGGCGATGCGCCAGTACGAGGCCGGCACGATCGACCTGACGCGCCTGGTGCAGTACCTGGAGACGGTGATCCGCGCCCGCGACGGCCTGGCGCAGGCCGAGGGCCTGGTGGCGCAGAACTACGTCGAGCTCTACCGCTCGCTGGGCGGCGGCTGGGACGCCACGCCGGCGCCGAAGGCGATCGAGGAGCTCCGGATGTTCAACCCCGCACCGACCGCCAACGACTTCCTCTCGCACGACGGCAAGACGCCGCAGCCGCCGGCCGGCGGATGACCGCGGCCGCACGCCGCCCACACCCCATGCGCACGACCTTCGCCACGATCGTCATCGCCGCCGCGCTCGCCGCCGGCTGCTCCGACCCCGCCGCCGCGCCCGATGGACCGCCGCCCGTGCCGGTGCGTACGGTGAAGCCGACCGTGGGCGACGTGTCGGTCTGGCGCGACTATCCGGGCAACACGCTCAGCGTGCGCACGGTCGACGTCTTCCCGCGCGTCGCCGGCTGGATCAACACGCAGGGCTTCCGCGACGGCCAGCTGGTCGAGGAAGGCGCGTTCCTGTACGAGATCGATCCCCGGCCGTACGCCATCGCCGTCGAGCGCGCGAAGGCCGACCTGGCCGTCGTCGAGGCCGACCTGGCGAACGCGCACGTCAAGGTGGAGCGCAACCGCCCGCTGGTGCCGGTGCAGGCGATCTCGCAGCAGGACTTCGACCAGCTGGTGGCCAACGAGCGCTCGCTGGAGGCCAGCCGTCTGGCGAAGAAGGCCGCGCTGGACCAGGCGCAGCTGGACCTCTCGTTCACGCGGATCACGTCGCCCGCCAGGGGCCAGGCCAGCAACAGCAACGCCGACCCGGGCACCTACGTCAACAGCCAGGTGCGCCTGACCAACATCATGCAGCTGGACCCGATCTGGGTGGAGTTCCAGCCCGTCGCCGCCGAGATTCCGGTGCTGCGCCGCCTGGCCGAGTCCGGCATCGCCGACACCGAGGCCACCATGCCCGGGAGCGACTGGAAGCGCGCGGGCAAGGTGGTCTTCATCGACAACGCCGTGGCGCGCGGCACGTCCACCATCCGTGCGCGCATCGAGGTCCCGAACCCCGACCGGTCGATCGCGCCGGGCGCGTACGTGAGCGTGCGCTTCCGGAGCGAGGAGCTGAAGGGCGCGGTGACCATCCCCGAGTCGGCGATCGTCTACGAGACCGCCGCCGCCACCGCGTGGATCCTGGAGGCCGACGGCACCGCCCGCCAGCGCGTGCTGCGCACCGGCCCGCGCGGCGGCGCCGGCATCGTGGTGCTCGAGGGCATCACGCCCGACGACCGCGTGGTCGTCGAGGGCATGCAGAAGCTGCGCGACGGCGCCAAGACCATCGACGCCGACCAGATGCGCCAGATGATGCAGGGCAAGGCGCCCGCGGGCGCGCCCGGCGCACCGGCCGCCCCCGCCGCCGAGGGCAAGGGCGACGCCCGATGATCGACTTCTTCATCAAGCGCCCGATCTTCGCCACCGTCATCGCGTTGCTGATGGTGATCGCGGGCGGCCTCTCGATGGCCGTGCTGCCGGTGGCCCAGTTCCCGTCGATCACGCCGCCCACGGTGCAGCTGACCGCCAACTACCCCGGCGCCAGCGCCGAGGTCACCAGCAACGTCGTCACGCGCCCGCTGGAGAAGCAGATCAACGGCGTGCCCGGCATGATCTACATGTCGAGCAACTCGGTGAACAGCGGCGCATCCGTCATCACCGTCACGTTCGACGTCGGCTACGACCAGTCGATCGGCGCGGTGGACGTGCTGAACTACGCGCAGACCGCCATCCCGCAGCTGCCCGCCGAGGTGCAGCAGCAGGGCATCGCGGTGCGCAAGCAGAGCACCGACTTCGTGCAGGTCGTCGGCCTGCGCTCCCCCAAGGGCACCTACAGCGCGGACTTCCTGAGCAACTACGCCGACATCAACGTCGTGCAGACGCTGCAGCGCATCCCGGGCGTCTCGCAGGTGCAGAACTTCGGCCTCCACCAGTACTCGATGCGCATCTGGATGGACACGGCCAAGCTGGCCGCGCTGCGCATCCAGCCGCAGGAGGTCTACAAGGCCATCTCCGAGCAGAACCGCCAGGCCGTCGGCGGCCAGGCCGGCGCGGCGCCGTACTTCGGGCAGCCCGCCTTCACCATGCAGGTGAACGCGCTGGGCCGGCTGGAGCAGGTCGAGCAGTTCCAGCAGATCGTCGTCCGCTCGGGCCCGGACATCGGCACGGTCTTCCTGAAGGACGTGGCGCGCGTCGAGCTGGGCTCGGCCACGTACGCCACGAACGGGCGCCAGGACGGCAAGGAGGCCGCGCTGCTGGGCATCTTCCAGCTGCCAGGCTCCAACGCGTTCCAGGTGGCCGAGGGCATCCGCGGCGCCATGGACCGGCTGTCCAAGTCGTTCCCCGAGGACGTCACCTACGTCATCAACTACGACACCACGCGCTTCGTGAGCGCCTCGATCGAGGAGGTCGTCAGCACCTTCTGGGAAGCCGCGGTGCTGGTGCTGCTGATCATCTTCGTGTTCCTGCAGAGCATCCGCACCACGCTGATCCCGATGATCGCGATCCCGGTGTCGATCATCGGAACCTTCGCGGTGATGCTGGCGATGGGCTTCAGCATCAACACGCTGACGCTGCTGGGCCTGGTGCTGGCGATCGGCCTGGTGGTGGACGATGCGATCGTCGTCGTCGAGAACGTGGAGCGCAAGTTCGAGGAAGGCGAGAAGGATCCCGTCGCCGCCGCCAGCAAGGCCATGAAGGAGGTCGCCGGCCCGATCATCGCCACCACGCTCTCGCTGGCGGCCGTGTTCGTCCCCGCCGCGCTGATGCCCGGCATCACCGGCCAGCTGTACAACCAGTTCGCCATGACCATCGCCATCTCGGTGGTGCTGTCGGGCGTCAACTCGCTGACGCTGAGCCCCGCGCTGGCGGCGATCTTCCTGCGTCCGCGGCACGTCGCGCAGAAGGGCCCGTTC
>JBIKJV010000325.1:0-4134 GCA_044360755.1 Phycisphaerales bacterium
GTTCACTTTCCATGTTCCGGTGATGGCGGAATTGACGAGATCAAAGTCACTCAGGAAGATGGAAGCATCGGCATTGACCTTCTGGGTAACGGTGGTCCGGTCGGTGCTGAGGACCCAGTCCGCGTCTGGTTGCCGGAAGAATTCGTACTGGACGACCGACCACCGGGAAAGGTCTGCGGCTACGGAAGATTCGCCGATTTTGGTCGCCGCTCCGTTCACCGGATTGGAAGTGAAGAACGGAGGGCAGTTGTTTTTGGCGTGGAGTTTGAATGGGAGCTCGGTGCTGGCGATGACGGCGCCTGTGTTGTCGAGCGCCTCGATGATGAGCAGATGGTCGGCGAAGGTGAGGGTCGAGCCATTGATCTGGTTGAGCGTGGCGGGGAGGAGTTCGAAGGATCCGCTGGGCTGAAGCTGAGCGGTGATGCTGGTGTATTCAGGCCGTCCGCTCATGAAACGGGCCCGCAGGGAGGCTGCGGCGTTCGGGCTGGTGAGGGTGCCGGAGACGGTAGGATCAGAAGTGACTCCGTCGTGCGGGCTGTAGCCGGTGTCGTTTTTGAGTTGAGCGTGCAGACCGGGAGCCGGAGGCAGGATGGTGAAGTAGTTCTCCTGGAAGATGGGGCCGTCGGTACTGTTGACGCTGCCGTCGCGGTTGAAGTCGAAAGCCGGATCGAATCCCTGGACTGGGTTGCTGAGATCCCATGTGTCGCGCAGGAAGCAATTGTCGAGGAAATCGACATCGCGGTCTCCGTCATAATCGCCGTGATAGGCATGGAATGCGAAGACGAAGTCTGGAGCGAGCGGACTATTGGCGGTGCATGCGAGTCCGCCGGTGGGAGATTTGAACGGGGTTCTGATGCGCCCGATGTAGTTGCCCTGCGGGAGGGCCTGGGTGGCGATAGTGGGAAAGGTCCATGTCGCTTCATTGCGGGCCGCATCCCATGCGACCTGCAGGATTTCGCCGGGAATATCCAATCCAGCCGTCAGGTTCCGGAGAACCAGATCCGCCGGCCTGATGGAAGCCGCGACGTCTCCGCTGAACACTGCGGAGATCGAAGTTACGCGTGACCGCTGGGACGCGCCGCCATTGATTTTCACGGCGGTTGCTACCGGGTAGGTCTGGGATTGGACCGCCTGGTTCAGCAGGAGCCCGAGGAGCAGGAAGAGCAGTCGCTTCATGGATTGGAAGGATTGGCCACCATGATCCGGTAGAATCTCGTGCTGGCGGTGGACGGGTGAGAGTCGGTTTTGGGCAGGCCGTTATCGATCCACTGGATGCGGTTTCCGGTTCCCTCGATCTTCGGGAGGGCGGTTTTCCATGAAGAGGCGTCTTGGGAGTACTGGATGTAGTAGCCCTGATCTGCTACCGAGTTGAACTCTATAAGGATGTTCCCGCCCTGAAGCGATGCTCTTGGCTGGAGGGCCGCAGTGATTCCATCGGGTCCCTGCGGTTCCGGGTCTGCCGTGGTGATTTCAAACTGCGGATCCGGGATGGTGGTGCGGTCCTGCGATCGGTATTCGATGGTCAGGGACTGCGTGCTGCCGGGAGCTGCGGCGGTCGGCAGATCGATATACGGGACACCGTCGATCATGCCATGTGCATTCCACACCATGGAGTCAATGGGCATGTTCCGGATGAGGATGCGGAATCTGGCTGCCACCTGCCCGGTATTGCTGATCTCATAGCGCTGGGTCAGCAGGCCCGTCTGCCGGTCTGCCAGCATCGGACCGACCGCCGTAATGATGCCCTGCGGCTGGCTGACCACCGTGATCTGAGTTGTTCCGAAAGCGATCATGGCATCCATGTCCCGGCACTTGCCGTCCACGAAGATGCTCTCGGTGGGCCCGAGCGTGTTGTACGGTCCGAGGCGCACGGTGTAGGTGCCTCCGGGCAGGCCCGCGATGCTGACGTTCCCGAGATCAGGCTCCCGGTGATTCGGTTTCTCGGCAGGGAACATGTTGGCCGTTCCTTTCGATGTGAAACGTCCAGTTGCTGCGGCGACGCCCCGGTTGCCCGGCCCGTTGATCCCATCGAAACCAAGAGGTGATTTGGGCATGAGGGTGGTGACTCCGATGAGGCCATTGGTGCCCTCCACAGTGACGATCAGGCCGTAGCTGAATAGTCCCGCCGAGGGCATGGGATCCATGCGAACGGGGGCCTCGAAGACCTGCCCGAGCTGGATCTGGTATGCGGGTTCCGGAAACCCCACATTCACATTCTGGCCATGTGCTGGATGGATGCCGACAGACAACAGCAGCAGGACGATTGCGCGGAATGAGTACTTCATCGGCTGTCAGAAAGTGATGGTTACGCTGCCTCCGACGGTTGCCCCGCCAAGGTCTGCGGAAAACTCGGCTGGACCAACTTCCCCCTCGAGATCGCCGCACCAGTCCCATCGGCCGAAGGCACTCACGGACCATCGTTCGGAGAGTTGCCATGCGAGGTTTCCCTGAAGGAAGAAGCCGGGCAGCAGATCAGTTCCGGAACTGCTGCGCTGCCAGGAACGCTGACGAGTGGTGCGTCCGCCCTGAGTCCGCTGGAGACTTTCGTGGAATCCTGCGTCCCATGCGGCTACGTTGAGCGCAAGCCCCAGACTGACAGATGCGGAAAGGCTTCCGCGCTGGTACTCGACGACGGGACCGAGCGAGATGGTGTGGAGCGTGAGATCGAAGGATTGCTGGATCCGGTTTGCAAAATCCACGGTCTGGCTGGCATCCGCTGTTCGGGTGTATCGGCGTTCCGACGGAATGTTGTCGATCAGCGGTGCGGTGCCGGGATGGCTGAAGGTGCCCGCATAGGGAGCCACCGGGGGTACAACTCCCTGAAGATCGTAGAGGTCGGATACTGAAAAAAGCCGCTCATTCAGCTTCAGCGAACCGGAGAATGTGCTGCCGGAACGGCTGATGTTCTGCGTCATGAGCAGGTAGCCCAGAGATCCTCCCACACGCAGGCCGTTCGGCAGTTCGTAGATCGCTTCGGCGTGAAGCGCGACGGCACCACCCGCAAGGTCCGATTCCCATGTTCGCGGGTAGGCTGCCGAGTCTTCCGATCCTCGTGAATCTCGGTAGACTCCGGCGTCATACTCCAGATCTCCGCTGCGCACCTGGCTGTTGTCCTCATACCCCCAGTACGCGGTGGTGCCCGGGAGAAATGATCCCGGCGTAGCGGTCGAATCATCGATGAAAACAAATCCGTTCCGGTATCTGCGGTCCGCAAATGACGTGGCGGGCCCGGCATTCGAGGTCTCCTGACCGGTCTGCTGGTAGCCGGCATGGAGTGGCTGTACCGGAGCCACCATGGACGCAGCTGAATAGTGACCGCTCCTGAAACCAACGCCGCCAAGACTGCGGTACGAAGGACCAGCACCGACCCGCCACTCCCACCCGCCACGCCTTTCGACCGGAATCTTCGCCGAATCCTTGCCAGTGACTGGCGATTTTCCCACTGGTGGCGGCGGGCCCCCATGACTGCGCATCGCCCCAATGGCGAAGACAACGCATAGGACGGAGAACGGTTTGATGGTCGGCATGATCAGAAAACGATGGTGGTCGAGGAACCGGTTGGCCGCTGAAAGCGTGGTGCCCTCCAAATTCATATGCGTCTTTGACGAAATTATGACAAAACTTCCCTTATTCTTCTCCGGGACGCTCCATCCCAACCCCATTCGAGAGTCAGACCTCAGTATTTCGGGAGGCAACTGTCGGTCCTGCGGAGGATGCACTTACGGGATGATCGGGCAAATTCGGCGAATGTTTCCCTATCCTATCCTGCTCTCCCGGAAACATGACAAAACCCGGCGAAGATTTCTGCATTTGGCTGGCTTCGGTGAATTTCCGTGACGTTTCGGCAGCGGGTTGGTATGGCTACTGACCGTATATGAACTGCGTTGATGACTTCGATGGGTCAGATCCGTTTCCGAGCACGGAGTGGGATCGGCTGGGTGATGTGGGGTGGTTCTGCGAGCGTTATCGCGGGGCGGTGCGGGAGTACCTGCGGCGGAGGGTGGGGCCGGAGGATGCGTCGGATGTGTGTCAGGTTTTTTTCGAGAAGAAGGTGATGCGGGAGGGGCTTCTTGGGAAGGCCGACCCGAGCCGGGGGAGGCTGCGGGCGTTGCTGGTGACGGTTCTGAACAACCT
>JBIKJV010000407.1:0-4124 GCA_044360755.1 Phycisphaerales bacterium
AATCTCTTAACTTTTGCAAGTCAGCTGTAGTCTCAACAGTCACTGCACCTAAGTCTTCTTCTTCCTCTTTAGCACGTTTAATTACTTCGGATAATCTTGTACCTAGGCTTTGTAAAGACTTTGATTGCCCTTCTGTAAGCTTGCTGTAGTTAATACCACTAATCTTACCTGAGAAATCTAATGCTTGCCCACCTAGTTCGGATCTTGGTAGTAACGCTTCTAGTTGTTTCTGACCAGAAGGCTTTAAACGGAATAGCTTTGAGATCTTTTCAATTACATCATCAAGCTTAGCCGTAAAGCTATTACCCTCACCAAACAACCATACTGCAATAGCACCAATACTTAATGAAGCTACAATTGCAACAATACCAGCAACAGATGTAGCTACTAGTATAATACCTTTGATTACAAAGGCAACTGCTGCAAGAATTCCGCCAAATACTGCGCCTAGTATTCCGCCTAAGAAAAGTATACCATTTATTAGTACTTTTAATCCTGCAGCAAACTTAACGAAGAAATTAACCCATCCACCTGTTAGTAACTGTAGTGTACTAGCAAGTAACCCCATACCAATACCAAGGCCATTAAGACCAGCACCTACCGCCTTAAGAGCGGTTAAACCTGCGCCACCTAAGATTCCAAATGCGGATACGACATTCTTTAATGCTCCACCAAAGAAAGCCCAACCTGCTGGAGGTAGTAATAAGGCGTATATGCCATATTCACCAACAAAAGAAAGTACAGAGTTTACAATACTAGAACTGGCAGAAGCAGTCTCTGCTTGAGCCGCATTTGCAGCGCTTGTAAACAAGGCAAAGGCGGATAATAATGCGCCCACGACAAGTCCCTTTTTACCCTTGAATAGTTTACCTAATAAACCTTCAGAGCCAGCCATCCCCTCCACATCTACGTTCATCTTATCAAGTACTTTCTTGATATTTTCAGTATAAACCTTTGCTCTTTCAGCAGGGTCTACGCCTTCTTTTCCTAACATAGAGGTATCTAAGAAACTCTTATTCTTACCTAAGTCCTTAAATTTATCTGCAGCTTTAGTGATATTGTCTTTAACTTTATCAGCTACTCCACTAACCTTTTCGGCTACACTTTTTCTTACTGCATCTCCATCTTCTTTTCCGAATAAGAAATCAGTAATACTAATTTTACCCTTGGTGTAATTTTCCCTATTCTCGCCACTGTTAATATTGCCAAGAACTTTTCCAACAAGGTCTTTTACCTTATTAATTTTTCCAGCTATCTCACCAGCCTTAACTTCACCAAACAAGTTAGTAAACAATTTTGTTTTAGACAGTGTAGCGGCTGCGGCTAGAGATTGAGTAATGAAAAATCGGAATACAGAAGTAATCGCATCCTTAACAAGTTTACCTGCAACATCCTCACCAAGAATAGCGAGTGTAACTAGTGGAATACCACCAGCTAATGCAACAGCTAAATTAACTTGTTCTGAGAATCCAGAGAAGATTAATGCAATACCTGCAACTAAATATTTAAAGTTAGCACCTAATAAAGCCTGGCCTACTAAGCCACCTTTATCTTTTGATCCACCAGACAAACCTGTGATAAACGTTAGGAATCCAGTAACAAATTCTTTGACTACTGCTACCTTGCTCAAGATAGTGGCAATACCACCACCTACCAAGATAGTACCTAAAATACCAGAATCTCCTACACTTAGTAATGAGAAGAAGCTTGAAATTGCTTGACCAATTATTCCAAATTGATCTAAGAATGCCTTACCAAAGGCATCTGCAAAAGTTACTAGCTCACCTAATAGTTTAGGTATAGATAACAATGCTTCTCTTAAATAGAATCCAATAATAGAACCTGCGGTTTCTCCAACCTCTTTAAATACATTAGCATCAAAAGCTTCATATAAAGCCTCTGCAATGCGAGGTACCAAAGCTAATTTAACAAGCGTTCCTGCGGCAGAGAAGAATGTAGCGAATGTGGCTGGTGCAACCAATGCAAGTACCGCAGCTAATACGGCTACGTCAGCAATGTTCTTGAACACTAAACCTAACTCTCTTAGAGGTAGACTTGCTACAATATCTTTAACATCAATCTTTTCTATTTTAAGTTTGATATTTGCAACAGTATCCTTGACTCTTTCTTTGATACTACTACCAATACTGCTCTTAGCAATCACTTCTTTAGTGTCTATACCTTTTGCGGTAACTTTACTAAATAATTCTCTTGTGGAGTTTGCGATATTGTTAAAGGAAGCTTTAACTCTCTTTGCAAACAATTCTATTTTAGCAGTACCTTCTACATAAAGCTTGTCTGCCCATAATAATACGCCATCAACTAGATCTGGCCAATATGAACGACCTACTACTTTGTCATAAATATCAAAGAAATAGGCTTTAATATTTTCAGCAAATTTACGAATAAAATCGTCAACTTTGCTTAGTCGGGTAAATATACTATCCTCAATCCTCTCACTCATGTATAGCATATAAGCTACAACGGCAAGAGCTGTTTCGATGATTACGAATCTTAACTCTGCAAATGCAGTAGAGAATCCATACAATGCTCCAGCGGCTACATCTAAACCTAATAAATTAGAGACCAATAGTTTTAGTCCAGTTACACCTCTAACTTGAATGATACTAAATGTTTCTAGTAAACTGGGATTTATTCCAAGTAAGCTTCGAGTTAAGTAAACTAGGTTAGTAGCAAACTCTGCGATGTAAGTAAGCGCAAGTAAGACAGCAGGTACAAAGAATCTTTGAACAGTGTAACTTAGAATTTGTAGTGACTGTCTACCTAACTCAATAAATCGATCAAAACGAATATTAGAGAATTCAATGAGTGGGTTACTAGCAATACCTATTGCGGCACCAAATGACTTTAGTGATGCTATGCCTCTGTATAATGGTGTTACAAAGTTATCTCTGAAACCAACAGAGAATGCCAAGAATCCAAATACATTATTAGGGTCTAAACCTTCTGCAAGTTTATTAATATTCCTAGTAAGTTCTATTACTGATTTAGAATCAAAAATATCACCAATAGTTCTAGAGGTCCTAGTGTCTCCAAATAAAGTAAATAGACCTAGTGCCTCGACTAGCCCTAAAACTTCTTTCCTTGCTCCGAATACAGACTCGTAAAAGGCTAAGAAAGAAATTCTTAGTCTATCAAAGAAAAAGGAATTTGCCAGTACTGTTAATGGTGCTGTAAATGTACGGATAACAGGTACAATAGCGCTAATATTTTTACCAACGGCAACAATTAAGTTTGCAAAGGCAGATGCCACTAATTTCGCATCTCTGATTGTTTCACTAAACCTAGAACTTAGTATCGTAAAATAAACATCTGCAACTTCAGCGAGGTTAGTGATGATTATAGATACTCTATTTATATTTGAGCCAAGTAGCTGGGAAAGACCACTTGACTTTGAAATCTCGGACAATAATAAATTGATTGAGTCTTTTAGTCTAACAGTCGATTGCTCAAATGTTGGAGCTAACATAGCAAACTCACTATTGAGTTTCTCTGTCTGACTTAGCAATGCTTTAAAGACTACATCAGTAGTAAGTCTACCTTCTTCAGCAAGCTTTCTTAATTCTCCAATAGAAGAACCAATACCATCAGCAATAGCTCTTGCAATTCTAGGTGTTTGTTCTAGTACTGAGTTTAATTCTTCACCACGTAATTGACCTGAAGAAAGGCCTTGCCCCAACTGAATTAAGGCGGCTCTTGCAGACTCTCCAGCAGTACCAGAGATAGTAACAGCTTTCTGTACGTTTTCAGTAGCCTGTAAAAGTTGTTTAGTAGAAGTGTTAGTTCCTTTTAGTGCAGATCCAAACTTAGTAAATACTTCAACAGTACCTTGTAATGAGCCTCTTGTCTTTACAGATAGGGCTAATAGCTCTGACTGAACAACTATTAGTTCTTTTGTTCTACCAACAACTAAGGCAATTCTATTCTCTAAGTTTGTAAAACTATCTGAGGCTCTTGTAATAGCATTAACTGCACCAAATGCAGCAAAGGCAGCTGTAACAGTACCTGCTAAACTGGCTAACGTCTTTGTAGCAGAGGTTGTTGTCTTTTCTATTCTACCAACCGATGCTGAAAGTCTTTCTAAATCTCTTTGTGCTTGCGAC